>NZZG01000156.1 GCA_002698575.1 Pimelobacter sp. | reverse complement strand
AGACCCTCGCGGTGGTGGCCTACCAGCAGCCCGTCTCCCGGGCGCGCGTCTCGGCGATCCGCGGCGTCAACGTGGACGGGGTGATGCGCACGCTCCTGACGCGCGGCCTCGTCGAGGAGGCCGGACGCGACGGCGAGCACGGCGCCACGCTCTACCGCACGACGGGCTACTTCCTCGAGCGGATCGGGATCACCTCGGTCGACGACCTGCCCGAGCTGGCGCCGTACCTGCCGTCCCTGGAGGACCTCGACGACGAGCTCGCCGACCTGGGCGGCTTCGGCCGGCCCACGCCCGAGGCACCTCCCGAGGCACCCGAGGCACCCGAGATGGAGACCGGCCCGTGAACGACGTCCTGGCCACCGACGACGAGGGTCTGATCCGCCTGCAGAAGCTGCTCGCGCAGTCGGGCGTCGCCTCGCGGCGCAAGTGCGAGGAGCTGATGCTGGCCGGCGAGGTCGAGGTGGACGGGGAGGTCGTGACCAGGCTCGGCACCAAGGTGGACCCGCGGGTCGCGGTCATCAGGGTCTCCGGCCAACGCCTGCCCCCGATCTCCGACCACGTCTACCTGGTGCTCAACAAGCCCCGGGGCGTGGTGTCGACGATGTCGGACCCGGAGGGTCGACGGACGCTGAGCGACGTGCTGGCCGAGGTGCGCCCGGGAGCCGACAGCTCGGAGCGGCTCTTCCACGTGGGACGCCTCGACACCGACACCTCCGGGCTGCTCCTGCTCACCAACGACGGCGACTTCGCCCACAAGATGGCGCACCCGTCCTACGAGGTCGACAAGACCTACGTCGCCGAGGTCGACGGCGAGGTCACCAAGCACACCGCCCAGACCCTGCTGGACGGCGTCGAGCTGGACGACGGCCCGGTGGCGGTGACCCGTGTGCGGGTCATCGCGGCCACCCGGCAGAAGTCCATCGTCGAGCTGGTGATCCACGAGGGGCGCAACCGCATCGTGCGCCGCCTGCTCGACCGGGTCGGGCACCCGGTGCGCAAGCTGACGCGCACCGAGCTGGGCCCGGTGGACCTCGGTCAGCTCAAGGCAGGCCAGCTGCGGGACCTGACGCTCGACGAGCTGGGCGCGCTGCTGGACAGCGTCCGGATGTGAGCAGCGGGTCGCGCCCACTAGGGTGATGCCTGTGTCCGTGCGTGCAGTCAGAGGAGCCACCCAGCTCGACGTCGACGACCGTGAGCAGATGCTCGAGCGGGTCTCGGAGATGGTGCTCGACGTGATGAGCTCCAACGGGCTGCAGGTCGATGACTTCATCTCGGTGATCTTCACCGCCACTGCGGACCTGCACAGCGAGTTCCCGGCGTACGCCGCGCGCCAGCTGGGCTTCGGCGAGGTGCCGCTGATCTGCGCCCGCGAGCTCGAGATCGCGGGCTCCATGCCGCGGGTGGTCCGGATGATGGCGCACGTCGAGACCGACCTGCCGCGTGCCGACATCACCCACGTCTACCTGCACGGTGCGGCCGCGCTCCGCTCGGACCTGACGCGCGTGCGCTCGGTGCCCGACCAGGCGTAGTCCACCGGTAGGCTGCGTGCCCGTGAGTGCACGTGACCTGACCGGGCCAGCAGGGCCGTCCCCCGTCTCGATGGTGGGGATGGTGGTGGCCGTCGACGGCACGTCGGGCTCCGGCAAGTCCAGCACCTGCCGCGGTGTCGCCGACCGGCTCGGACTGTCCTACCTCGACACCGGAGCGATGTTCCGGGCGATGACCTGGTGGATGCTGCGCGAGGGTGTCGACGTGCACGATGCCGGGGCCGTGGCTGCACGCTGCGACGAGCCCGACCTCGTCTCGGGCACGGACCCGACGGGGCCCACGATCACCGTGGACGGCCACGACGTCGCGGCGGCGATCCGCACCGACGAGGTGACCTCGGCGGTCTCGCCGGTGAGCACGGTCCCGCAGGTCCGGGCCCGCCTGCTGCAGCTGCAACGCACCATCATCACCGCGCACACGGGCTCCGGCGGCATCGTCGTGGAGGGCCGCGACATCGGCTCCGTGGTGTGGCCGCAGGCGCCGGTCAAGGTCTACCTGACCGCCGACCCGGGCGCCCGCGCGGCTCGACGCGCCCTGGAGTCGGGGGCGGTCGACGTCGGGGCCACCGAGCAGTCGCTGCGCGAGCGGGACCGGATCGACTCGGGTCGCGCGACCGCACCCCTCGTCATGGCCGACGGAGCCGCGCAGCTCGACACCACGACGTACACGCTCGACGAGGTGATCGGCCTGCTCGTGGGCCTGGTCGAGGAGGCCGGCGCCCAGGGGGCCGCTCGGTGACCTCGCCGCACTCCGAGTGGCCGCGGACCGACGGCGTACGGCGGCCACGTCGCTGGTTGCTGCACGGCGGCCGGCCCCTGTGCGCCTGGCTGATCCGGCGGCGCTACCGCGTCGTGCTGCACGGCGCCGAGAACGTGCCAGCCACCGGGCCGGTGATCCTGGCGGCGAACCACGTCGGAGTGATCGACGGACCACTGCTGGCGATCTGTGCTCCACGTCCGGTGCACGCGCTGACGAAGATCGAGATGTTCGCTGGTCTCCTGGGGCGGTTCCTGACCCAGGCCGGTCAGATCCCGCTCGACCGCTTCCACACCGATCCGAGGGCGGTGAAGGCCGCGGTGCGGGTGCTGCGCGACGGTGGGGTGGTCGGGGTCTTCCCCGAAGGTGCCCGCGGGGACGGCGAGCTCGCGCTCTTCCACCGGGGCGCGGCCTACCTGGCTCACGTCAGCGGTGCCCCGGTCGTGCCCGTCATCCTGTTCGGCACCCGCGAGCCCGGCGGCGCCAGTTCGTCGCTGCCGCGCCGGCGTGGGACCATGGACCTGGTGTTCGGTACGCCGTTCACCGTCGAGCAGGCCGCGTGGCCTCGGACGCGCCAGCTGGTGGGGGAGACCTCCCAACGACTGCGTGCCCGGATGCTCGACGACCTGGAGGCCGCGCGTCGCAGCACCGGCCTCTCCCTGCCCGGGCCACTGCCGGCCGGGCAGCACGAGCCTGACCCCGGCGGGGGAATCACGGAGAAATCAGCATGAGCAGCACCCCGATCAACGAGCCCGAGGGCTCCCTGGGCCCCGTGCCCGTCCTGGCCGTGGTCGGCCGACCGAACGTCGGCAAGTCGACCCTGGTCAACCGGATCATCGGGCGCCGCGAGGCGGTCGTCGAGGACGTCCCCGGCGTCACCCGTGACCGGGTGTCCTACGACGCCACCTGGAACGGGCGTGCCTTCACCGTCGTCGACACCGGTGGGTGGGACCCGGATGCCCGTGGTCTGGCGCAGCGCATCGCGGCCCAGGCGGAGGTGGCTGTGTCGCTGGCCGACGCCGTACTGTTCGTCGTCGACGCCGCCGTGGGCATCACCGACGCCGACGAGGAGGTCGTCAAGATCCTGCGACGCTCCCAGAAGCCGGTCGTCCTGGCCGCCAACAAGGTCGACGACCAGCGCACCGAGGCGGAGGCCTACGGCCTGTGGAACCTCGGGCTCGGTGAGCCCTGGCCGGTCTCGGCCCTGCACGGGCGCGGCTCGGGCGACATGCTGGACGCGGTCCTCGCGGCACTGCCGGAGCCTCCTCCGGAGGCCGAGCGCGAGGTCGGCGGACCGCGCCGGATCGCGATCGTGGGCAAGCCCAACGTCGGCAAGTCCTCCCTGCTCAACAAGCTCGCCGGCGAGGAGCGCGTGGTCGTCGACAACGTCGCCGGCACCACCGTGGACCCGGTCGACGAGCTGATCGAGCTGGGCGGACGCACGTGGCGCTTCATCGACACCGCCGGCATCCGCAAGCGTGTCAAGACGGCCTCGGGCCACGAGTACTACGCCTCGCTGCGCACGACCACGGCCATCGACCGGGCCGAGGTCGCCGTCCTGGTCGTCGACGGCGGCGAGTCGCTCTCGGAGCAGGACCTGCGGATCATCCAGACGATCCGCGAGGCCGGCCGAGCACTCGTCATCGCGTTCAACAAGTGGGACCTCGTCGACGAGGAGCGCCGCTACTACCTCGACCGTGAGATCGAGCGGGACCTGGTCCAGGTGCAGTGGGCCCCGCGGATCAACATCACCGCCAAGACCGGCTGGCACGTCGACCGGCTCACCCCGGCGATCGACAAGGCCCTGACCGGCTGGGAGACCCGGATCTCCACGGGGCAGCTCAACGGGTTCCTGGGCCGGCTCGTGGCCGAGCACCCGCACCCGGTGCGCAGCGGCAAGCAGCCGAAGATCATGTTCGGCACCCAGGCCTCCTCGGCCCCGCCGACCTTCGTCCTGTTCACCTCCGGCAAGCTCGAGGCCTCCTACGAGCGCTACATCGAGCGCCGCCTGCGCGAGGAGTTCGGGTTCGTCGGGACGCCGATCCTGCTGCAGCAGCGGGTGCGGGAGAAGCGCAAGCGCTGAGGCCGGCCACCGGATCCGCGCCGCCGCACCCCACGGCGGTGCCGATGACGGTGGTGCGCTCGTCCTGTTGTAGGGTTCAGACGCCTCGCTGATGCGGGGCTTCGGGCTGTAGCGCAGCTTGGTAGCGCACTTGACTGGGGGTCAAGGGGTCGCAGGTTCAAATCCTGTCAGCCCGACCGAAGACGTGCTTCACGGCACACGACAAACGCCGGCACCTGCGGATCCGCGGGTGCCGGCGTTTCGTCGTCCTGCCCGACCGGGGTGGCGCGTGGACGGCCCCTCAGCGCGGCGGGTAGGCCACCAGGAGGCCCCCGGGCACCAGTCCGTACGTCGTCTCGAGCCGGCGTCGCAGCTCGGGCGACGGGATGCCGCGCGCGGACTCCCACCCACGCACCGTCTCGGCGGAGCACCCGAGCCGATCGGCCAGCTCGCGCTGGGTGAGACCCGCCCAGGAGCGCAGGACGCGGATGACCTGGGGGAGGTCCCCGGGCCGCCAGGACCGGGGGTCCAGGGCGCGCGGGGGCGCCGCGCCGGCTGCTCGGGCGGCCGCCTCGACGCTGACGCCGTACGCCGATGCCAGGCGCCGCAGCGCGTGCCAGGTCGGAGGCCCTTCGCGCTCCCAGCGTCCGAGGACGTCGATGCTCACGTCGAGACGCAGCGCCACCGCGCGGCGGCTGAGCCCGCTGCGGCGGCGCAGCAGCGCGAGTCCCTCGGTCGAGCGGCGCGGCGGGGGCCGGACGGCAGCGCCGCGCAGCAGCGTCCGCAGGTCCTCGGGGCTGGAGCCCAACGCCCGGGCCAGGGCCGGGAGGTGGTCCTCCGGCACCCGACACCGCCCGTGCTCCCAGTTGTAGACGGTGCTGGCGCGCACGCCGATCGCCGCGGCGACGTCGGTGGCGGTCAGGCCGGCCGTGGAGCGCACCGCGCGGATCCCGTGGCCGCGCTCCCCGGGCGTGCGGTGCTGCACCTCGGGGGTGCTGGTCACGGCGCGATCACCAGGTCGGCGCGGGACCTTCCGTGCGCGACCAGCAGGGCGTTCGGCTCGTCGACGGTCTCCACCCAGGCGGCCGCCTGGTCGGGGGACTTGCCGAAGAGCACGTGCCGCGCGACCAGTCGTTGCCGGCGCACCTCGTCGGCCAGGTCGACGTACCAGCACTCGTCGAGCAACGGCCGGACCTGGTCCCAGCCGTCGGCGTCGTGCAAGAGGTAGTTGCCCTCGGTCAGCACGAGCCGGGCCGGCGCGGGGACGACGAGGGCAGCGGCGATCGGCTGCTCGAGGGAGCGCTCGAAGCCGGGCACGAAGACGTCGTGCCCGAGGTCGTGACGGCAGCGGAACAGCGCGGCGGCGTAGCCGTCGACGTCGTAGGTGTCCGGAGCGCCCTTGCGCTCGCGACGACCGAGCCGGTCCAGCTGAGCGTCGGCGAGGTGGAAGCCGTCCATCGGGACGTGCGCGACCGCCTCCCCGAGCCTGCCGGCCAGGGCTGGGAGCAGGGCCTCGACCAGGGTCGACTTCCCGCCGCCCGGCGCCCCGACGACGCCGAGCAGACAGCGCTGGTCGGCCGGGGTGCGGGCGAGCAGGTCGCCCGCCCGGTCGACCAGCCCTTCGAGCACTTCGAGCTCGTCGGGCTTCACGCGACGTGCTTCTTCAACCCGTCGGCCAGGTAGCGACGCGCGTGCGTGGCGAGGTCGAAGCCGTCGTCCCACAGGTTGCGCCAGATGGCCAGGTCGACCGACAGGGTGGGCGAGACCACCGCCGAGGAGAAGGACTCGAACGTGATCGGCCCGGTGTAGTCGACGTCGGCGAGGGCGGCGAAGAAGGCGTCGAAGTCGATCTGACCCTCGCCCAGGTAGCCGCGGTGGTTCTCCCCGACGTGCACGTAGCCGAGCCGCTGCCCGACGAGGTGCACGGGCGTCGTGATCGAGTCCTCCTCGATGTTCATGTGGTAGGTGTCGAGGTGGATGGTGACGTTGTCGGCGCCGATGTCGTCGGCCAGCCGCAGCGCGTCGGCGGCGGTGTTGATCACGTTGGTCTCGTACCGGTTGCAGATCTCGAGGCCGAGGGTCATGTCCCACTGGGCCGCCTGGGCCGCCAGCCCGGTGAGCACGCGCACGACGTTGGCACGCCCGTCGGCGGACAGCGCCTGGCCGTACTTGCCCAGGGCTGAGTACAGCGCGCCGGTCAGGTGCGAGCCACCGAGGTCACGGGTGAGCACCAGGGAGTCGTGCAGCAGCTTCTCCCCGCGGTCCACGACGGCGGTGTCGGGGCTGGAGACATCGGCGTCGAAGGCGAGGCCCCGCGAGCAGGCGACGCCGAGGCCGGCCTCGGCGAGGGCCTCGCGGGCAGCGGCGACGTCGAGGTTGGCGGCGTCGTGCAGCGAGAGCTCGAGCAGGTCGTAGCCGGCCGCCTTGGTCTGGCGGACGGCGGTCGCGACGTCGTCGGGCGTGGTGCCGCCGACCCAGACGAGGGCGTGGACGCCCAGCGGGTTGGCGAGCCCGGCGGCGCGCTGGACGGGAAGGGGTGCAGGCATGACGGATCCTCGAATGTCTGGTGACGGGTGGCGGGTCGGGGGTGGGTGAGCAAGGAACGGCGGGCCGGTCAGGCGGCGACCGCACCCGTGATCAGCCCGACGATCTCCTCGCCGGTGGTCTGCTCGGTACGGCGACCGGCGACGCACTGCCCGGCGCGCATCACCCAGACCTGCTGCGAGAGCCGCATGACCTGGGCGAAGTTGTGGCTGATCAGCAGCACGGCGTGGCCCTCGTCGCGCAGGCGCACGATGAGCTCCTCGACCTTCTTGGTCTCCTGCACGCCGAGGGCGGCGGTGGGCTCGTCCATGATCACGAGGCGGCTCGAGAATCCTGCTGCCCGACAGATCGAGACCGCCTGGCGCTGCCCGCCGGAGAGCCGTCGTACCCGGGAGGTCACCTCGGGCACGTTGACGGCGAGCTCGGAGACCATCCGGGCGGCGTCGCGGCGCATCCGGCGGCGGTCGAGCATGCCGAAGCGGGTGAGCTCGCGGTTGAGGAACAGGTTCTGCCAGACCGTGAGGTCCTCGACGAGCGCGAGGTTCTGGTGGACCGTCTCGATCCCCTGGGAGCGCGCGGCCTCCGGGCTGCTGAACGACACGGGCCAGTCGTCCAGCAGGACCGTTCCCGACTGCGGCCGGTGGACGCCGGAGAAGCAGCGCACCAAGGTCGACTTGCCGGCACCGTTGTCGCCCACGAGGGCGGTGATCTCGCCGGGACCGATGGTCAGGCTGACGTCGCGCAGCGCACGCACGGAGCCGAAGCTGAGCGAGACGTCGCGCGCCTCGATGATCGGGGTGCTCATTTCTGGAACCTCATCAGGAAGGCGGCGGCGACGACCACGACGCCGACGGACAGGGGCTGGTAGTACTGCGAGACACCGAGCGTGGTCAGGCCGTTGAGCAGCACGGTGAGGAGCAGGGCTCCGAAGACCGGGCCCAGGATGCTGGCCTTGCCGCCGAAGAGGCTGACCCCACCGAGGACCACCGCGGCGACGGAGTTGAGCAGGTACGTCGTGTTGGCGGCGGGCGGTGTGGAGCCGAGGCGTGCCACGACGATGATCGCTGCGAGACCGGCCAGCAGGCCGGCGATCGCGTAGACCGCCAGCTTGACCCGGTCGGTGCGGATGCCGGTGGCGGTCGCGGCCTCCGGGGACCCGCCGGTGGCGAGCACGTGGGTGCCGAAACGGGTGTGGAAGAGCACCACGTGGGCGACGACCGCCACGACGATGGCCAGCACCACGATCCAGCTGACCATGCTGACGGGGCCGTCGAGGGAGATGTCGAAGAAGAAGCCCTCGGTCACCGTCACCGGCTGGCCGTCGGAGAGGATCAGACCCAGGCCCGAGGCCGCCGAGAGCATGCCCAGGGTCACGACGAAGTCGGTGATCTTGGCCTTCGCGACGAGGAAGCCGTTGACCAGGCCCGCCAGCAGCCCGGCCACGATCGCGCCCACGAAGCACAGGCCCAACGGTGTCCCGGCGGCGTACAGCTGGCCGAGCACGACGATGCCGAGGGTCATCACCGAGGCGATGGACAGGTCGATCCCCGCGGTTGCCACCACGAACGTCTGGGCGACGGCGAGGATGATCAGGGCCGCCGAGGCCGACAGGATGCCCGCGATGTTGCCCGAGCTCAGGAAGGACGGGTCGAGCGCGGTGAAGACGACCAGCAGCAGGACCAGCCCGATGCCCGAGGCACGCTCGGCCCAGAAGCTGAGGTCGGTCACGCGGGTGCGCCAGGACTCGCCCACGCCACCGGTGCCGGACCCGGTCTCCGGCGCCTCCGGGGAAGCGCCGTGCGGGGCGGCGTCTGTGTGTGCCACAACGGACATGATGCTCTCTCCTGGCTCTGCTGGGTCGGTCGTCGGGGGAACGGTCAGTCGACGAGCGCGGCGAACGGGTCGTCGTAGGCCTCGAACGGTGCCGGCGCCGCCTCGATGGCCTGGTCCACGTTGTCGGCGGTCACCAGGGCGATCGGGGCGGTGACGTCGCTGGGCAGGTCGGCGCCGGCGATCGCGGCCTGGCAGGCGTGGACGCCCATCTCGCCGATCGCGTAGGGGTACTGCGCGACGACGGCGGAGAGATCGCCGCTCTGGACCCCCTTGAGCCCGTCCAGGACGCCGTCGACACTGATGATCTCGACCTCACCGGTGCGACCCACGTCCGAGACGGCGCGGGCGACACCCAGGGCCATGTCGTCGGTGGCGACGAAGAAGCCGGCGAGGTCGTCGTTGGCCCGCAGCAGCGTGGTCGCCTGGGTGAGGGCCTCGTCGCGCGACCAGTTGGCGGCCACGGTCTGGACGATGTCGACTCCGGAGCCGGCCGTCTCGGTGAAGCCGTCCAGGCGCGCGTTGCTCGTGACGTCCCCGGCGATCCCGCCGATCAGCGCGACGCTCCCGCCGTCCGGCAGGAGGCTCAGCATCTGCTCGCCGGCGAGCCTGCCTGCGTCGACGTTGTCGGTGCCGATGTAGGTGGCCGGGGCCGCGTCGGCCTGGGCTGCCGCGTCGGTGTCGACGGGGCTGTCGATGTTGACGATCGGGACGTCGTTGGCCGCCAGCTGGGCCATGCCCTGGACGAGGTTGGTGCCGTCGATCGGGTTGACGATCACGCAGGCGGGGTCCTGGCCGGCCACGACGGTCAGCTTGTCGAGCTGTCCGGTCGTGTCGGTGATGTCGGCGGCGGCCTGGACGTCGACGTTGTCATCGGCGGCGTCGATGCCGGCCTCCATCTGCTGGAAGAAGGGGTTGTCGAGGCCCTTGATCACCGCGGCGACGTCGCCGGAACCGCTGGATCCCGAGGTTCCGCCGTCGTCACCGCAGGCGGTGACGGCCAGGGACAGGGAGCCGCAGACGGCGAGGACGGCGAGACGGGTGCGAGTGCTGCGGCGTTGAAGCATCTGGTGATTCCTTCTCGTGGGGCCGTCGGGGACGGCCGAGGTGTGGTGGTGGTCTCATTGGAGCCTGAATAATGCGTAGTTGTCAATCATTAATCACGGGTATTTCGTTTGGCGGCAGGATTTAATAGAGTGGCGGGCATGACAGCACTCGCCGTGACGGCAGGCGGCCGGCCGGGCACCGGCCCCGGAGCGCTGCTGGCGCTGTTCCGTGCCGGGCCGCCTCTCACGCGTGCGGAGGTGATGACGGTGACGGGGCTCTCTCGCTCCACCGTCAACCAGCGCATCGACCTGCTCCTGCAGTCCCGGATGATCGTCGACCGGCAGCCCGACGTGGTCCAGGGTCGCGGTCGCGGGCGGCCGGCAGGCTCGTTCACCCTCAACGTCGACCGCGGGGTGCTGCTCGTGTGCGACATCGGGGCCACCGCCATGCGGGCCGCCGTGTGCGACGTCAGCGGTGAGATCCTGCACGACCGTTCGGTCCCCACAGACGTCACGCTCGGCCCCACCACGGTGCTGGCCTCGACCGACGGGCTCTTCACCGACCTTCTTGCGCTGGCGGGTCGCTCGCCCGACGAGGTGCTGGGCATCGCCCTGTCGGTGCCGGGACCGGTCGACCACGAGCAGGCGACCGTGGTGAGCCCGCCGATCATGACCGGGTGGGACCGCTTCGACCTGCGCGGGTGGTTCGCCCGGAGCTACGCCTGCCCGCTGCTGCTCGAGAAGGACGCCACCGCGATGGCGTGGGGGGAGTACCGCAGCCACTACCCCGACGCCGACACCATGCTGATGCTCAAGCTGGGGACCGGCGTCGGCGCCGGGATCATCGCCGGGGGCCGCATCCACCGCGGCGCCGACGGGGCGGCCGGCGACATCGGGCACACCCAGACCTTCGAGCCGGGCGAGGACGGTGGTCCCGTGTGTCGGTGCGGCAACACGGGCTGCGTCGAGGCCCGGGCGGGTGGTTGGGCGATGATCCGCGACCTCGTGGCCGAGGGTCGCGACGTCGCGGACGTCGACGAGCTCGTCGACCGGATCCGCACGGCCGACCCGGTCGCGGTGGCACTGGCCCGTACGGCGGGTCGCGTGCTCGGGGTGGCCCTCGCCGAGACCGTGAGCATCCTCAACCCGCGGGTCATCGTCGTCGGTGGCCAGCTGGCCGAGGCGGAGGAGCAGATCTTCGCCGGACTGCGCGAGATGGTCTACTCCCGCTCGCTCCCGCTGGCCACCCGGCGTCTCGAGCTGCACCGCAGCCGACTGGACGAGCGCGCCGGCTCCGTGGGGCTGGCCCTGCTGCTCGCCGACCACATCTTCGACCCCGAGCGGATCGACGCCGCGCTGCTGGGCTGACTCGGCCCCGTCTAGACCACCGCTGCCAGCCCACCCCGAGGGGTGGTTGGGTTGAACGGTGCGCCCTCCCTCGCCCCCGACCACCCGTCCGCCCCGCCCGCTCACCGCTCCTCGGGCCGGCCTCGCCGCTCTCACAGCAGCCGTGCTGCTCTCCGGCTGCGGGGGCAGCTCCGGCGGGTCGGTGGCCGACCCGGTTCCCGATCAGACCTCCAGCACGTCGGCACCCTCGCCGGAGGCCACCCCGGAACCCTCACCCGAGGCCTCACCGGTCGTGACCGAGCCAGCCGACGGCACGGACCTCCCGGGCGGGCTGCTCATGGTCGGCGACAAGTCCGTCTACCTGGACGGCTTCTTCGGGGTCCGCGTCCCCGAGAGATGGAGTGCCACCCTGGCCGAGGTCCCGCTGCTGAGCACCACGCCGCCGGGCGGCGAGAGCGAGCTCGACGCATCCGCGCTGTCGCAGTCGCTGGTCCTCAACCCGGAGGCCAGTCCGCGGGGGGCGACGTTGTCGCTGGTGCACTACGAGCACTCCGACTCGGTGCCCGACCTGGACCGCTTCACCCCGGCGATCGCGGACCTGCTGTCCGGCGACGGCTCCACGATCGGCGACTCCTCCGAGGTCACGATCGGCAAGCAGCCGGGCCGGCTGCACCAGGTGACCTCGGCCAGTGGGGCCAACGGTGTGATGGTGACGCTCCGGGCGGGGGACGAGTACTTCTTCATCCTCTCCCTGGCCGCCGACACCTCCTACGCCGGCGACGTGGGGGACATGCTCGCCTCGATCAGCATGGTGCCGGAGGCCCTGCACTCCTGAGCGGACCCTCCTGGGCGGGTCTCCCGCTCAGAGGTGGGCGACCCGCGGCGCGACCTCGGTGCCGAGCAGCTCGATGCCGCGCAGCAGGTCGGCGTGGGCCAGGCGTGGGTTGGTCATCTGCAGCGAGATCCGATCCACCCCACCGAGCTGGTCGGTCACGCGTTCCAGCTTGGCGACGATCCCGTCGGGATCACCCAGGAAGAACGCCCCGTCGGGGCCGCTGGTGGCGTCGAACTGCGCGCGGTTCGGCGGTGGGAAGCCGCGCTCGCGCGAGACGCTGGTGAACATCTCGTGCCACCCGGGATAGATCGTGTCGGCGGCGTGCTGTCGGCTCTCGCCGACGTAGCCGAAGACGTGCACACCGACCCGGAGGGAGGTGGGGTCGTGGCCCGCCTCGGCCCCGGCTCGACGGTAGAGGTCGACCAGGGGAGCGAAGCGGCGGGGCTCGCCGCCGATGATGGCGACCATCAGCGGCAGGCCGAGCAGGCCGGCCCGCACGAACGACTCCGGCGTCCCGCCGACCCCCACCCAGATGGGCAGCGGGTCCTGGACCGGACGCGGGTAGATGCCCTGGCCCGACAGTGCGGGGCGGTGCCGGCCACTCCAGGTGACCTGCGGTGCCTGACGGATCTTCAGGAGCAGGTCGAGCTTCTCGCTGAAGAGCTCGTCGTAGTCGTGCAGGTCCAGCCCGAAGAGCGGGAACGACTCGGTGAACGAGCCCCGGCCGACCACGAGGTCCATCCGGCCCCGGGAGATCAGGTCCAACGTCGCGAACTGCTGGAAGAGCCGCACGGGGTCGTTGGCGCTCAGCACCGCGACGGCGCTGCCGAGTCGGATGCGCGAGGTGCGGGCCGCGGCAGCGGCCAGGATCACCGGGGGAGCGGAGTCGTAGTACTCCTCGCGGTGGTGCTCGCCGATCCCGAAGGAGTGCAGCCCACTGCGATCGGCGAGCTCGATCTCCTCCAGCAGGTGCGCCATCCGCTCCGCCGGGCCGATGACGTGCCCGGTCGAGGGGTCGGTGACCCGGGAGACGAAGCTGTCGATGCCGACGTGCACGGGGGACTCCTCGGGTGGTTCAGGCCAGGCGGACGGGGCGGAACAGGTCGTCGTCGGGCAGTCCGTCGTCGGCGACGGCGCTGACCTCGCAGTAGGTGAGCAGGGCGTGGCCCCGAGCGGTCGACATGAAGGCGGTGTCGGCGGCGTCACGGCCGGTGGCGATGCGGACGAGGGACGACCGCGGCGCCAACGCGGTCGCGTCGACGACGTACCACCCGTCGGTGACGTAGGCCTCGACGACGGCGTGGAAGTCCATCGGGTCGCAGCCGGGAGCGTAGACGGCGACCAGCCGGGCGGGGACCCCGAGCGCGCGCAGCAGCGTGATCACCAGGTGGGCGTAGTCGCGACACACGCCGGCGCCGCCGAGCAGGGTCTCCGAGGCGCCGTCGGTCGGACCGCTGCTGCCGGGCACGTAGGCCAGGCGCGTGCCCACCCAGGCCGAGACCGAGGGCAGCAGCTCGTCATCGGCCACGTCGCCGAACTCCGACTGCGCGTAGCCGCCGAACGTGTCCGAGGTGGCGTAGCGGCTCGCTCGGCGGTACTCCGAGAGGGCGAGCGGGTCGGGGGCGGGTACGGCGGCCTGCCCGGCCACCGTCGCGCTGTAGCTGATCGTGGTGAGTCCCGGCGGCAGGGTGACGAGGTGCATCCGGCCGTGGTGGGGCGTCGACACCTCGCTCGCGCTCAGCCGCCCCCAGGGGCCGGTGACCACCAGCTCCTCCTCGATCGTCAGCCCGGGGCTCCTGGCCACGGCGAGCTGGAGCTCGATCTCGGACTCGGCGTCGGCCGAGACCTGCAGCTCGGCACCCACGCTCCTGGTCACCGCCTCATCCTTGCAGGCGTCGAAAGGAGCGAGCATGCCCGGGCTACGGTGGGACGATGATCCGACGAGCGCGCCCGGCGACCCGGTGGCCGGCGACGCTGCTGGTCGCGGTGGCGCTGCTGGCCGGCTGCGCAGGTCCGGCGATCCCGACGGCGCAGGGTCCAGGACTGTCGCCCTCCTCCTCGGCCTCCTCGGCCTCCTCGGCACCCTCGGCGGGGCCGGGTGCGACGTCGGAGGAGCTGGTCCCCGAGGAGGCGGGCGAACGCGCCCCCCGTCTGCTGCAGACGGCCTCGCGTCGAGAGGAGGCCCGGGAGCAGGAGGAGGTCCGGCAGCGGGTCCGCAAGCGCGCGGAGCGTCGCGCCCGCGCCACTGCCGAGAATCCGCTCGAGGCCCGGACCTGGGGCGTCTACCAGGGTCCTCGTGAACCCACCTCCGCGCCCTACCTGCGCGCGACCGGTGCCACCAAGCAGGCGCTGGCGAAGATCGCCCTGGAGCCCAAGGCGGCGTGGTTCGGGGCCTGGATCGGCGACGACGAGATCGCCGGCGAGGTCGAGGAGTACATCGCCGGCACCCAGCAGGGTGACCCGGAGGCGCTGGTCCAGATGACGGTCTTCCGGATGGTCCCCTGGGAGCACGAGGCGTGCCGCCGGCTGCCCACCGAGGCCGAGAAGGCGTCGTACCGCCGGTGGATCGACAGCTTCGCCGCGGCGGTCGGGGCGACGCCGACCGCGATCGTGCTCCAGCCCGACGGTCCCTTCGCGCTGTGTGCGCCGGGCGGGCCCGCCGTGCCCGCGGCACTGGTGGCCTACGCGTCCCGGGTGCTGTCGGCGCTGCCCCGCACGAGCGTCTACATCGAGGTGGGGGCCGGCGACTGGCCCGCGCCCGGGCAGGGCGGGGTTGCGGAGGTGCTGCGCTTCCTGCTGCCCGCGGGCATCGAGGACGCTCGGGGCATCGCCCTCAACGGCACCCACTACTCCGCGACCGAGATCGAGGTCGAGCGAGGAGCGGCGATCGTCGAGGCGCTCGCAGACCGCGGGATCGCCGGCAAGAAGGTGGTCATCGACACCTCGGCCAACGGGAACCCGTTCCCCTTCGGGACCTACACCGGACCCGACCCGGACAACGCGTTCGTGTGCACCTCACCCGCCGACCAGCGCACCTGCGTGACCCTCGGCATCCCGCCCACCACCGAGGTCGCCGACCCGGCCTGGGGCCTCTCGGAGCAGGCGCGCGCCGACGCCCGGGAGCACGTCGATGCCTACCTGTGGTTCGGGCGGCCCTGGCTGTACCGCCAGAACACGCCGTTCGTCATGGAACGCGCGCTGGGGCTGGCGCGGTCCACGCCGTACTGACGCGGGCGCTCGGCCTCACAGTCCGAACAGCAGGTACAGCCCGCCGAACGTGTAGGCGACCATCACCGCGAGCAGCGGGAGCTGGCCGGTGACGTGGCGCCGCGGGGGCAGCAGCGCCAGGGAGCGGTCGTGGGCCGCCACCACACCGACGAGGTGGCCGAGCACGATCGCGAGGACCTTGACCGTGGCGAGGAACCCCGGGTGCAGCGAGAGCCACAGGTCCACGTTGCGCTCGGCGGTGCCGAAGAGGTTCCACCCCCGTCCCAGCGGGTCGCTCGCCTGGATCAGCGTCGACTGTCCGGTCTCCACCAGCAGGGTCAGGTAGTGCGCGGTCATGTAGCCGACCACGATGGGCACCACCGAGTGCGCCAGGTACGACGGAGCCGTGCGCCGGCCGATGCCGCGCACGACGGTCTCGGTGGACGTCGCCAGCCAGAAGAGACCACCGAGCACCATGCAGACCGCGACCAGCAGCAGCGTCTCCAGGAGGACGACCCCGTCGGGGTTGGCCTGGGTGAACCGCAGCCAGGACGCCGACTCCCGGTAGGAGTCGAAGGCCGTCGAGCCGAGTAGCACGGAGACGACCGCGAGCAGGCCCGGGCCGGGCTCGACGCGGGAGAGGTGGTGCAGTGGGCTGAGGACCTCCAAGCGCCCCCGATGGTCCCGCGACCACGGCGACAGGTGCGCCACCAGGGTGCTGTAGGCCTCGAAGGGGTCGGCCCGGGCGAACCACGTCGGCCCGAAGAGCACGGCTCCTGCGAGCACCACGACGGCGTAGCCGGCGAACCAGGCGGCGAGGACCGGCAGGGTCGTCCCGCCCGGGGCGATCAGCTCCACCCAGGCGAAGGCGACCAGCCCCGCGGCGGCCGGCCAGCGCCCCACCCACCCGGGCAGGCTCCACCAGCCGTCCCGGCGTGAGGTGGGGAGCATGCGGGAGAGACCGAGGTGCAGCGTGCGGAGGGGGCTGAGCGCCTTGACCACCGGCCCGAGCAGGAGCGAGCCCGGCACCAGGCCGACCCACAGCACGACGTAGACCAGGCCGAACACCGGGTTGGTGCCCGGGTCGTCGGGGCCCGCGACTCCGCACCACAGCGCGAAGCCGAGCACGACGAGCCCGACCATGCGCAGGGTGCGAGTCCACCACGGGGCGTCGACGAGGTCGGCGATCCAGCCCGGTGCCGGACGCCCGGGGCGGGCCTTGCCGGGCCGGCCCAGGAGGTTGTCGTAGCGGGGCCGACGCCACGCCATGGTCAGGACCGCGAACGAGACGATCAGCGCCGCGCTGCCGCCGAGCACGGCCGCGGAGGCGGAGATCGGAAGATCCCCGCCTCCGCCGAGGCCATGAGCCAGGTCCACCGGTCAGGAGACCTCGACGAGAGCCACGACCGAGCCGCTGTCGTGCTCCTCGATCTCCACGGTGCCGGGGGTGTTGACGACCAGCTCGTGGGTGCTCGTGCCGGCCGTGAAGTCGACGTACTGCTCGGGCTTGGAGTGCACGTGCAGCTCGCCGGGTCGATCGGCGTCGAAGCGCAGGAGCAGGGTCTCGCCGACGCCGAGCCGGAGCTCGGCGGCATTGGGGGAGACCTCATCACCGGCGACGGTGATCTCCAGCTCGGGCCTCGGCGCCTCGGTGGGTGTCGGCTCCGGGGTCGCGGTGGGCTCCGGCTCAGCGGTCTCGGACGGTGCGCTGGACGTCGAGGTGGGCTCGGGCGTGGATGCGTCGCCGGCGGTCGCGCCGGAGCCCTCCCCGTCCGGTCCGGCGCAGCCGGCGAGCGCGAGGCAGGCGGCGAGCAGTGCTGCCGGCAGTGCTGCCGGTCGTGAGAGGGACAGGGTCGGGCGTCGGGTTCTCATGGCGGGTCCTTCGAGGTCGGGGGTGGCTGTGGCAGCCGGGAGGTCGAGCGGGCAGGCGCGTGCCGATGCCGGCCTCGGGCGGAGTCATCCGCCGGGCGACATCGGGTCACGCAGGCAGGACCGGCGGGCCCCGGCGTCCTGAACTGCCGTGCGCCACGAGGTCGCGCAGACGTCGTACGTCGTGACGCGCCACGGCTGCGAGCCGGGCCTCGGGGCGGGAGGGGCGACGTGTCCTCGGTGCGGCGACCCGCCCGCCGAGCGCGGCGACCACGCTCGCAGCGCACGCTCCGAGCAGCGCGACCAGCGTCCACAGGGCACGCTCGCCCCGGAGCAGCCAGGCGGCCACTCCCGCTGCCGCAGCGAGGTGCGCGATGGCCATCGCCAGGTGGGGGCCGGTCAGGTCCGCGCGCAGGTGCTCCACCCAGTGCGGTGCGGCCGAGGCACCGGTCGCCGTGAGCGGCGCGCCGTGGCCGGCCACAGGGTCGCCGTGGCCGGCGCTCGCGGTCAGGACCAGGTGGACCAGGAGCTGTCCACCGCCGACCAGCGCCACCAGCATGCCGTACGAGGCGGGAGTGCCGAGGCAGGCGGCGGCGACCACGAGCAGGGCGCACCCGAGGACGACGAGGACCGCAGGCCCGGGCAGCAGGCCGCCCGCCAGGGAGTGCGCGGCGACGCCGAGGGTGGTGGCGACCAGCGTGACCAGGAGGGCGCGGAGCCACCTGAGGTCAGCCGTTGCCGTCCGGGTCATGGGGGACATCCTCCCCGACGGCCCCAGCCACCAGGCGGGCTGCTCCCGGGTCGTGGGCAGCCACGACCACCAGGCCGGGGAGTCGCTCGCGCAGCGCGTTGATCCGGGAGGCCGTCTCCTGCTGCACGGGCCGGGCTCCGGTGCCGGGCACCCGCCCGGCGCGCAGGAGCGCCGGGTCGTAGGTGACGTCGCCGACCAGCAGCAACGGCGGCAGTGCGTCGCGCCGGACGAGCAGCGACATCGAGCCCGCGGAGTGACCGGGCGTGGGCAGCAGGACGAGAGTTCCGTCGCCGTACAGGTCGTGGCCCTCGGTGAACGGCGCCAGGGCGTCGTCGGGCAGCGGGGTGTGGCGCACGGGAGTCAGCCTGTCCCGGTCGAGGTGGCGGGGCAGCACGCCGTGCAGCTCGGGCGACCTCTCCGCGAGCAGGGCCAGCTCGGCGGGGTCGAGGAGGATGTCGGCCCGCGGCAGCACCGCCACGTTGCCGGCGTGGTCCTGGTGCAGGTGGGACAGGACCACCGTGCGCACGTCGGACGGCGCGATGCCGACGACGGAGAGGGCCTCCTCGAGGCCGTGCCCGTCGGGGAAGCGGAAGGCCGCCTGGCGTCGGTAGATCCAGCCGAGCAGTCCCGGTGGGTAGTACGACGGGTCGCCGACCGAGGCCGGATCCTGGCCGGTGTCGAACAGCACGGTCCCGCGGGGGTGCTCGATCACCACCACGTTGACCGGCAACCACGGCGACCACGTGCGTGAGGTGAGGGTCCACCACAGCATCGGGCGCCAGGTGCCGGCGATGTTGTCGGGACGGACGCGGACCTCGCCCACGGAGACGACCTGGACGCGGGTGTCGGCTGTCGGCATGTGCTCAGTGTGCCGTCTCCCCGAGAGCTGCTGTTCTCTAGACTCCGGACGTGCTGAACGAGTCATTGACCCTGCCCAGCGGCCTCGTGGTGCCGAACCGGATCGCCAAGGCGGCGATGACGGAGAACCTCGCGGACGCGGACAACCAGCCCACCGGGCGTCACGAGCGGCTCTACCGCCGGTGGGCCGAGGGAGGCAGCGGTCTGCTGGTGACCGGCAACCTGATGGTCGACCGTCGCTACCTCGAGCGCAGCCGCAACATCGTGGCCGACCGCCACCTCGACGTGGTCCGGCTCTCTCGCGTGCGTCAGGCGGCCGGGCAGGTCCCGATGATCGCCCAGCTCAACCACCCCGGCCGCCAGACCAACCGCTTCATCGCACGCACGCCCGTCGCGCCGAGCGCGTCGGGTGCGGTGCCGATGATGGGACTGTTCGGCAAGCCCCGTGCCCTCACCGCCGAGGAGATCGAGGCGATCGTCGCCGGCTTCGGGACGGCGTCGGCCCTGTGCGAGCAGGCCGGGCTCGACGGCGTCCAGGTGCACGCGGCGCACGGCTACCTGCTCGCGCAGTTCCTCTCCCCGCACGTCAACCGTCGCACCGACCGGTGGGGTGGCGACGTGGCGGGGCGGGCGCACGCGCTGCTCGCGGCCGTGCGCGCCGCTCGCTCGGCGACCGGCGACGGCTTCACCGTCAGCGTCAAGCTGAACTCCTCCGACTTCCGGCACGGGGGCTTCACCGAGGACGACGCCGAGGAGGTGGTGCGCCTGCTGGTGGACGAGGGCATCGACCTGATCGAGGTCTCGGGCGGGACCTACGAGAGCCCGGCGCTGTTCGGGATCGGGCTCGAGGATGCTGCGTCGAAGAAAGAGGGGTCGACGAAAGAGGGTTCGACGGGAGAGGGCCCGAGCACCGTCAAGGAGGCCTACTTCGCGGCCTTCGCTCAGCGGGCGCGACGGGCCGCGCCGGGGGTGCCGATCATGCTGACCGGAGGCATCCGCACGCGCGCCGCGATGGAGGCCCTTCTCGGCGGTGGGGCGGTGGACCTGATCGGCCTGGCTCGCCCGCTGGCGATCGACCCCGACCTTCCTCGTGCCCTGCTGGCGGGCTCCGACGGGGTCGACCTGCCGTCGTACACGCTGCCCACGGTGGCCGGGATGGCCGGGGAGTCGGAGTGGTACGAGACGCAGATCCGACGGCTCGGCGCGGGCCGGGACGTCGACCCGCAGCTCCACGCGATCCGCGCCGCCTCCGGGTTCGTCACCGGCGAGCTGGTCAGGGGCCTGCGCGAGCAGGGCGCTCGTCGACGTCTCGCGGATCGCCCCTGATCTCTGGGACAGTCAGGACATGCGACGCACCTCCGCTGCCCGTCGGCGCGCATCCCTGCTCGCCGCAGCCCCGCTGCTCGTCCTCGCCCTGGCCGCGTGCTCGGTCACCGTGGAGCGGGCCGACCTCGAGGAGGAGGTGGGACGTGGCCAGGACGACGTCGTGGCGGTGGACTGCGACGGCGGGCTGGAGGGCAGGGTCGGCGCCACCCAGGACTGCACGGCGACCCTCGTCGACGACACCACGGTCGAGGTGCTGATCACGGTGACCGACGTCGACGGCACCGACGTGATGTTCGACATCACCGAGCCCGACCCCGAGCCCGAGTAGGTCAGGAGCCGGAGAAGACCGGAGCGCGCTTCTCCTTGCGTGCCGCGGCCGCCTCCCGCACGTCGTCGCTGGCCCAGCAGGCGTCGAAGGTCCGGGCGATCGCGTCGTCGGTGCCGCCGTTGAGCACCAGCTTGTTGTGCGCGAGGGTCAGCGGGGCCAGCGTGGAGATCTGCTGCGCCCACGCGAGAGCGTCGTCGAGCGTGCCGCTCCGGTCGACCAGGCCGCAGTGCAGGGCGGTGTCGAGGTCGATCAGCTCGGCCGCGATCATCAGGCGGCGGGCGACACCGCCACCCGCGACGGCCGCCAGCGTCCGCATGGTCCAGGCATCGACGGCCATCCCGTTGCGTGCCGTGGGCACCCCGAACCTCGCCGTCTCGCCGCCCACCCGCAGGTCGCAGGCGAGCGCCAGCTGGGTGCCCGCCCCGATGGCGGGCCCGTTGACGGCGGCCACGAGCGGGACGGGCAACGCGGCCAGGCCGTGGAGCATGCCGTAGAGCGCGGTGAGGAACTCCTCGCCGTACACGCCGTCGAGGTCGGCCCCCGAGCAGAACGAGGAACCGGAGCCGGTCAGGACCAGCACCCTCGCCCCCGCCTCCACCTCCTCGAGCGCGGCGGTGTGGATGGCCCGGCAGAGCTCGAGGTCGAGGGCGTTGCGCCGGTCCTCACGCTGGAGCTCGAGCAGGGACACGGCATCGGTGCGGGAGACGGCGAGCATGGCAGCAGGGTAGTGACCGACGCGGATCCGGGGCTCGGTCAGGTTCAGCCCGTGGTCGACCCGCCGTCCGCCGCGTCGTCGGACGCCTCCAGCGCGCTGGGGTCGCCGATGCTGACCCGGGGCTCCACCACGGCACGTCCGTCCGTCTCGAAGCGGTAGATCTGGTACCCCGTCACCAGCCGGGTCTCCTGGTCCAGGAAGAGCACCGGGAAGGACGCCTCCTGCTGGGGCTGGCTCCACGGTGTCGAGAAGTTGTTGATGGTCGGGGTGTCCACGGCGCCGCCGGAGGTGTCCAGCTCCATGAGGAGCGTCCAGGTGCCGTCGGAGTTCCAGATGACCCGGGGCTCGATGGAGCGGTGCCAGTGCCCGTAGAAGACGGCGCCGGCGGGGACGTCGTCGATGCCGTCCTCGCCGTCGGGCGGCGCCACCGTCGAGGAGACGTCGTTCTGGGTCAGCAGGACGTTGACGCTCTCCACGCCGAGGAAGGCCTGGGCCGCATAGGCCTCGTGGACCAGCACCAGGTCGGGGCGATCGCTCACGTCGGCGTCGTCGGCCACCTGCCGCAGGCGGCGACCGACGTCGTCCTGGCCCTCCTCGCCCCGCAGCTCGGTGCCACCGAAGAGCTCGCTGCGCGCAGGGTCGCCGTCGCCGAGCACCCGGACCCCGGCGAGCTCCTCGGTCGACCCCTCGAGCACCGTCATGCCGGCGTCGGCCATCTGCTCGGCGCTGACCGACGACTCGTGGTTGCCCGTCACGACCGCGACCGGCGCCTCGCCCATGATCTCGCGCTCGGTACGGATGCACGTGCCCTCGGCCGCGGTGCCGTTGGTCGTCAGGTCGCCGGTGATGCCCATCAGGGCGGGTACGTCGTCGCCGTGCTGGTCGTTGAGCAGCTCCACGACGTGGCGCTGCAGGTTGATCATCGTGGTGTTGCAGTGCATGTCCGACTGCATGATGACTGCCGTCTCGCCCTCGAGTGGGCCCGACATCAGGACGGCCTGGGCGTCGAGGTCCTCCTGGGCCTTGGCCCGGTAGCCGGCCTCCGCCTTCTCCTGACGACGCACCAGGACCTCGGCCTTGGCGAGCGCTCCACTGGTCAGCGCGCGGATCACCGGTGAGTCGGTCGTGGCACCGTCGGCCAGCGTGTCGTCGAGGATGGAGAGCGCGTAGACCCCCTCGGTGGGCCCACGGTGCCCGGCGGAGGTGCGGACCTGGACGACGGCCGAGGCAGACGTCGTGGCCAGCACCAGGGTGAAGACCGTCGCGCCCCGCAGCCAGTCGCCGCGCCGTCGGGAAGTGGTGCGTCCACGCAGCGGGAGGAGGTAGGTGAGACCGAGCAGCAGGAGTCCGCCACCGAGCGAGATGACGACCACCGACCGGACCAGCTGGCGACGCAGCTCGTCCTGGACCAGCCCGACGTACTGGTCGATCGCGGGTCCGGGGTCGTGGAACAGGCCGGTGTAGAGGGCGAGCATCTCCGGGCGTACGTAGTTGGCCAGGTCACCGTCGCCGGCCCCCGGGTCACCGGGGCCGTCGACGGTCGCCCGGACTCCCAGCGGGCCGACCGCGCGGGGCACGTAGATCGTGCCGGCGATACCCAGGCGCAGCTCGCTCTGGCCCCGGGTGGAGAGGGTGAACGTGGTCGGGGAGGTGCCGACCTTCTCCTGGACCACCGTGTGGGTGACCGCCCAGGACACCGCGAGCGGAAGGCCCAGCACGGCGGCCGCAGCCACGCACGCGATCCACCGCAGCAGCACGGCGCGGGCGCCGATCAGCAGCGCCCGTCGCCGTTCGTCGCTCATCGTGCCAACCTATCGGGAGGGCGAAGTGTCACCGCAGGTCGTCGAACGTGGGCACGAAGTACTCACCCAGGGTGCGGGTCAGCTCGGCGCCCAGGTGCACGTCGTCGTAGAAGGTGTTGGCCCCGCCGACGTGAGCCCGGCAGGTCTGGCTCGAGCAGTAGGCGGGCGTGGTGTCGATCAGCCGTGGCCGCCCGACCAGGGGCGCCCGCAGGTTGCGCTTGATCCACCTCCTGTTGGGCTTCTCGCGATCCATCGCCCGGGCCCGGGGCAGGTCGCACTGGTAGGGCTCCCGACCGGCCGGGCAGTAGCGCGGGTCCTGGGGGACCGTGGCGGCCTGCCCGATGAGGTCGATGTCGAGCCTGCGTCGACCGAGCTTCTCGAAGAGCCTCGGTGAGCTCTCCACGGCCAGCACACTCATGTGCTGCTGGTAGATGGTCAGGCCGGAGTCGGTCCCGTCGCGGTCGGCTCGTTGCTGGCGCCGGTAGGCCTGCCGGTAGCCGGACCAGAAGCCACCGACGAGGAGGGACACCTGCTCGCGCCGCGAGGTCAGTCGCTTGATCCAGTCGAAGGTCGCCGTGTTGTGCTTCTCGCACTGCACGCGCCCGAAACCGCGGCTCCTCGGCAGGGGCAGGGACGGGGGACAGCTGCCGAAGACGACGAGGGTCAGGTTGACCCGAGCCGCCCTCGCCTCCTGGCGCAGGGCCGGCAGGTACATCCAGGCATGGGAGTCGCCCCACACGACCAGCATCGGCCGCTTCGCGCCGTAGCGGGTGATCCGACAGGGCCGGTCCTTCAGGGTTCGGTTGTCGGACTCGTAGCAACGCCCCGGCATCCGCGGGAAGTCGGCGCCTCGCCGGGGCGGGTCGTCGGCGCGAGCAGCCTGCGCCGATCGGGCGAGCCCGGGCGTGCCCCCGGCGTCGGCGTCGGCGCCGGCGTGGGCGTGAGCGCCGGCCGACGGGCTCGTGAGGATGCCGAGGAGCAGGCCGGAGGTCACGACGGCGGAGAGGATGGTTCGCAGTCCCATGGTGGGAGAATCCTGACACGGCGGTGGCCGGTCCTGCAGCAGACCGCGCCTGTCAGCCGAAGGTGAGGTCGGCGTCGGACCACCATGCCCGCATCGAGGTGATCAGGCCGTCGTTGGAGAAGGTCATCATCTCCAACGGCTCCATCGTGGCCACCCCGGCGCCGGTGTCGGTGTCGATCCGGAAGTGGAAGGCCGCCTCGCCGCCGCTGGCCCGGACCATGTGCAGGACCGTCGACCTCGTGAGCGACTCGATCGTCGCGTAGAACGCCCGGATCGCCTCGCGTCCGGAGAGGACGGCGGACCCGACCGGGTCCTCCAGCGTGGCGTCCTCGGAGTACAGCGCGGCGATGTCGTCGGCCGAACCGGTCGCCACCAGGCTCAGGTAGCGGTTCACGGCGGCCACGGCCGCGTCGTTGCTGAGTGTCATGCGGCCAGTTCTATAACACGTTCTAGTGGGGCGCCAGGGGGGTCCGGCCGCGTGGCTCAGGAGCGGGGAGCGTCGTGGGCACTGCGCACGCTCGGCCGGAAGTAGGAGACCAGGGCCTTGGTGCGGGTGGCGCTGAGGTGCAGGTTGTCGTACCAGGTGAAGATGCCCTCGACGTTGCCGCCGCAGACCAGGTCGGTGCAGTAGGCGTCGGTGGCGGTGATGTAGCGCGGCTTGCCGGAGAGCTTCTTCATCTGGCCGCGCAGCCAGGTGTCGGTGCGTCCTTCCTCCCGCAGCGCCCGCCAGCGGGGGATCTCGCAGGCGTACGGGTCGTTCCCGGCCGCGCAGTCGCGGACCTTGGCTGGCAGGACGCCGGCCTGGGCGATGACGTCGACGTCGGCGCCCAGCTTGCCGAGCTTCTTGAACAGCGCGGGCGTGCCCTCGTGGCTCAGGGCCACCATCTTCTCGGTGTACGGGTCGTAGCCCGACTCGCGCCCGAGCGACTTCGCGAGGGTGATGTCGCGGAAGGCCGATCGGAACCCGGTCCAGTTGGAGCCGAGGAGGACCTTGACCTGTCGGCCCTTGCGGAGCTGCTTGGTGACGTAGGCGAGGGCATTGACGTTGCTGCGCTCGCACTTGCCGGAGTAGCCGGTCTGGGGATTCGCCCGGGACTTGATCGGCGGGCAGCTGCCGGCGACGAAGCTGACGAAGTTGACCTTCTCCCCGCGCACCGCCCTGCGCACGGCCGGGATGTACATCCAGGCGTGCGAGTCCCCCCAGAGCACGACCGTGGGCCGCTTCTTGCGGAACTTGTTGAAGTGGCAGGCTGTCGGCTCTCCGGTCGTCTGGGCCGGCCCGAAGCAGTCGGCCGGCATGGACGGGGCGTCGAGGTCCTCGCGCGGCAGGGCCGCGACGGGGGAGGACGCGGCGAAGGTCGCCAGGAGAGCCATGAGCAGGGCGATCGTCGCGAGGAGCGCCGTACCGCGCCGCAGGCGCGGTCGGACGGCGACCAGGTGGGGAGCACACATGATGTCTCATGGTGACACAGGTCGCGTCGGATGACGTGCAGACGCGGAAGGCACGAGGATGCTCGAGATCCTGCCCGACGGTGGCGCTGAGCGCTGGCTCGTCCGGGTCGACGGCCGTGACCAGTCGCACGTCGACCTGCGCGATCCCACGCGGCTCGCCTTCGACTACGTCCGGCGCATCGGGGACGTGCTCGACGCCGTCGCCCCTGCGGGGGAGCCGATCAGGGTCGTGCACGTGGGAGGTGCCGGGCTGACACTGCCGCGCTACGTCGCGGCGACCCGGGCGACCTCGACGCAGGTCGTCCTCGAGCCGGACGAGGCGTTGACGGCCCGCGTGCGCGAGGAGCTCCCGCTCCCGCGTCGCAGCGGGATCAAGGTACGACCGATCGACGGCGTCGCGGGGATCGCCGCGCTGCGGGACGGGTACGCCGACGTGGTGGTCGTCGATGCGTTCGTCGACGGCCGGGTCCCCCACGACCTGCTCGAGCGCGACCACCTGGTCGACGTGGGCCGGGTGCTCGTGCCCGGTGGCTGCTACGTCTTGAACCTGGCGGACCAGGCTCCGTTCGCCCTCGCCCGCGACGTCGTGGCGGGGCTGCTCGAGAGCTTCACCTCCATCATGGTGAGCGCGGAGCCCGCCACGCTGCGCGGACGTCGTCCGGGGAACCTCGTGCTGACCGCTGCCCGCGGCGAGGTGCCGCTGGACGCGCTGCGTGGGCGCGCGCGGTCGTCGGCGTCGCCGTACACGGTGCTGGACCAGCGACTCGTCAGCGACACCCTCGGAGGGGGCCGCCCCCTCCTCAGAGGCCCGTCATGACGCCGACGTGCTCGGGTGCGAAACCCGGGAAGACCTCGGCGCGCGAGGCCCTCAGGCGGGTCGTCACGATCTCGGACAGCACGCTGCGGTAGTCCGTGGTGACCGGGACGTCGGCGTCCAGGTCGGCGCTCAGCGGCGGCATGGTCCCGTAGTACCGGCCTCCCTTGACCCCGGCCCCGGCCAGGAACATCGCGTTGCCGTAGCCGTGGTCCAGGCCGAAGTTGGCGTTCTCCTGCACCCGTCGGCCGAACTCGCTGAACGCCACGAGCGTCACCTTGCCGCGCTGGTCGCCCAGGTCGGCGAAGAACGCCGAGAGCGCCTGCGCCAGCTCGGCGGCGTTGCGCTGCATCGCCCCCCACTCCAAGGTGCCGAGCCCGGAGTGCATGTCCCAGTCACCCTGGTCCACGGTGATCACGCCGACCCCGACGTCACCGCGGATGATCCGGGCCACCTCGCTCAGCGCCCGCCCGAGATCGGTGGAGGGGTAGCTGCGCTCGCGGTCCACGGTGTCGTGCACGGGGGAGAAGTCCTCGGCCGAGGCGAAGGCCGAGCGCATCGCCGTGCCGAGCTCGCCGGGGGTGCGGTCCCACAGGGTGTGCAGGGACCGCAGCCGGCTGCCGTCGTCGTCCTTGACCCCCGCGAAGCCCACCGACTCCACGTCGGAGGCCGACATCACCGGCTGCCCGCCGTACAGGGAGGTCGGCACGACACCGTTGCCGACGGCGAAGCCCTGCAGCGGCGAGGTGCCGGGGAGGTTGCCCACGAGTCGGTTGAGCCAGCCCTCCCGCCGGTCGGATCCCGGGTTGGCGTCCTCGACCTCCTCCATGGCGGCGAAGTGCGAGCGGTTGGGTGCGGGGAGACCGGTGGCATGCACCGCAGCCAGCTCGCCGGCCTCCCACAGCGGGAGCAGCGGGGCGAGCTGGGGGTGGAGTCCGAACGTGCCGTCGGTGGCGAGCAGCTGCCCGGGTGGGATCCCGATCCGTGGGCGCGCGGTGCCGTCGGCGATGACGGGGTCGCTGTAGGGGACCACGAGGGACAGTCCGTCCGCGGCTCCCCGCAGGGAGAGCACGACCATCACGGCCTCGGCGCTCGCTGCCGCGGCGGGGGCAGCCGTGACCACGGCGCTGCCCAGCACGGTGGCGGCGCCTGCGGCGAGTCCGGTGGTGAACAGGCCACGACGGGTCAGCCGGGCGTATTCCGGGCAGCACGCGGGGGTCATCTGGCTCACCTGGCTCATCGGGTGAAGTGGTCGGGAGAGTCGAGGACGGTGGCGATGAGACGGTGCAGGCCCCACTTCATC
The DNA here is from genome assembly GCA_002698575.1 of Pimelobacter sp. Taxonomy (GTDB): domain Bacteria; phylum Actinomycetota; class Actinomycetes; order Propionibacteriales; family Nocardioidaceae; genus Nocardioides. Next base: position 69,327 of record NZZG01000156.1, on the reverse strand, counting down.
AGTGGGTGCTCCATCGTGATCCTCGTCGAGGGCCGGACCTTCCAGTCGTCGGGGCAGACCTCGACGCAGGCCTGCAGCAGGCGGGAGGACGAGCGCCTCCCGAGCAGCTGCTGGGACAGGTGGTCGACGAGGAGGTCGAAGCGGAGACGCTTCTTCGGCAGCCACGCGCGTGCACTGCGGTACCGGATGCCCTCACTGGGCCACCATCCGCCGCTCATCGCCCAGTGGGTGTCCATCGAGGCCAGCAGCCGCGCCGGTGACGACCACGCGGCGTTGTCCGCGGGCGGTCCGTCGGGTCGCGGCCAGTCGAACGGCACCGCGCCGATCGCCTCGGCCTGCCAGAGGATGACTCGCGCGGCGGAGCCGTTGTCGCCGGCCGGCGGATCGCTGACCTTGACCCCCAGGGCACGGTAGGTGGCGACGATCTCGGCCGAGGGGTCGCGCACCTTGAGCCCGCCGGACTTCTTGAACTCCGCGGAGGCCACCAGGGCGCGCAGGACGGGCTTGATCGCGGTGTCGTTGCGCAGGTAGACGTCGGCGAGGTGGTCGACCAACCCCGGTGACGGGTCGTCGCGCACGAAGGCGACGCACAGCTTGCGGGCGATGCGGCGTGCCGTGGCGGGATGACGGGCGAGGTGGCGCAGGAAGGCGTCGGTGACCGCACGCCCGTCGGGGTCCTTGTTGGCGTGGGTGAAGCCGAGCACGGACACGGCCCCGGTCCAGTGGTCCTGGGGCGAGTAGCTCGCCTCCCAGGTGCGCCACATGTCGACGAGGTAGCCGGTCAGGATGCGGGCCGAGTCCTTGACGTCGGACTCGTCGTACTGGCCGTAGCCGACGGTGTGCAGCTCGAGCAGCTCGCGCCCGAGGTTCTCGTTGGGGTGCTCCTTGGTGGAGACCGCTGCGTCGAGGAAGATCCCCATCGCGGGATGGGTGACCGCGCGGCGGAGCAGCTCCTCGAAGCTCGTCAGCGCGTAGCGGCGGACGACGCGGTCGAAGTCGAAGCGGTGCGTGAAGACGGCGTCGTGGTGGACCGGCACGTTGAAGTGGTTCATCCAGAACTCGGCCATCAGTTCCCACACCGGCCGGTTGGTGGTGACGCGACGCATCAGGATCCAGCGCTGGTAGTCGGCCATCACCTGCCAGCCGCCCTCCACCTCCTGGACCTGGCGGGTCCACAGGTCCTGGGGTGAGCGGTCCAGGCTCGGCCACCAGCCCGCAAGGGCGTCGGTGCGGGCGTCCTTGATCCGGCCGGGGCGCAGCTGCTTCTCGAACCATCTGCGGCCGCCGCCGGCGCGGCGGACCTGGCGTGTCAGTGCGGGCGTGCTGCCGTAGGAGAACCGGTTGACCAGGTGCCGGTCCGCGGCACCGAGCAGGGGCTTCCCCCGGTAGCGGCGTGGCCTGTACGCCGCCTGGGCGGGGCGGGCGGTGCCCGCCACCACGCCGGCGGCTCCAGCGCTCGCGACGCCTCCGAGGAGCGCGCGTCGCGAGGTCACGACCGGGGGAGTGGGCACGTGTGCCAGCCTAGGGACCCTCGGCCCGTGTGACACCGATGCTCGCGGCAAATGGTCACGATGGACTAGCCGGAGTGACCGACCGGCGGTCCCCACCACCGCCCGGCTAGGCTGCTCGCACCCCGACGACCGCGAAGCGACGAAGAAGGACAACGAACCGCCCGATGGACGGCTCTCAAAGTACGTGCCCGTGTGACCCCTCGGCCCCGCGCCGGCCCCGACCTCCGGCTGCGGTGACGTGATGGCCTGGCTCCTGCTCGGCGTCGCGCTCCTGCTGGTGGCTGCCTGCGGGCTGTTCGTCGCCGCCGAGTTCGCCTTCGTCACCGTGGACCGCAACCAGGTGGACCGTGAGGCCGCGGCGGGCGAGAGCGCGGCGATCGGCGTGCAGCACGCCCTGCGGTCGCTCTCGACCCAGCTGTCCGGCGCCCAGGTCGGCATCACGGTGACCAACCTGGGCATCGGGTTCCTGGCCGAGCCGGCGATCTCCGAGCTGCTCACCGATCCCCTGACGTCCCTGGGCCTGTCCGAGGGGGCCGTGCGTCCCACGGCGTTGGCGATCGCCCTGACGCTGAGCACGGTGATGACCATGCTGTTCGGCGAGCTGGTCCCCAAGAACGTCGCGATCGCGCTGCCGATGGCCACGGCACGCGCCACGCAGCGGCCGATGCGCTGGTTCACCGCTGCGATGCGCGGACCCATCCACGTCCTGAACGGCTCCGCCAACGCGATCGTGCGGCGGCTCGGCATGGAGCCGCAGGAGGAGCTCAGGTCCGCACGCAGCTCCACCGAGCTGGCCAGCCTGATCTCCCGCTCCGCCGACGAGGGCACCCTCGACGCCGACACCGCCGAGCTGATGGAGCGCTCGGTCGAGTTCGGCACGCGCACCGCGGGCGAGATCATGACGCCGCGGGTGCGCACCCGCTCGATGGAGGTCAACGACCGCGCCAGCGCCGTCATCGAGCTCACCCGGCACACCGGTCACTCCCGCTTCCCGGTCCTCGACGACGACGACAACGTCGTGGGCACGGTGCACGTCAAGAACGCGGTGGCCCTCCCGGTCCACGAGCGCTCCACGACCAAGGTCAAGCACCTGATGGCCAAGCCCGTCGTGGTCCCGGACTCCCTGCGACTGGACCCGTTGATGGCGCTCCTGCGGGCCGACGGCTTCCAGATGGCGGTGGTGCTCGACGAGTACGGCGGCCACGCCGGGATCGTGACCCTCGAGGACGTCATCGAGGAGATCGTGGGCGACATCTCCGACGAGCACGACCGGCTCGGGGCCCGAGCGCGGCAACGCCGCGACGGCTCGTGGTCGCTCTCTGGCCTGCTGCGACCCGACGAGGTCGAGGACGTGACCGGCGTCGAGCTGCCCGAGAGCGAGGACTACGACACGATCGCGGGCCTCGTCCTGACGGTGCTCGGCAGGATCCCGCGCGCCGGCGACATCGCCGAGGTCGAGGTGCCCGACCGCAGCGATCCCGACCAGCCGCGACGCCTGCTCGCCGTGCTCTCCGTCGAGCACATGGACGGCCTGCGGGTCGACCGACTCGCACTACGTCTCCACGACGCGGGGGTGGACACCGATGAGTGACTACGCCGCCCTTCTCGTCGCGGTCCTGCTGCTGGCCTTCAACGCCTTCTTCGTGGGGGCCGAGTTCGCGCTGATCTCCGCCCGGCGCAGCCAGATCGAGCCCCGGGCCCAGCAGGGGTCGCGCGCTGCGCGCACGACGCTGCGCGCCATGGAGAACGTCTCCTTGATGATGGCCGGGGCGCAGCTCGGGATCACCATCTGCTCGCTCGGCCTCGGTGCCGTCGGCGAGCCGGCCCTGGCCCACCTCATCGAGCCGCTCTTCGAGAGCTGGGGCATCCCCGAGGCCCTGGTCCACCCGGTCGCGTTCGCGCTGGCGCTGGTCGTCGTCGTCTCGTTGCACGTCGTGCTGGGGGAGATGGTCCCGAAGAACATCGCCATCGCCGGACCCGAGCGTTCCGCCCTGGTCCTGGCCCCCGTCCTGGTGGGCGTGGTCGCGGTGCTGCGACCGATCATCGTCTCCCTCAACGCGATCGCCAACGCGACCCTGCGGCTGATCCGCGTCGAGCCCAAGGACGAGGTGAGCTCGACCTACACCCGCGAGGAGGTCGCGGCCCTGGTCGAGGAGTCGCGCGGCGAGGGGCTGCTGGAGGCCGACGAGTACGACCGCCTCGCCGGGGCCCTGGGCTTCACCGAGAAGACGGTCGACCTCGTGCTGCTGACCCCCGACACGCTCGAGACGATCGTGCGCGGCTCGAGCGCCGCGGACGTCGAGGCGTTGTGCGCCTCCACCGGGTTCAGCCGCTTCCCGGTGGCGGCCTCGGACGGCGAGCTCCTGGGCTACCTCCACATCAAGGACGTGCTCGAGCCCGACGAGGAGCGCCGCGGACTGCCGATCGACGACAAGTGGATCCGACCGTTCGCACCCGTCGCCGAGGATGCTCCGCTCCACGAGACGCTCGAGGTCCTGCAGCGCCGGGGTGCGCACATGGCACGTGTCGTCGACGCCGCCGGCGCGACGGTCGGGCTGGCCACCCTCGAGGACGTCATCGAGGAGCTCGTCGGGGAGATCCGCGACGGCGCCCACCTCGACGAGACGTCGTGAACCGTGCGGGTCCCGGATCCGCCGACCGAGACGTCTAGGGTGAGTTCCCGTGGCAGGTGATGTGGCGCCCGGTGCCGAGCAGTCGGCGACGCTGGTGTGGACCGTTCCCAACGCCCTCAGCGCGCTCCGCCTGCTGGGTGTGCCGCTCTTCCTGTACCTCGTCCTCGGCCCCGAGGAGGACGGGTGGGCTCTCGCCCTGCTCGTCGTCTCGGGCATCACCGACTACCTCGACGGCTGGTTGGCCCGCAAGCTGAACCAGCAGTCGGTGGTCGGGCAGATCCTCGACCCGGTCGCGGACCGCCTCTACATCCTGGCCGTCGTCGTCGCGCTGGCGTTGCGCGACGTCATCCCGTGGTGGGTCGCGGCCTCGCTGCCCCTGCGTGACGCCTTGATGTGGGGCCTCGTCCCGCTGCTGCGTACCCGGGGGTACAGCGCGCTGCCGGTGCACTTCCTCGGCAAGGCGGCCACGTTCAACCTCCTGTACGCCTTTCCGCTGCTCCTGCTGGGTGACGGCGAGGGCACGGTCGCCACCCTGGCCCAGGTCTTCGGATGGGCCTTCGCCATCTGGGGGATCGCGCTCTACTGGTGGGCGGGCGTGCTCTACGCCTGGCAGGTACGGCGTCTGCTCGCGACCACCGAGCGCAGGTGATCGGGTGCCGTCCCCGCCAGTCCCCTCACGGTCGGAGACCGACCTGCTCCCCGAGCGGGTGCACCTTCCGCTGCTGACCCTGATCACCCACCAGTCGCTGGACGAGGACTACCTGGTCGCTGCCGAGCGACGAGCCGCCGGAGCGCCGCGCCCCCCGAAGGGGCGTCCGCACCGGGTCGCCGCCGTGGTCGTCGCCGTCTTCGGTGTGCTGGTCTCGACCGCGTTCGTGCAGACGTCGCAGAACGCCGACGTCGACGACGCCGGGCGAGCCACGCTCATCGACCGTCTGGAGGCAGAGCGCGCGGTCCTCTCGCGCCAGCAGGAGCGGGTCGCCGCGCTGCGCGACGGCAACCTCGCGCTCGAGGCGAGCCTCGGCCAGCTCGCCGACACCGAGCAGGAGGCGCTGGTGCGCAACCGACGCCTCCAGGTGCGAGCCGGCTTCATCGGGGTCTCCGGAGAGGGGGTGCGGGTCACCGTCCAGGAGCGACCCGACGCCGACGAGGTCCAGCAGATCCAGGACTCCGACCTGACCCTGCTCGTCAACGGCCTGTGGGAGGCAGGGGCCGAGGCCATCTCCGTCAACGGCCAGCGCCTGACCGCGATGAGTGCGATCAGGATCGGTGGTCAGGCGATCCTCGTGAACAACCGCGGCGTGGCGGCGCCGTACGTCGTCGAGGCGATCGGGGACACCCGTACGCTGTCGGCCAGGCTGTTCGACACCACGTCCGGACTGGCGTTCGTCGGCAAGGCCGACTTCTACGGCTTCACCTACGACGTGGAGAATGTCGGATCGATGTCACTCCCGTCCGGGCCGCAGTCCTATCTCCGGCTGCTGTCGGCGTCCACGGACGTCGGCGACGTCCTGGTGGAGAACGAGCCCCCATCCCGACCCAGCGCCACATCCACCCCGGAGGAGGACGAGCCGTGATCGCCGCCCTCGGCCTGCTCCTCGGCGTGCTCCTGGGGCTGGTCTTCCAGCCCGACGTGCCGCTCGGCCTCGAGCCCTACCTGCCCATCGCCGTCGTGGCCGCGCTCGATGCGGTCTTCGGGGGTCTGCGGGCCTACCTGGACGGCATCTTCGACGACAAGGTCTTCGTCGTCTCGTTCATCAGCAACGTCTTCATCGCGGCGGGTATCGTCTATCTCGGGGACCGGCTCGGGGTCGGTGGCCAGTTGTCGACCGGAGTGATCGTCGTGCTCGGAATCCGCATCTTCTCCAACGTCGCCGCGATCCGGCGGCATCTCTTCCATGCCTGAAGCGGAGCGCCCCACCGGCCGGTCGCGGCTGTGGGACGCGCTGCGGCGCCCGTCGCGCAGCCAGGTCGTGGTCGGGATCCTGCTCGCGATGGTCGGCTTCGCCGGCATCGTGCAGATCCAGGCCACCGAGGACTCCTCGAGCTACGCGGGACTGCGCGAGCAGGACCTCATCGACGTGCTGGCGGGCCTGTCGGGCACCACGCAGCGCACCCAGGCCGAAATCGACCGGCTGACCTCTGCCCGCAGCGAGCTCCGCTCCGAGGCAGGGCAGCGCAGCACCGCCGTCGACCAGGCCCAGCAGGAGGTCGACAGCCTCAACGTCCTGGCCGGTGTGGTCCCGGTGACCGGACCCGGCATCCGCGTGACGATCACCGAGCAGACCGGCCGCGTCTCGGTCTCCTCGATGCTGGACGTGATCCAGGAGCTGCGTTCCAACAGTGCGGAGGCGATCCAGGTCAACGGACAGGTGCGAGCGGTCGCCCAGACCTCCTTCGAGGACGGCGTGGGAGGACTGCTGATCGACGGCACCCTGGTCGAGTCGCCGTACGTCATCGACGTCATCGGGGTCTCCAACACCCTGGCGAGCGCGATGCTGCTGCCCGTGGGACCGTTGCGGCAGCTGCGCAACGACGGGGCGAGCGTCCAGGTGACCGAGCTGGCCTCGCTGGACATCGACGCCGTACGCCGTCTGGTGCAGCCGGAGTTCGCCACCCCGGACCCGTGACGGATCGCCGTCAGCAAGTAGCCTGTCCGCGCGAGCGGCACCCCGGTTCGCTCGATGCGTGAGCAGCCCCCCGGCGATGGAGGAAGCAGTTGTACCCCGAGGACCTGAAGTACACCGCTGAGCACGAGTGGGTGCGTACGCCGGGCGAGCACGACGGATCGGTCCGCGTGGGGATCACCGAGTACGCCCAGGACGCCCTGGGCGACATCGTCTACGTCTCCCTGCCGGAGCTGGGCGAGTCGGTCGAGGCCGGCAGCACCTGCGGGGAGCTGGAGTCGACCAAGTCGGTCAGCGACATCTACGCACCGGTCAGCGGAGAGGTCGTGGCGCGCAACGAGGCGCTGGACGCGACGCCGGAGCTGGTGAACTCCGATCCGTACGGCGCGGGCTGGCTCTTCGAGGTGGTTCCCTCCGACGGCTCGCCGAGCGCGGCGGTCGAGGCACTGATGCCGGCCGAGACCTACACGGCCTCGCTCGAAGGCTGAGCCGCGCACCACCGCTGCTGGTAGGTTCGCGACAACCGTCAACCTCAGCCCGGTAGTGAGGGTTTGCCGCCTCGCAGACCCTGCCACCCCCCGATCTCGTGACTGGAGAGCCCGATGCCGTTCTGCACCGCCTGTGGCCGACAGAACCCGGACGACGCTCGGTTCTGCGCCCAGTGCGGCACCCGGCTCGTCAGTGTCGGTGACCTCGCCTCGACCTCCGACACCGCGCCGACCGAGCCGACCGGGGAGTCCACCGCGACGATCCAGATCGGCGTGGGCGCCGACAAGGTGGAGACCTCCGACCGTCAGCTCAACGCCGTCGACGCCGCCGCAGTCGACGCCCTGCCTGCCGGGCATGCGCTGCTGGTGGTGCAGAAGGGGCCCGGCGCCGGCAGTCGTTTCCTGCTCGATGCCGACGAGGTCAACGCCGGGCGCCACCCGGAGAGCGAGATCTTCCTCGACGACGTCACCGTCTCGCGGCAGCACGCGACCTTCCGACGCGACGGGGACTCCTTCACGGTCAGCGATGCCGGCAGTCTCAACGGCACCTACGTCAACCGTGACCGGATCGAGACGGTCCGGCTGAAGGACAGCGACGAGGTGCAGATCGGCAAGTACCGGCTGGTGTTCTTCTCCGGGCACGACGCCCGGTTCTCCTGACGGTCGAGGCGATGGCGACCGCACTTCCCGGAGGCGCCGACGGACGTGAGCCACGCCCGTCGGGCGAGCTGCTCACGATCGGTCAGGTCCTGGACCTGCTGCGTCCGGACTTCGACTCCATCACGATCCCGAAGATCCGGTTCCTCGAGGACAAGGGACTCATCAAGCCCGAGCGGACCGCGGCCGGCTACCGCAAGTTCTCCACCGGGGACGTCGACCGGCTGCGCTACGTGCTGACGATGCAGCGTGACCACTACCTGCCCCTGCGGGTGATCGGTGAGCACCTCGATGCCCTGGACCGCGGCCTCGAGCCGCCGCCGATCGAGCCCGTGGTGCCCACGGTGCCGACCGTCACGCTGAGCTCCGACGGGCTGCCGAGCCCGGAGTCCTTCGCGCGGCGGGACAACGTGCGGCTCTCGCGCAAGGAGCTGATCAAGATCGCCGGCATCGACGAGGACCTGCTCGCCTCGTTGGAGCAGTTCGGGCTCGTCACCTCCCGCAGCGGGACCGGGCACTTCGACACCGATGCCCTGGTGATCGCCCAGACCGCACGCGAGCTGGCGGACTTCGGTCTCGAGCCGCGTCACCTGCGGGCCTTCCGGGCGGCAGCCGACCGCGAGGTGGGGCTCGTGGAGCAGGTGGTGGCACCGCTGGCGCGGGGGCGCGACGCCGCCGCGGGAGCGCGGGCCGAGGATGCGATGAGCCAGATCGCGGCGCTGTCGGTGCGTCTGCACGCCACCCTCGTCAAGGCCGGCCTGCGCCGCCGCTGACCCTCCGGTGGGCGACCCCCTCGCCGTGCCGCCCGCACTTGGCGCGGGGGTAGGGTGAGGCTGTGCGCGAAGTCGATGTCATGGGAGTCAGGGTCGAGATGCCTTCCAACCAGCCCATCGTGCTGCTGCGCGAGGTTACGGGGGAGCGCTACCTGCCGATCTGGATCGGTGCGGTGGAGGCGACCGCGATCGCCTTCGCCCAGCAGGGCGTGGTCCCGCCCCGACCGCTGACCCACGACCTGATGAAGGATGTCCTCGAGGCGACCGGGAACCCCCTGACCGAGGTGCGCATCACCGACGTCAAGGACGGCGTCTTCTTCGCGCTCCTGGTCTTCGACTCCGGGATCGAGGTCAGCGCCCGCCCCTCGGACTCCATCGCCCTGGCGCTGCGCACCGGCACCCGGATCGTGTGCGACGAGGACGTGCTCGACGAGGCCGGGCTGGCCGTGCCGGCCGAGCAGGAGGACGAGGTCGAGAAGTTCCGCGAGTTCCTGGACCACGTCACCCCCGAGGACTTCGATGCCGAGCCCTGAGGCGTCCCCCTGCTCAACCTCAACCTGAGGTTGAGGGTTGGCGACACGCCGGGCGCGGCCTTTGACCGACCCGGTGTCACGTCGTACCTTGAACTGTCTTCGTTGTAACTCCACGCGTGTGGTTGGTCCTCGGGCTCGCCAGGCGTCACCCTTCCCGGAGCTACGTCGTACGGAGTAGACCCCCACGGAGGACCGTGTGAACGAGCAGAACCAGCCGGAGCCCAGCGCGGACCACGATCGCGCCGAGGCGTCTGCCGACGAGCAGGGGCTGTTGTTCACCGACGACGTCTCGCCGCTGCCCAGCGATGTCGGCTACCGCGGTCCCACCGCCTGCAACGCCGCCGGGATCACCTACCGCCAGCTCGACTACTGGGCGCGGACGGGTCTGATCGAGCCCACGGTGCGCGGAGCCAAGGGGTCCGGCTCGCAGCGGCTCTACTCGTTCCGCGACATCCTGATCCTCAAGATCATCAAGCGCCTGCTCGACGCGGGCGTCTCCCTGCAGCAGATCCGCACCGCGGTGACCCACCTGCGCGAGCGCGGCACCGACGACCTCACCCGGGTGACGCTGATGAGCGACGGTGCCTCGGTCTACGAGTGCACCTCCAACGACGAGGTCATCGACCTGCTCCAGGGCGGACAGGGAGTCTTCGGGATCGCGATCGGCGGCGTGTGGCGCGAGATCGAGGGCACCCTCGCGGAGCTGCCCAGCGAGCGTGCCGACGAACCTGCCGCCGCGGTCTCCGCGGCCGACGAGCTGGCCGCGCGCCGCGAGGCCCGCAAGATCGGCTGACGCACCCGCGCTCTCCCGACCCCGTCCGCGTCGTGGCCCTCGAGGCCGCGGCGCGGTCGTCATCTCCGGCCCGGGTGGCCGGGCCTGCTGGATTCCCCTGCTAGATTCCTGGGTGCTGATGATCCCGCGCGGGAGAGTCTTCGAGCACCAGCACCACCAGCGAAGCGCCGAAGGGGCAATTCCTCCCCGGAACCTCTCAGGCACCCGGACCGCGCGGAGCAGGCACCTGTGGAGCTCATCGACGAGTGACAGAGGGGGAGGGCACCGACCGACTGCGACACGTAGCGTCTAGGAGCCCCACCCGTGCCCCTGCCCGACACCCAGCCCGACACCCAGCCCCCCGTCTTCGCCGACCGCCATGTCGGGCTGCGACCCGACGACGTCGCCACGATGCTCGCCACGCTCGGCTACGAGAGCCTCGAGGAGCTGATGGCCGCCGCGGTGCCCGGCGGCATCCGCAGCAGCGCGGCGCTGTCGCTCCCCGAGCCGCTCAGCGAGGAGGCGACGGCCCGCGAGCTCCGCGAGATCGCCGCCGACAACAGGCCGGGCGAGGCGATGATCGGCCTGGGCTACCACGCCACGATCACCCCGCCCGTCGTACGACGCAACGTGCTCGAGGACCCGAGCTGGTACACCGCCTACACGCCGTACCAGCCCGAGATCTCGCAGGGGCGTCTCGAGGCGCTGCTCAACTTCCAGACCGTCATCGGGGACCTGACCGGGCTGCCGACCGCCAACGCCTCCCTGCTCGACGAGGGGACCGCGGCCGCGGAGGCGATGACGCTGGTGCGCCGCGGCAACCGGAAGGCCACCGGACCGTTCGTCGTCGATGCCGACGCACTTCCCCAGACCATCGACGTCGTGCGGACCCGGGCCGAGGCGATGGGTATCGACGTCGTGGTGGCCGACCTCTCCTGCGGGTTGCCCGAGGGGGAGCTCTCCGGCCTGCTCGTGCAGTACCCCGGAGCCTCGGGGCGGATCCTCGACCCGCGTCCCCTGATCGAGGCAGCCCACGAGCGCGACGCGCTGGCGGTGGTGGCCGCGGACCTGCTCGCGCTCACCCTGCTCGAGGCCCCGGGCACGCTCGGCGCCGACGTCGTGGTCGGTTCGTCGCAGCGCTTCGGCGTGCCGCTGTTCTACGGCGGCCCGCACGCCGGCTTCATGGCCGTCGCCGCCGGTCTCGAGCGTCACCTGCCCGGTCGCCTGGTCGGCGTCTCGGTCGACGCGGAGGGCCGACCCGCCTACCGGCTGGCCCTGCAGACCCGCGAGCAGCACATCCGTCGCGACAAGGCGACCTCCAACATCTGCACCGCCCAGGTGCTGCTGGCCGTGGTCGCCTCGATGTACGCCGTGTACCACGGTCCCGACGGGCTGCGCGCGATCGCGCGTCGGACCCACGAGCTTGCCGGTCGCGCCGCCGCCTCGCTGTCCGCGTCGGGTCACCAGGTGCTGACCACGGCCTTCTTCGACACCTTCACGGTGGCCGTGCCGGGGCGCGCCCACGACGTGGTGAAGTCCGCGCGCGAGGAGGGTCTGCAGCTGCGACTCGTCGACGAGGACACCGTCGCCCTGTCGTTCTCCGAGGTCAGCGGCCCGAGCACTCTCGCGGCGCTGCACCGCGCCTTCGCGATCACGCCGCGCGAGGCCGAGCCGCTGCCGGCCCTGCCGCAGGACCTGGTGCGCACGACCGACTTCCTGACCCACGAGGTGTTCTCCAGCCACCACAGCGAGACCCAGATGCTGCGCTACCTGCGCCGGCTCTCGGCTCGTGACTACGCCCTGGACCGCGGCATGATCCCCCTGGGCTCGTGCACCATGAAGCTCAACGCCACCACGGAGATGGAGCCGGTCTCCTTGCCGGGCTTCGCCGACCTGCACCCGTTCGCGCCGGCGGAGGACGCACGCGGCTACCGACGTCTCGTCGAGGAGCTGGAGGGCTGGCTGGCCGAGGTGACGGGCTACGACCGCGTGTCGATCCAGCCCAACGCCGGCTCGCAGGGGGAGCTCGCCGGGTTGCTGGCGATCCGGGGCTACCACCACGCCCGTGGCGACCAGCAGCGCGACGTCTGCCTGATCCCGAGCTCGGCGCACGGCACCAACGCCGCCTCGGCGGTGATGGCGGGGATGAAGGTAGTGGTCGTGAAGTCCGGTGACGACGGCACGGTCGACCTCTCCGACCTGCACCAGCAGTGCGAGAAGCACGCCGAGACGCTCGCGGCGATCATGGTGACCTACCCGTCCACGCACGGCGCCTACGAGGACACGATCGGCGAGCTGTGCGACCTGGTGCACCGCTACGGCGGTCAGGTCTACGTCGACGGAGCCAACCTCAACGCGCTGCTGGGCTACGCCAAGCCCGGCGACTTCGGCGGGGACGTGTCCCACCTCAACCTCCACAAGACCTTCTGCATCCCGCACGGCGGCGGCGGGCCCGGGGTCGGACCGGTGGCGGTGCTCGAGCACCTCGCCCCGTTCCTGCCCTCCCACGCCCAGCACCCCGAGCCCGCCAAGCGGCAGGGCATCGGGCCGATCAGCGCGGCGCCGTACGGCTCGGCCGGCATCCTGCCGATCTCCTGGGCCTACGTCCGGTTGATGGGGGCCGAGGGGCTGACCCGGGCCACGGCGAGCGCGGTGCTGTCGGCCAACTACATCGCCAAGCGGCTGGCCGACCACTTCCCGGTGCTCTACCAGGGGCACGGCGGACTGGTCGCCCACGAGTGCATCCTCGACGTCCGAGGGCTGACCAAGGACTCCGGCGTCACCGTCGACGACGTCGCCAAGCGGCTGATCGACTACGGCTTCCACGCACCGACCATGTCGTTCCCCGTCGCCGGCACCCTGATGGTCGAGCCGACCGAGTCCGAGGACCTGGGCGAGATCGACCGCTTCTGCGACGCGATGATCGCCATCCGCGGGGAGATCGACCGGGTGGCCGCCGGCGAGTGGCCCGCGGACGCCTCCCCGTTGCGGGGAGCGCCGCACACGTCGCGGGCGCTGGTGGGGGAGTGGGAGCGTGGCTACTCCCGCGAGCTCGCGGTGTTCCCGACGGGCATCGACCCGGACAAGTACTGGCCCCCGGTCGCGCGCGTCGACCAGGCCTACGGCGACCGCAACCTGGTGTGCGCCTGCCCGCCGCCGGAGGCCTTCGCCGAATGAGGGCCCGGTGAGCGCGGGCCTGGAGGCCCGGCTGCTCCGGCTGCAGGTCGAGGGGCGGCTCCCGTCGATCGTCGGGGCGTTGGTCCGAGACGGGGAGGTCGTCGAGACCGCGGGGATCGGCGCCGAGCCCGGGACCGCCTACCGGATCGGCTCCATCACCAAGACGCTCACCGCGGTGCTGGTGCTGCAGCTGCGCGACGCCGGCAGGCTCTCGTTGGCCGACCCGCTCGGTGCCCACCTTCCGGGCGCTCCGTACGGCGAGGTCTCGATCGCCGACCTGCTCGGCCACACCGGCGGCCTCCAGAGCGAGCCGGCCGGGCCGTGGTGGGAGCGCTCCGAGGGCGGCTCGTTCGCCGACCTGCAGGCGGCCAACGACGGCACCGGGGCGGTGGCGCCCGCCGGGTCGTGGTTCCACTACTCCAACCTGGGCTACGGCCTGCTCGGCGAGGTCGTCGCTCGCGCCCACGGGACGACCTGGTGGTCGACCGTGGCGGATCGGCTGCTCTCGCCGCTCGGGATGAGCCGCACGACGTACGCACCGGTGGCGCCGCACGCCGACGGCTTCAGCGTCGAGCACTTCACCGGCCGGCTCACTCCCGAGCCCCTCACCGACACCGGCGCGATGGCCGCGGCCGGCCAGGCCTGGAGCACGCTCGCCGACCTCGCCCGGTGGTCCCGCGTGCTCGCCGGCCGGTGCCCCGAGGTCCTGGCGCCCGCCACGGCCGCCGAGATGGCCACCGAGCGCGCAGGATCCGGCTACGGGCTCGGTCTTCGCCTGGTCGAGGTGGCCGGTCGACCCTGGTGCGGACACACCGGCTCGATGCCCGGCTTCCTGGCCAGCCTGTTCGTCGACCCCGCGCGGGCCGATGCCACCGTCGTGCTGAGCAATGCCACGACCGGGCTGGCGTGCGAGGCGGTGCCCGAGACCCTGACGGCCCAACGGGAGGCGGCGCCCCCGGAGGCCCCGTGGCAGCCGACGCTCCGGGTCCCGGAGGCGGCTGCCGACGCGCTGGGCCTGTGGTTCTGGGGCAACACCGCGATCGAGCACCGCTGGCACGACGGTGGGCTGGAGCAGCGACACCTGCAGGGCGGGGCCGCGGGCAGCCGTTTCGAGCTGCGCGACGGGCGGCTCGTCGGGGTGCGGGGCTACCACCGCGGGGAGGTCCTGACGGTGCATCCCACCCACCTGGAGTGCGCCACGTTCATCCACACGCGGGTCCCCTACGACCCGAGGGCACCGATCCCGGGCTGAGACCTCACTGCTGGCCGTCGGTCGCTTCGCTCCTGGTGACGGTGAGGTCGTAGAAGAAGGCCGGGTCACAGACGAGCTGGAAGCTCACCGTGCGGTAGAGCAGCCCCAGGTCGGACCTCACCCGGCGGTGCGTGCCGTCCACGGTGATCAGCTGTCCGCCGTCGTCGTGCTCCTCGTGCACCGCCGTGCGGCGCTTGTCGCGGCCGAGGTTGCCGACCACGACCGCACGGTGGCCGCGGATCCTGGCCGCCGACCGCACCTCGCCCTTGACGACCAGGTCGTCGGGGTGGGTGATCGCAGTACGGCGGGGCCGGCCGTCGAGCGTGATGACCAGCTCGTTGCCGTAGCGGTTGTTCTCGTAGAGCGTCACGCGGGCCTGGCGGTGGTCGTGGTCGCGGCCCAGGGGGATGCCCTGGCACTCGAGGACGTAGCCGCGCTCCCTCGTGGTCTCGGACTGGGTGACCTCAGCGGTCGCCGGGGCCGCTGCCCCGAGGACGCCGGCGACGAGGGCGGCCCCGGCCACGGTGGTGGCCCTGTGCGTGGGGCGGATCGTGCGGTGCATGGTGGTGGTGCTCCTTCGACTGGTGGTGGGCCGGTCCCCCGATCGGGGACCGACACGACCTAGATGCAGTCGAGGACGAGACGGTTGCGCCGTGTGCCTGGGTGGACCAGACCGGCGCGGGCTACGTGGTGGGTCTCGTGCGCTTCTTCTTCTTCTTCTTGATCTTGTCGACGGTGCCGTCCCCCGCGACGATGACCGTGTCCCCGTCGAGGAGGAAGGCGGTCCAGAAGACGCGCTTGCGCTCGACCTTGATCCGGATCCTCGACTCGGCGGGGATGACGCGACTGCCGTCCACGACGTTGGTGCGGTTGCTGCCCCAGACGATCATCAGGTCGACGTCGTTGCGGTTGGCGGCGGTGATCTGGGCGCGACGCTTCGGGCGCTTGAGGACGCGCGGGGACTCCAGACGCGTGATGTCGAGGGCGACCGTCGTCGTGTCGCGTCGCTCGCCCTGGCAGGCGTCGTAGGTGAAGGCGACCACACCGTCGGCGTTCCGGTTGATCTCGATGAAGATCTTCGACGGGTCGTCGCGGTCGATCTCGGCGTAGAGCACGCGTTGGGTGGCCTCGTCGACGTCGACCCCGCACAAGGTCAGGTCGCCGGAGCTGAGAAAGGTCACCTCGTCGTTGGCGAGGACGTCGAGGACGTACTCCCCGGAGGCGTAGACGCTGAAGACGTCGCTGTTGGCGACCGGACGCTGCTGCGGCTCGGCCCGGGCCGGGGCGGTCGTCAACGTCAGGCCGATGCCGACGAGGCCGGCGAGCACACCGGTCAGGACGCGCGGTCGAGCGGGGACGGGCACGGCGGGGACTCCGGAGGTCTGCGGGGATGCGGGGGAGAGGCTGGAGCGTCGGCGCGACTCTATGTCACAGCGCCTGGGAGACGCTGGACATGTTGAAATCCGGCACCCGCAGCGCCGGCGTCGCGGTCCGCGAGAAGTAGTCATCGCCCCACTCCCGACTGAAGCTCGGGGCGGTCCTCGAGGCGTGGCTGAACCGGCGCAACAGGTCGATCGGGCTCTCGTTGAAGCGGAAGTTGTTGACCGCGCCGGTGATCTCACCGTCCTCGACCAGGTAGACCCCGTCGCGGGTCAGACCGGTGAGCAGCAAGGACTGCGGGTCGACCTCGCGGATGTACCACAGGCACGTCAGCAGCAGACCGCGCTCCGTCCCGGCGACCAGGTCGTCGAGGGAGGACGTGGCCCCGTCGACCTCGAGGACGAGGTTGTCCACCGCCGGGGTGACCGGCTGCTGGGTGAGCCCGGCCGAGTGACGGGTCTGGAGCAGCGCGCGCAGCTCGCCGTCGCGGATCCAGTCGGTGCGGGCGAGCGGGAGACCGTTGTCGAAGACCGACGCGTCGTTGCTCGACGAGGAGGCGAGGGCGAACGGCGCGCACTGCAGCCCGGCGTACGACGGGTCGGAGTACAGGTTGACCCCCCGGGCCGTGAGCGTCTCGCCGATCCGGGTGCCGCCACCGCGACGGCTGTAGACCGACTGCCCGTCGTGGGCGTCGCGCGCCCCGGCGTACCAGTAGGCATCGATCATCAGGTCGGCCACGGCCGAGGGCGGGAGGATCGTGTCGTAGCGTCCGGCCGGCAGGTCGACGCGACGCTCTCCCCAGCCCAGCCGCGTCGCGACGGCCTCGTCCATGGCGAGGGCGTCGACGTCGGCGAAGTCCCGGGTGGCCCCACCGACCCAGGCGCTGTTGGTGAGGGCGGTGTTCTTCGCCGTGCAGCCGTAGTGACCGGTCGGCTGGACGTGGCGCAGGCGGAGCCCGGACGTCGAGCCGACGTACGTCGTGGTCATCTCGTGGTTGACGAAGCCGTAGAGGATCCGCCCCGCGGCCCCGGCGCGCCCGAAGGCCTCGCCCAACGCCGGCGCGAACGACGCGTAGACGCCGATGTCGGTGGGGACCGGCGCCTCGTCCCAGTCGCCGGCGTCCGGGGCGTCGGCGACGAGCGGGTGCGCGTCCTCGGCAGGGGTGCTCGCACGTGCCGCCGCATCGGCGGCATCCACGAGAGCACCCACCTGGGCCTGGTCGCTGGCACTGCCGGTGACCGAGCCGGTGGCCACGCCCCCGTCCAGGTGGACGAAGGAGATGATCGTGACCGAGACGCCGTGCATCACGCCGTTGGTGGTCAGGGTGTTGTTGGCCCAGCGCAGGTTGGCGCTGGTCTGGTCGCGCACGATCGCGATGCAGTCGTCGGAGACCGACGTCGCCACCGCGTGCTCGACGAGGGACTGCGGGACCAGCGGGGTGCTCCTGGGGCTCATGCGCTGCCTTCCTCGAGGGTGTTGAGGATGCGGACGTCGCGGAACAACGAGGTCGGGCAGCCGTGGCTGACCGCCGCGACCTGGCCGGGCTGGGCCTTGCCGCAGTTGAAGGCCCCGCCCAGCTCCCAGGTGTCCGGTCCGCCGACGGCCTCCATCGAGCGCCAGAAGTCGGTCGTGGTGGCCTGGTAGGCGACGTCGCGCACCTGGCCGACGAGCTCGCCGTTGGCGATCTTGTAGAAGCGCTGGCCCGTGAACTGGAAGTTGAAGCGCTGCATGTCGATCGACCAGGACTTGTCGCCCACGACGTACAGGCCGTCCTCGACGCGGCCGATCAGGTCCTCGGTGCTCGGTCCGCCGTCAGCGTCGGTGGAGGGCTGGAGGGAGACGTTGGCCATCCGTTGGATCGGGATGTGCCCGGGTGAGTCGGCGTAGGCACAGCCGTTGGAGCGACCCTTGCCGTCGAGCCGGTTGAGCTCGGGCAGCATCACCCCCATCGGCCGGTCGAGCTGGTAGCCGACGAACAGCCCGTCCTTGACGATGTCCCACGACTGCGTCTCGACCCCCTCGTCGTCGTAGCCGACCGTGGCCAGCCCGTGCTCGACGGTCCGATCACCCGTCACGTGCATCACGGGTGAGCCGTACTGCAGCGTGTTCAGCAGGTCGGGGGTGGCGAACGAGGTGCCGGCGTAGTTGGCCTCGTAGCCCAGTGCCCGGTCCAGCTCGGTGGCGTGCCCGATCGACTCGTGGATGGTCAGCCACAGGTTGCTGGGGTGGATCACGAGGTCGTAGGTGCCGGCCTCGACGCTGGGGGCCTTGAGCTTCTCGGCGAGCAGCTCGGGGACCTGCTCGATCTCCTCGTCCCAGTCGTGCACGCCGCCCTCGGCGGGGCCGCGGAGGTACTCCCAGCCGCGACCCACGGGAGGTGCGATGCTGGCCATCGAGTCGAAGGTGTCGGCGCCGGCTCCCATCGCCTCGAAGCCCGGCATCATCCGGACCCGCTGCTGCGTCGTCGTCGTGCCCGCGAGATCGGTGTAGTACTTGTTCTCCTGCACCTGCTCGCAGAACGCGCGGGCGTGGTCGACCGCGGCGCCCCTGCGCAGCCGCTCGGTCCAGTCGACGAGCACCGCCGCCTTGTCGGCGACCGGGACGTCGAGCGGGTTCACCTCGTAGGCGCTGACCCAGGTCACGTCGTCGTAGACCGGTTCGTCGGCGATCTCGACGGGGGTGCTGGTCATGTCCGCAGCCACGGTCGCCACCGTCACCGCGGTCTCGGCGACGCGTACCGCCTCCTCGGGGGTCAGGACCACCCCGGAGGCGAAGCCCCACGACCCTCGGTGGATGACCCGGACCGCGAAGCCGAGGTCCTCGGTGTCGGAGGCGTTCTGCAGGACGCCGTCGCGCACCGAGAGGCTCTGGTAGCGCACCCGCTCGAAGCGGAAGTCGGCGTGGGACACCCCGAGCGCGCGGGCCCGGGACAGCGCCGCGTCCCCGAGGGCGCGGTAGGGCAGGTCGCGGAAGGTGGGATCGAGTCCACTCATGGACGCGAACCTACCCTGGCTCACCCCGGCGCGGCGGGCAGGCCGAGCAGGAGGTTCTCGACGACCTCGGCGAGGGCCGGGTGGATCCAGTACTGGCCGCGGGCGACCTCGTGGGCGGGCTGGCCGAAGCTCATCGCCTGGATGATCGGCTGGATCAGGTTGGAGGCCTGCGGGCCGAGGAGGTGGGCACCGAGGATCAGGCCGGTCTCCGGGTCGGCCAGCAGCTTGGCGAAGCTGGTGGTGTCCTCCATCGCCCAGCCGTACGCCGTGTCGCCGTACCGCTGGTGGCTGACGACGTGGCGCACACCCTGGGCCAGCGCGTCGCGCTCGGTGAGCCCGACGCTGGCCACCTGCGGGGACGAGAAGACCGCGCTGGGCACAGCCGTGCGGCGCGCGGTGATCAGGTCGTCGGGGTGGAGCAGGTTGTGCTGGACGACGCGCGCCTCGTGGTTGGCGACGTGCTTGAGCTGCCAGGAGTTGGCCACGTCACCCAGGGCCCAGACACCGGGGGCGCTGGTGCGCTGGTGCTCGTCGACGACGATCGTGCCGGAGGGCTCGACGTCGACGCCGGCGGCCTGGAGACCGAGGTCGTCGGAGCTGGGCACGCGGCCGGTGGCCACCAGGACGACGTCGACCTCGAGGGTGGTCGCGTCGCTGAGGTGCGCGCGCACCGCGCCCTCGACCTCCTCGAGGCGGTCGACCTCGGTGTCGAGGCGCACGTCCCAGCGCTGCTGCGCGGCAGCGGTGAAGGCCGCCGAGACGTCGTCGTCCTCGGCGCGCAACAGTGCGCCGGAGCGGTTGGCCACGGTGACGGCACTGCCGAACGCCCCGAACACGTGGGCGAACTCGGCGGCCACGAAGCCGCCGCCGATGATCAGGATCCGCTCGGGCAGGGTGTCGAGGCGCATCACGGTGTCGCTGGTGTGCACCTGGGCCCGGTCGAGGTCGGCGAGCCCGGCGATCGAGGGCACGCTCGCGCGCGACCCGGTGGCGACGACGACCTGGTCGGCGGTGATGGTGGCGCCCGTGCCGGTGTCGATGGTGCGGTCGGCGACGAAGCGGGCGTGCGCCTCGAAGAGCGTGACGTTGGCGTTGCCCTCGGCGCGCCAGTGCCGGCCTCCCGCAGAGATCGGGTCGATGCGTCCGAAGACCCGGTCGCGGATCTCGGGCCAGCGGACGCGGTCGAGGTGCGCCTCGACGCCGAGCCGGTCGGCGTGCGCCGCGGACAGCGCGAGGTCGGCCGGGTAGACGAACATCTTGGTGGGGATGCAGCCGACGTTCAGGCAGGTGCCTCCGAAGACGCCCTTCTCGAGCAGCGCCACCCGCTGGTCGGCGAACCGGTCGTCGACGATCGAGTTGCCCGAACCGCTGCCGATGATCGCCAGGTCGAAGTGCGTGTCAGCTGGGGAGGTCACGAGGCCCATCGTGCCGCAGGCGCACTGATGAGCCACCGCGGGCCTTCGTGACAACCAGCTGGGTGGGGATCCGGTCGCGCATCTCGGCGACGTGGCTGACCACCCCCACGACCCGACCGCCGTCGCGCAGCGAGTCGAGCGTGTCCATCACGTCGTCCAGGGTGTCGGCGTCCAGGGAGCCGAAGCCCTCGTCCACGAAGAGGGTGTCGAGCGAGGCACCACCGCTCTCGTGCGCCACCACGTCGGCGAGGCCCAGCGCGAGCGCCAAGGAGACCACGAACGTCTCGCCGCCGGACAGCGTCGCGGGGTCGCGGGTCTCACCCGACCAGTCGTCGCGCACGAGGAGGCTGAGGCCTCCGCGCGTCTCACCGGCGCCCCGGTGCCCGGTGTGCTCCAGGGAGTAGCGCTGGTCGCTCATCGTCGCCAGTCGCTCGTTGGCGGCGTCGACCACCTGGCTGAGGCGGTAGGCCAGGACGTAGGCCGAGAGCCGCATGCGCAGCTGGTTGTCGACGGACTTGCCTTCCACGAACGAGGACAGACGCGAGGTGACGGCCAGGTCCTCCCGCAGCGGAACCCATCCACGCACCGCGTCCTCGAGGTCGCCGAGGAGGCCGCGCAGGCGCTGCTCGCGGGCCAGGGCGAGGCGCAGCGCGGCTGCCGCGTCGTCGCGACGTCCGAGCGCGGCCGCGTGCTCACGCTCGAGGTCCTCGAGCGAGGTGCGCGCCAGGGCTGGCTGCGCGGCGGCCTCGGGCTCACCGAGCACCTCGGTCACCGCCGCGAGGCGGCGCCGGTGGCTCTCGACGGCATCCTCGAGCGCGGTGAGCCCCCGAGGGGCCTGGGCGTGGGAGACGGCGTCGGCAGTGTCGTCGAAGCCGGCGTCGCGAGCCGCGGCCCGAGCCGCGCGCTCGGACTCCGCGAGCTCGGCCTCGGCGGAGCGGAGCTCGACGCGTCGCCCGAGCGCGGAGCGACCCAGGGTGGCGGTGCGCTCGTGGTGGGCCACCAGCGTCGCGAGGTCCCGGTGGCCGGTGCCGTCCAGGACGGTCGCGACCTCGGCCTCCAGGCCGGCGATCTCGGAGGCGAGCGCTGCCTCGCGCGACTGGCTCCGCGCCTGCTCGGCACCCAGCTCGGCGAGGCGTCGGCCCAGCTTGTCGGCCGCCTGCTGCGCCTCCTCGAGCGCGCCCTGTCGCACGGTGAGCTCCTCGGCCGCCACCTCGTCGCGGTGCAGGTCCCGGTGCAGCGTCGCGAGCCGGTCCTGCAGGTCGGGCACCGAGGCGTCCCCGGCCCGCGCCGTCGCTGCGGCCAGGGACGCCTCGAGCTCGCGCACCTTGGCGTCGAAGGCGGTCTCGACCACGGCGGCGTCGTCCACCGCTGCACGGGCCGCCTTCTCGGCGGCTGCATCCGGGGCGCCCGGCGCCGGGGACGCCTTCGCCGGGTGGACCCCGGAGCCGCACACCGGACAGCTGCAGCCGCTGGCCAGTGCGCCGGCGAGCTCGGCCGCCATGCCCTCGACGCGGGCCTGCTGGAGGGCCACGAGGTCCTCCTTGCGCCCCAGCGTCACCTCCCGGGCGGCCAGCCACTCCTGGCGGGCGGCCGCGAGCTCGGGAGCCAGGCGCCTGACGCTCGCGTGCGCCTCGAGCCGGGAGGACAAGGACGCGATGGTCTCGGTGTGCGTCGTCAGACGGGTGCGGGCCGCGCTCGCCTCCTCGACGCAGGAGCGCAGTCGGGCGAGCCGGGTGGGCACCTCGGCCTGCTCGGCGCGCGCGGACGCCACCGCGGCCGTGAGGGTGCTGAGCACCGCACGCGTCCGGTCCAGCTCACTGCGGGCCTCGCCCTGCCGGGTGGCCCGGGGGAGCAGCGCACGAGCGGTCGCCGCGGCGTCGCCGGCCTGCTCGACGGCTGCCTGCAGGGCCGGCTCGGTGAGGGCGTCCGGGGGGTCGAGGTGGCGCGCCAACGCGGCGTCCGCCTCCTCGCAGGCCGCCCGGGCCGCCGCCGCGGCGAGCGCGCGCGCCTGGGCGTGNTGGTGCAGGGGCACCACGACGGCGGCGCGACGGGCCGCGTCCAGGGCCTGGACCTCCGCGGCGTGCTCGGCGGCCCGGGCCTGCAGTCGGGCGAGCTCACCGCGGGCAGTGTCGTAGCGCCGGCGTCGGGAGACCTCGGCGCGAGCCGCCTCGACCTCGGTGCGGGCCAACTGCTCCTCGTCGGCGGCCCTCCGCGCCGATGCCGCCCGCACCTCGGCGCCCTCCCGGGCGTCGGTGTGCTGGCGCTCGCCCCAGGCCCTCAGTGCGTCGGTGTCCGCGAGGGGACCCAGGTCGTGGATGTCCCAGTCGTCGGGCAGGGGGGTCGCGCCCGCCTCGCTGATCCGACTCACGACCTCGGCCACCGCTCGGTGTCGCTGGGCATCGGTGCGGGCCAGCTCGAGGCGCCGCTCGCGCAGCCAGCGCTCGACCTCGGCGAAGCGCCCGGTGCGGAAGAGACGCTGCAACAGCTGGTGACGCTCCTCGGAGCCGGCGCGCAGGAAGGTCTGGAACCGACCCTGCGGCAGCAGGGCGACCTGGGTGAACTGGGTCAGGCTCATCCCCACGAGGCGACCCACCAGGTCGCCGGTCTCGTCCACCCGGCTCGACAACGCGGTCCACGACCCGCCGCGCTGCTCCGACATGGTGACGCTCGCCTGTTGACGGGTCGTGCCGGTGCCGCGGCGCTTGGGGCGCTCCCAGGCCGGGCTGCGCTCGATCCGGAAGCGTCGCTGGCCGAGGGTGACCTCGAGACGCACCCGAGGGGCGACGGACGGGTCGGCCTGGTCGCACCGCAGCCGCTTGGCCGCGCTGCGGTCGCCGGGCACGTCGCCGTACAGCGCGAAGCAGACGGCGTCGAGGACGCTCGTCTTGCCGGCCCCCGTGGCGCCGGAGAGCAGGAAGAGGCCGGCCTCGGACAAGGTGTCGAAGTCGACGCGCGTGGCACCGGCGAACGGGCCGAAGGCCTCGATCTCGAGCACGTGGAGCCTCATCAGGCCTCCTCCTCCCGGGGGCGGCGCTCGGCGTCGATCATCGTGTCGCCGCCCTCCCGCCCGGTCTCGTCGGTGTCGCAGCACGCCTCGACCGCGCGGTAGAGGACCTGCGCCTCGGCGTCGGAGGGAGCCTCGCCGCGCAGGTCGACCATGAAGTCGCGGGCGATCTCCCGATCGGTGCGTGCATACGTCGCGCCGGACGTGGGTGCGCCCAGGATCGAGCGGGGAGAGTCGAAGCCCAGGATGAGGGTGTGCGGGAAGCGCTTGCGCAGCCGCTCCATCGCCGCCAGGGGCCGGACCTGGTCGGTCAGCGTGGCCTCGATCCAGGAGCCCTCGTGCGCGGCGTGGGCGGGATCGGTGAGCAGCGAGTCGATGGTGCCCCGCAGGCGGGCCAGGGCACGGGGGACCGGAGCCGGGACGAACTCGGCGGCGACCGGCGCCCCGGGGGCGCCCAGCTCGACGATCCAGGAACCCTTGCGGTGGTCGGCCTCGGAGAACGAGTAGGCGAGCGGGGAGCCGCTGTAGCGCAGGTGGTCGTCCAGGACGTGGGCCCCGTGCAGGTGCCCCAGCGCGGCGTAGTCGATGCCGTCGAACAGCGTTGTCGGGACCCGGGAGACGCCGCCGACGCTGATGTCGCGCTCGGAGTCGCTGGGCAGAGCCCCGGCGACGAAGGCGTGCGCGAGCACCACCGACCGTGCGCCGGGGCGTTGCGCCAGGTCGGCGCGAACACGGTCCATGGCGGCCGCGAGCGCGGCCTGGTGGGAGCGCTTCTGCAACCGCCAGGGCTCCGCCACCGCGTGGGGATCGAGGTAGGGGATCCCGTGCACGGCCACCGGGCCGTGCTCATCCTCCAGCACCACCGGGGTCCCGACGGCCGCGGCGTTGGTGCGCAGGTGCACGCCGGCCGCGTCGATCAGCCGCGCCGAGAAGCCCAGGCGCTGAGCGGAGTCGTGGTTGCCGCTGGTCAGGACCACCGTGGCGCGCGAGTGCGCGAGGCGGACGAGTGCCTCGTCGGCCAGGCGTACGGCGTCGACCGGCGGCAGGGCGCGGTCGTAGATGTCCCCGGCGACCACGACCAGGTCGATCCGCTCGGTCGCCACGACGTCGAGCAGGTGGTCGACGTAGCCGGCCTGGTGCTCGAGCATGTCCTCCCGGTGGAACGACCGGCCCAGGTGCCAGTCGGAGGTATGGAGGATGCGCACCTCGAGAACGCTAGGGGCGCCCACCGACAACCCGTCGGACCCACGCCGGTCCGGGCGCTCCTCAGGCGTAGCGGACCGTCCGGTCCGCCGCGGTGAACCCGTAGAGCGCGAGGCCGCCACGCCGGGCCAGCGAGGCGGCGAGGCTGGTCGGTGCCCCGACGGCGACCAGGCTGCCGGTCCCCACGGCCAGGGCCTTCTGCACCAGCTCGTAGCCGACCCGGCCACTCACGACGAGGCACGCGGCCGCAGGAGGGTCTCCGGCGAGCACGCGTGCGCCGGTGACCTTGTCGACGGCGTTGTGGCGCCCCACGTCCTCGCGGGCGACGAGGAGGTCGCCCCCGGCGGTGACGAGCGCGGCGGCGTGTACCCCGCCGGTGCGCTCGAAGAGGCGTTGTCCCTCGCGCAGCACGCTCGGCAGCCGGCGGACGAGCTCGGGGGAGGGCAGCCCGCCGGTCCAGCCGGGGGCACGGCTCGTCAGGGCGGCGTCGATGCTGTCGCTGCCACACACGCCGCAGGCCGACGACCCGGCCGAGAGCGCGTCGTGCTGGTGCGGGACGTGGTCGGGTGCGCTGTGCAGGCTCACGGTCACGACGTTGAAGTCCTGCTCGGGGCTCAGCGTCGCGTCGGTGCAGTAGGCGACGCCGGCGACCCCACCCGCAGCGGGGACGAGACCCTCGTGGACCGCCCACCCGGCCGCCAGCTCGAAGTCGTGGCCGGGGGTCCGCATCGTCACCCACCCCCGCCTGGCGGCGGCGCCGGGCCACTCCAGGCGCACCTCCAGGGGCTCCTCGGTGATCAGCCGGTCCTCACGCTCCCTGCTGCGCTCGAGCCCGGCCTCGGTGACGCGGACGCGGGTGGTCGGCCCGGGGCGCCGCTGGCGTGCCTCCACCGACGGCTCAGCTCCGGGGGAACGCGGCACGTACGGCGAGCTTGCGCTCGGCGGTGTCGAGCTGGTCCACCACGCGACGTCGCACCGCTCCGGGCAGGGCGTCGTCGTCGACCAGGGGGCGCAGCAGAGCCAACGAGTCCTCGTCGGCGTGCGAGGCGGGGAAGTAGGCCTCGGCGACGACGGCCTGCATCCAGCCGCTGTGCACCTCCGCGATACCGGCCAGGTCGGCCACGTAGCGCTCGACGTAGGGACGGGTCACGTCCTCGTGGCCGGCCCGCCACAGACCGCGTCCGGCGGCCTCGAGCTCGTAGTTGGCCACCGAGACCTCACCGGTGAACCGGGCCCAGGCCCAGGCCTTGGCCTCGGGCGTGGGCAGGGAGGCCACCGCGCGACTGTGCATCACCTGGGTGAACACCGTCGTCTCGTCGGCCAGGGCGGCGTCGAGCGTCGCGTGGTCGGTGTCGCCGAGGACGGCGAGCTGGGTCAGCAGCCGCCAGCGCAGGTCGACGTCGAGGTCGATGCCTTCGGGCAGGCGGGACCCGGCGAGCCACTCGTGGAGACGGGCCAGGTCGTCGGTGGTGCTGACCACCCAGCGGAACGACGAGAGCTGGAGCTCGTCCCCGGCCCGGGTCTCGGCGAGCCGCCCGAGGGCCGCGGCGTGCAGGCGCGCCAGCGCTCCGGTGGAAGCGGCGGGGACGACCTCACCCATCACCCACGGCTTGGTCTGGCGCAGCGTGTCCTCGGTGTCCTCCACCGGCAGTCGCGCCTCGAGCAGGTCGATCACGGCGTCCGGGTCGATCCCCGCGACCGAGAAGCCGCTCTTGACGTTGTTCCAGATGGCGGCCTGCACGCGGGTGTCGGTGACTCCGGGCAGGACGTCGACCAGGGCGCGCACCGTGGTCGCGTCCGGGACGTAGACGCCCCAGCTCTCCTCGCGCGGGTCGATCACCAGAGCCGTCGCCCCGTCGATGCCCGCGAGCGCGTCGTCCGGCAGGGGCGTCTCGTCGCTCGACACGTCCAGGCCCGACTCGCGCCCGTCGGGCAGTCGCAGGACCGCGAGCCGGTGGGTGCGGTCGGCGGGGTGTGCGGCGGGGGAGCGGCGCTCGAGGACCCCCCGGTCCCGGTCGAGCCGGATGACGTCGGCACCGGCGGTGCGCAGCCACTGCTCGGTGACCCCGGAGAGGTCGCCGGCCCCGGCGCGCTCCCAGCTGGCGAAGAGGTCGTGCATGGTGGCGTTGCCGAAGCGGTTGCTGGTGAAGTGGTCGACGGCGCCCGAGAAGAACACCTCGTCGCCGAGGCTCGTCGCGAGCTGCTTGAGGATGCTCGATCCCTTGGCGTAGGAGATGCCGTCGAAGTTCTGCAGCGCCAGGAGCGCGTCCTCGGCACCGTTGCCGGCGACCGGGTGCGTGCTGGGCTTCTGGTCTGCACCGAGGCCCCACTGGCGCCGGGACCAGGACACGTGCGTCCAGGCGTCGTCGTACCGGGTGACCTCGGCGGTGACCCGGTTGCCCATGTACTCGGCGAACGACTCGTTGAGCCACAGGTCGTCCCACCACTTGGGCGTCACGATGTTGCCGAACCACTGGTGGGCCATCTCGTGGGCGACGGTGGTGGCGCGCTGGATCCGCATGCCGCGCGTGACGCGGGTGTCGAAGACGAGCTGGTCACGGAAGGTGACGCAGCCCGGGTTCTCCATGGCGCCGGCGTTGAACTCGGGCACGAACGCCTGGTGGTAGTCGCCGAACGGGTAGCGGATGCCGAAGAGGCGGTGGAACTCGTCGAAGCACTGCCCGGTCATCTCGAAAAGCTCGTCGGCGTCGGCGTCCAGGGCCTCCGCGAGGCTGGCGCGGCAGCTCAGCCCGAGCGGGATCCCGTCGTGCTCGGAGCGCAGCAGGTGGTAGGGACCTGCGACGAGGGTGACGAAGTACGTCGACAGCGGCTGTGTCGGGCCGAGCTCCCACTCGCCGTCCCCACCCGTGGCGGGCGCGTTGCCGACGACGATCCAGTCCTCGGGTGCGCGCACGTGCCAGGTGTACGGCGCCTTGAGGTCGGGCTGGTCGAAGCAGGCGAAGATCGTCGGCGCCGCGTCCATGAAGCTCATCGCGTAGACGTAGGCCTTGCCGTCGACCGGGTCGACGTGGCGGTGCAGCCCCTCCCCGTCGTTGCGGAACGGCATCGTCGCCTCGACGACGAGCACGTTGGCACCGGCCACCGTGTCCAGCGGGAAGCGGCCGCGGGCGAGGAGACCCACGTCGAGCGACTCGTCGTTCAGCCGCACCGCCGCGAGGTGGGTGGGCTTGAGGTCGACGAAGGTCGTGCCGCCCGCGCTCTCGAACTCGATCCGCGTCACCGAGGTGAAGGTCTCCTCGCTCGAGGCGAGGTCGAGGCTCACGTCGTACGACGTCACCGCGAGGAGGTCGAAGCGCTGCTGGGCCTCGGTCTGACGCAGGCTCAGGGGACCCGGGGGACTCGGGGGACTCGGGGGGATTGGGGGGCTGGACGGGCTCTGCGTGGCACTCACCCCGCCACCCTAGGCCGGTGCGTCACAGGTCACTTCGGCGAGGCGAAGTCCTGCACCCAGTAGTGGCCGTACGTCGAGTCGGCGTCGAAGGCGTAGCCGAACCCCACGTGCCGGTAGGGGCCCATCAGGGTGCGGCAGTGCCCGGGGCTGGCCAGCCAGCCGGCGATCACCCGCGGCACCGCGTCGTACCCCGCCGCGATGTTCTCGCCCCACTTCGACCACTGGTAGCCGGTCTTGTCGATCCGGTCACCGGGACCGTTGCCCTTCGGGTCGTCGTGGGCGAAGAAGTCCTTGCGGGCCATCTTCTTGGCGTACTTCCTGGCAGCCTTGGTCAGCCGCTTGTTGCGCTTCACCGCGGGAGCCGGCGGCATCAGCTTCTTGCCGCACTTCTGGGGCAGCGCACGGGCGACGTTGACCAGGGTGAGCATGCGCTTGAGGATCTTCCCCACCGTGATCCTCGGCAACGGCCGCCGGTGCCCGGGCGGAGCCGTCCCGGACGCGTACGTCGTCGTCGTCGCGCCCGCGCGCTCGGACGTGGGTGGGGCTGCGACAGCAGAGGTGGGCGAGACGCTCATGACTGCACACGCAAGGACGAGCGCGAGGACGACGAGGGCACAGCGCACCAGGCGGGGGGACCGGGGCATGCCTGCGACCCTGCCTGGGTTGCGCTGTGGTCGTCGGCGCTTGGCGTGATCGTGGCCGATCGGCGGATCACCTGGCCCGGAATGACTAGGTGTGACCACAGGCCCGGACGATCACTCCGGCACTGGAATCGGGGCAGACGGCACCCGCAGCTCCCTCAGAGCCGCACCAGCATCTTCCCGACGTTCGCGCCGGTGCCGAGGCCGAGGAAGGCCTCCACGGTCTGGTCGAGGCCGTCCGCGAACGTCTCGCGATAGGTCACCTCGCCGGAGGCCAGCCAGGGACCGACGGTCTTGTAGAACTCGCCGGCCAGGTCGCCGTGGTCGGTGACGATGAAGCCGCGCAGGGTCAGGCGCTTCTGGATGGCCATCATCATGTTGCGCGGGCCGGGCAACGGCTCGGTGGCGTCGTACCCGGCGATGGCTCCGCACAGTGCCAGGCGGCCGAAGTCGGCCATGTGGAAGATCGCGGCCTCGAGGTGGTCGCCCCCGACGTTGTCGAAGTACACGTCGACGGGTGCGTGCTCGGCGAGCTGCTTGACGACCTTGGCGTCGCGGTAGTTGAAGGCGGCGTCGAAGCCCAGGTCGTCGGTGAGCCAGGTGACCTTCTCCGCGGAGCCGGCCGAGCCGACGACCTTCGCGGCACCCAGCTTCTTGGCGACCTGGCCTGCGATCGAGCCGACGGCGCCGGCGGCACCGGAGACGAAGACGGTCTCGCCCTCGCGCAGCCGGCCGACCGCGGTCAGACCGGCGTAGGCCGTCAGGCCGGGCATGCCGAGGGCACCGAGGTAGGCGGAGGCGGGAGCCAGCGACGTGTCGAGGGCGCGCACCTGGTCGGCGGGCAGCAGCGCGTGCTCGCGCCAGCCGGCCATGTGCTGCACCACCGTGCCGACCGGCACGGACTCCGAGGCCGACTCCTCGACGACGCCGACGGCCCCGCCCTCCAGCGGCGCGTCGAGCGCGAACGGCGGGACGTACGACTTCACGTCGTTCATCCGCCCCCGCATGTACGGATCGACCGACAGGACGGTGTTGCGCACCAGGACCTGTCCGTCGGCCGGTGCTGCCAGGGTGGTCTCGACGGTGCGGAAGTTGTCGGCGACGGGCGTGCCCTGCGGACGTGAGGCGAGGTGGATCTCGCGGGTGGTGGTGGTCATTCGTTTGATCCTGCCAGGCGGGTCCACCGACGCGACGAGCCCCCGGCCGGATGGCCGGGGGCTCGTCGACGGTGTGCGCTGGGTGCGCGGGAGGTCAGGGCTGCACGGCGAGCGCGAACTCGACCTGGCCCTGCTCGTCGACGGCGGCGTCGAGGATCTTGTCGTCCAGGACGACAGCAGCCTGCTCGTCGAGGTACAGCGTGGCTCCGGCCTGCTCGACGACCTTGTCGGCGGGCTCGGGGTTGTCGGTGGCCGCGATCGCGAACGACGACTGGTCGCCCTCGCTGGTGATGCGCAGCCCGGCGGACTCGGGGAGCCCGGGCTGGGTCGTGATCTCGCGGACGATCGTGCTGGCGTTCTCGGTGAGGGTGAGCATGGCTCGCCTTCCGTTGGAAGTTCAGGACGCCTCCACCGTTGCCGACCTGGGGCCGGCGTTCAAGGGGAGGACGATCCCGGGCGTGTCGATGTGGCGTCTGCCACTCTCGTGCCATGAACGTGACGCTGCCCCAGCAGGGGGGTCGACGCTTCGTCGTGACCGGTGCCAACAGCGGGGTCGGCCTCGAGACCGCGCGGGCCCTCGTCGGTGCCGGTGCGCACGTCGTCCTGGCGTGCCGCAGCCTCGCCAAGGGCGAGCAGGCCGCGGCGGGCATCACCGGTCCGGGGCGGACCGAGGTCCGCGCCCTCGACGTCTCCGACCTGTCCTCGGTGCGCGCCTTCGCCGCCGAGGTCGGTGCGGTCGACGTCCTGGTCAACAACGCGGGCGTGATGGGGGTCCCGTTCTCGCGCAGCGCCGATGGCGTCGAGCTGCACCTCGCCACCAACCACCTGGGCCACTTCGCGCTCACCAACCTGCTGCTCGATCGCCTCACCGACCGGGTGGTGGTGGTCGGGTCGATCGCCCACCGCCGCGCCGAGCTCGACGTCGACGACCTCGACTGGAGTCGACGCGGCTACGCGGCGTTCGCCGCCTACGCCCAGTCCAAGCTGGCCAACCTGCTCTTCCTCGCCGAGCTGCAGCGACGCCTGACCGCTGCCGGGTCGACGCTGCGCGCCACCGGCGCGCACCCGGGCAGCACGGCCACCGGCATCACCGGCCACACCGGACGCGGGTGGGCGACAGCCATCGGGGGCTGGGGTCACGCACTGGTGGGCATGTCGCCGGCGCAGGGGGCGCTGCCCTCCCTGTACGCCGCGACGCTGGACGTCCCGGGCAATACCTACCTCGGCCCCGACAGGCTGCGCGAGATGCGCGGACGTCCGACGGCGGTCGGGCGCAGCCGGGCCGCACTCGACCCCGACCTCGCCCGGCGGCTGTGGCGCCGCTCCGAGGAGCTGAGCGGCACGTCGTTCGGGCTCAGCCCACCGTGACGCCGCTGATCCGCACGGTCGTCTTCGGCGGTCCGTCCCCGCCACCACCCTTGACCCCGGCAGCCGCGACCTTGCTCAGCACCTTGAGCCCGGCCGGAGCGATCGAGCCGAAGACGGTGTACGCCGGGGGGAGCTGCGAGTCGCCGTAGACCATGAAGAACTGCGAGCCGTTCGTGTTGGGTCCGGCGTTGGCCATGGCGAGCGTGCCCTTGCCGTAGGTCTCGGTGCCGTCGAGCTCGTCGGCGAACGAGTAGCCGGGACCGCCGGCGCCGGTGCCGGTGGGGTCGCCGCACTGCAGGACGCGTAGTCCTGCGGTGGTGAGCCGGTGACAGGTCGTGGTGTCGAAGAACCCCTGGTCCGCGAGCGAGAGGAACGAGTTGACGGTGCACGGGGCGCTCGCGGCGTCCAGGGTCACCGGGATGACCCCCACCGAGGTGCGGATGCGGGCGGCGACGTCGGTCGTCTCGGTCGGCTCCGAGGGCGGTACGTCGGCCGAGCCCGAGCCGTCCTCGCTGTAGGTGCAGCTCGCCTCCGTCGCCGGTGAGGTCGGCTGTGCCGGGTCGCCCGGGGTGGAGTCACCGATCTCGGCGAAGTCGATGTCGACCGGCTCGGCCGGCGCTCCGTCGCCCCCGCCGTCCGCGGTCCCCTTCTCCGCGATGGAGCGCAGCACCTCCAGGCCGTCGGCGGAGACCTCGCCGAAGACGGTGTAGGCGGCCGGCAGCTGGGAGTCCTCGTAGACCAGGAAGAACTGCGACCCGTTGGTGTTGGGCCCGGCGTTGGCCATGGCGAGCGTGCCGGCCGGGTAGGTCTCCGCGCCGCTCAGCTCGTCGGCGAAGGAGTAGCCCGGCCCGCCGGCACCGGTGCCGTCCGGGTCTCCGCACTGGAGGACGAAGATGCCTGACGTGGTGAGGCGGTGGCAGGTGGTGTCGTCGAAGTAGGCCTGGGACGCGAGCGAGGTGAAGGAGTTGACCGTGCACGGGGCGGCCGCGGCGTCGAGGGTCAGGTCGATGTCACCGACGTTGGTCGACAGGGTCGCCTCGACGGTGCCGTTGTAGGCAGCGGTCTGCGCGGGTGGCTCGACGGCCTTCGACGGGGACGTGGTCTGCACGTAGGTGCACCTCGCCCCGGAGGCATCGGTGGGCTGCGGGGAGTGGGTGCGCGAGGTGGCGCCCGGGTCGGTGGCGCTGGACGTCTCGCCACCACTGCCCTCGTCGTCGCCGCAGGCAGCCACGGCGAGCACCAGCACCAGTGCGGCGAGGACGCCGCTGAACCGCTTCATCATGCGCCTGATCCTAGGGGGGTGGCGGTGGTGGCTACCGTCGGGTGCGGGTGGGGTCTCGCTCCTCACCGTGATGGACCACTGGTTCCAGATGGAGGACCTCGGTGGACCCGAGCAGCCGATGCTCGAGGGCTACACCACCCTCGGCCGACTCTCGCGGGGCCGGGCCCTGCTCGGCATCGGCGCTGCCTGGTACGAGCGTGAGCACGCCGGGCTCGGCGTGCCCTTCCCCCCGATGTCGGAGCGCTTCGAGCGGCTCGAGGAGGCGCTGCGGGTGTGCCTGCAGATGTGGGGTCCCGAGGACGGGCCGTACGAGGGGACGCACTACCGGTTGGTCGAGACCGTCAACGTCCCTGCGGCGTACGGCGAGCCGCACCCGCCGATCCTGATCGGCGGGTCCGGGGAGCGCAAGACGCTGCGCCTGGTCGCGCAGTACGCCCAGATGTGCAACCTCTTCGGCGAGTCGACCGAGGTCGTCGCGCACAAGCTCGACGTCCTGCGCGGGCACTGCGAGAGGCTCGGGACCGACTACGACGCCATCGAGAAGTCGATCGTCCTGGCGGCCGACCCGGTGGGGGACCCGGACGGGCTCCTGCGCGACATGGAGGGCTACGCGGCCCTGGGCGTCGACACGGTGTGCGTCGGTCCGGCGGGCGAGGACCCGGTCGCCTGGACGACGGCCGTGTGCGAGCACGTCGTGCCCCGCCTCGACGCCGTGTGATCGGCCATACCCCGGGCGGTAAGAACTCCGGCCGGAACGAGTCCGGCCCGTAACGAATTCGTGAACTCGCCCCCGTAGCCGGAGCAGATGAGTCACGTTGTCCTCCACGACGGCTCCCGCCGTCCAGCCCTTCGTCGTGCGAGGAATCCACTGTGACCACCCATCGCTTCTCCCGCCGCCTGCTCAGCGCTCTCGCCGGAGGCGCGACCGCGCTCGCGGCCCTCGCCGTCGTCCCGGGAGCGGTCGCTCCCGTCGACGCCGCAGCGCCCGTCGAGGCCGTGCCGGCGCTCGGCGGGCTCTGGAGCCCGATCTCCGAGGCGCTCCCGGCGCAGCGCGACGGGATGTCCCGCACGGTGCACCCGAGCGCCTACGCGGCCTACCGGCTGGCCCTGCCGGAGCTGGGGCGTCGACTCGCCACCGCTCCCGCCGGCACCGCGGCCCGTGGGACGGCGGCCACCATCGCCATCCCCGCGCCCAGCGGGGAGCTCGTTCGCTTCGCGGTCCGTGAGGTCGAGGTCATGGAGCCGGGCCTGGCCGCGGCCAGGCCCGACATCGCCACCTACGCCGGACGCAGCCTGACCGGGCCGCCGGCCAGCATCCGACTCGACACCACCCCGCTCGGCTTCCACGCATCGGTCCGCGGTGCCAGCGGCTCCTGGTACGTCGACCCGGCCTACATCGGTGCCGACCAGGGCGCGGACGCGCCGTACCTGTCCTACGACGGGCGCGCCCTGCCGGCGCCGGAGAAGCCGCTCATCGAGCCCGAGGCGATCCCGACCGACGGCGGGGGGCGTCTGCTGGGGAGGAACGGGCAGCGCATCGGCGAGGGCGCCGGCAACCCCGTGGTGGCCCGCACCTACCGGATCGCGTTCGCGACCGACCCGTCCTACTCCGCCTACTTCGCACCCGACGCCACCACCGACGAGGAGTACAACCTCCTCGTCACCGCCGCCAAGGCGACCCTGATGAACCGGGTCAACCAGATCTACGGCGACGACATGTCCCTGCAGATGCTGCTCGTCGACGAGACCGACAAGACGAACTTCAACACCGCCGCCGACGCCTTCGAGCCGGGTGGTCCGTGCGGCGCCACGGCCTGCTACGACGCCGCGATCGAGACCGACGGCTGCTCCAGCGCCCTGCTCAACCGCAACCGCCTCGTCCTCGGCCAGGTCATCGGTGCCGAGAACTTCGACGTCGGCCACATCGGCCTGGGCATCAACGGCGGCGGCATCGCCGCCCTCGGCGTGGTCGGCCTGGACGGCAAGGCCCGCGGCTGCACCGGGCTGCCGTTCCCCGTCGGCGACTTCTACGCGATCGACTACGTGGCGCACGAGATCGGCCACCAGTTCGCCGGCAACCACACCTTCAACGGTCTCAACGGCAGCTGCGCGCCCCCCAACCGCAACGCCGACACCTCCGTCGAGCCCGGCTCCGGCTCCTCGGTGATGGCCTACGCCGGCATCTGCGCCCAGGACGACCTGCAGCCGCACACCGACCCGTACTTCAGCCAGCGCAGCCAGACCGAGATCGGCGACCACGTCCTGAGCGACTTCGCCGACCTGAGCGAGATCGAGTCGGTCCTGCTCACCGACTTCGAGGGCACCGACTCCTTCCGCCTCGACTTCCCTGGGTACGGCGTCACCGCACCGATCACCAACGGCACCACCTACACGACCGCCGGGATCAAGGCCGCCGTGGAGGCCGTCACCGGGACGACCGTCACCGTGGCCGCGCACTTCGACGCCGACTCCTTCGACACCTCCGGCTTCCAGATGACCTTCGGCGGCGGCCTGGCGGGCACGGCGATCGCCAACCCGACCCTCGAGGTCCTCGAGGGTGAGCTCAGCGCCGTGGTCAACGACATCAGGCAGGGGGGCCCCGCCGCCAACGGAGGCGACAGCCTGCTCGTCACCGACAACCACGTGCCCACGGTCACGGCTCCCGCCGCGCGCGAGATCCCCGTGCAGACCCCCTTCGAGCTGACCGGCAGCGGCGAGGACGTCGACGGCGGAGACCTGATCTACCTGTGGGAGCAGAACGACGAGGGCCCGGGCATCAGCCTGGTGGGCGCCGGCACGCCGCTGCCGAGCAACGGTCGGATCTCCGGCCCGCTCTTCCGCGTCTTCGGGGCCTATGCCGACGTCAGCCTCGAGGACTCGATCACCTACCTGTCTCCCGGCCAGAACGCCGCCGGCACCACACCGACCCGCACGTTCCCCGACATCGAGCAGATCATCGCCGGGTCCACCAACGCCGAGACCGGGTTCTGCCCGCCCTCTGCCGCCGCGGACACGATCGAGGACGGCCCGGTCCTGGAGTGCTACTCCGAGATGCTGCCCACGGCCAGCTACCTCGGCGGGTCGTTCGACCGCACCCTGAACTTCCGGTTGACCGCCCGGGACCTGGGCGGCGCGATCGGGTACGACGGCGGCACGAGCTTCGACGACACGGCGCTGACCGTCAACGCCCTCGCCGGTCCGTTCCTCGTCGACTCGCAGGCGACGGCGACCACCGTCACCGGTGACGAGCCCGGCACGATCGACTGGACCACGGCCCAGACCGACATCCTCGGCCTCGCCGACGACGTGAGCATCACCCTGTCGACCGACGGCGGACGCACGTACCCGATCACCCTGCTCGAGAGCACGCCCAACGACGGCAGCGAGGACATCACCTGGCCGAACGTCGACACCAGCACGGCCCGGGTCAAGGTGGCCGCGGTCGACAACTACTTCTTCGACATCAACGACGCCGACATCACCATCGAGGCCGTCGCTCCCGACCCGGCGCTGACCCTGAGCGGCACCGCCGTCGACGGGGAGTTCAGCGTGCAGTACTCCGACTCGCTCGACCCGGCGCCCGTGCTGAGCGCCGAGTCGGCCACCATCGAGGGCGAGGGCATCACCGCCTCCGCCGAGGGGCTGCCGACGGGCATGAGCCTGACGAGGACCTCGGTCTCCGCGCCCGGTGTCCTCCCGGGGACCGCCACGTTCGAGATCACCGGTGCCACCACCGACGCCCCGGGCTCGTTCGAGGCCACGGCGACCGTCTCCGACGGCGCCGCCGCCGACGCCGTCGCCGACCTCACCGTCGAGGTCGCCCTCGAGGACGCGACCCCGACGTACACCGGTCCTGCCGAGGCGACCGCCACCAGCGGAGGCACCGACGCCGTCGACGTCACGCTCAGCGCCGACGTCGTCGAGACCGACGAGGAGACCGGCGACCTGACCCTGGCCACGGCGACCTTCGTGGACACCGTCACCGAGGAGACGCTCTGCACCGCGCCGGTCACGGCCTCCGGAACGGCCGGCCAGGGCACGGCCTCGTGCTCCTTCGGCGCCGACCTCACCGGGACCGCCGACCGCACCTACCAGGTCGCGACCACCGTCGGCGGCGAGCGCTACGCGGGAGCCTCGGCCGAGGATGCCGAGCTGCTCGTCCGCTACGACGCCGGTCTCGTCGTCACCGGTCCGGCCGAGACCGCTTCGGTGGACTACTCCGACCCGATCGACCCCACGTTCGAGGTGGTCCTCCAGGACCGTTTCGTGGAGTCGGGCGACCTGTCGGTCACCGCGACGGGACTGCCTGCCGGACTCCAGGTCACCCGCACCGCGGCCAGCGCCGCCGGCGAGCTGCCCGGGACGGCGACGTACGCGGTGACGGGCGAGGTCGTCGCGGCCCCGGGGGAGTACGACGTGGTCTTCACCGCCTCCGACGGGGGCGCGCACCCGGACCAGACACGCCAGAGCACGATCACCGTGACCCGTGAGGACGCCACGGTCCTCTACACCGGTGACACCTCGGTGACGGCTCCCGCTGGCCAGAGCAGTGCGCCGGTCGAGATGAGCGCGGAGGTCACCGCCTCCGACGACGGCACCCCGGGCGACGTGGCGACCGCCACGGTCACCTTCACCGACACCACGACCGGGACCACGCTCTGCGAGGCCGCCCCGGTCACCCAGACGGCACCGGGAGTCGGCACCGCCACCTGCACGGTGACGGCGACGTTCCCGGCTGACGACGGGCGCACCTACAGCGTCGCCCTGGACCTCGACGGCCGCTACGCCGGCGCCTCGACGAACGACGCGGCGGTGACGGTGGAGCAGGACGACGTCGTGGTCGACACGACCCCGCCCGAGACGACGATCACCGACGGTCCGCGTCGGGGCAGCTTCGCCCTGGATCGCGCGATCGACTTCGCCTACGAGTCCGAGCCGGGAGCGACGTACTCCTGCTCCCTCGGCACGCGCGCCGGGGAGTGCCCGGCCGACGGGTCGGTGACGGCGCGCGGGGTGAAGCCCGGCACCTACGACTTCTCGGTCGCCGCGACGGACGCCGCGGGCAACACCGACGCCACCCCGGCGACCCGCCGCTTCTCGGTGCCCTTCAACGACCGCAAGCTGAAGAACGTCAAGAAGGCCTGGGACCGCACGAGCAGCAACGGTTCGTTCCGCGGGACCTACCTGGAGGCCGCCGACAAGGGGTCCACGCTGAAGATCCGGGTCACCGACGCGGTCTCGATGGCACTGATCTACCGGCAGGCCCCCGGCCTCGGCGCGGTCGACGTGTTCCTGGGCAAGACCAAGCTGCGCACGATCAGGACGTCGTCGAACAACACCCGGGTGCGCAAGCTCAGCGGCATCACGAAGTTCTCCTCGCCCACCAGCGGTGTGGTGAGGATCAAGACCCGCAACGGCAAGACCGTGCAGGTCGAGGGCCTGGGCGTGCGCACCTCCGAGGTGATCTCGCGTCGGGTCCCCGGCCCCGGGGCGCTGCGGAGCTTCGGCTCCTGAGGCGGGCAGCCTCACCAGGCGTGCTTACGCTGGAGGAATGAGACCGAAGGGCAGGGGCACGCGATCGCCGAGGGCGATCGCGGCCCTCGCCCTGGGCGCCTGCGTGCTCGCAGGGTGCGCAGACGACCGGCAGGTGGTCGCGTCGCCGGGGTCGGCGGGCGAGGTGACCACGTCCTCGCCGCCACCGGCCCCCAGCCCGACAACCAGCCCGACAACCAGCCCGACAACCAGCCCGACCACCAGCCCGACCACGAGCCCGGCCACGGCTGCGGAGCCGGTCGAGCCGGTGGTGCGGCCCAGCGACGGCAGGGCCCGCGACGCGCGGCTGCGCATCCCCGAGCTCGGGATCCACGACCTCGAGGTGCGCTCGTACGTCGGTCGGACCGACGATGCGCGGGGCCATGCCATCCAGAACACCGGCATCGTGGCGAGTCCGACGGGCCCTGAGGGCGGCACCGGCCCCGGGGGAGTGGGCAACTACCAGGTCACCGGCCACCGGACGTCGTCGAGTCGGATCTTCGAGTTCCTGCCCGAGCTCGAGCGGGGTGATCGCGTGCTGGTGACGGCCGGGCGCACGACGTACGTCTACCGCGTGCGACGCACGCGGATCACGTCCTTCCGCGAGCCCGCGTCGCTGCGCGCCCAACGCGCCGAGGTGCCGGGACGCCCGGGCGTGCGGGCCACCCGGGCGATGATCACCCTGTCGACGTGTCGTACCCCCGAAGACCATGCGGAGGGCAACTACTGGTCCGACGAGTTCGACAACCCCGAGCACCGCATCGACAAGATCGGCGTGCTGGTCAGGTCCCGTCCGGCCTGAGCCCGGAGCCCAGGGCGAGGGTCATCACGGGCTCGAAGGCATCGGCGATCGCTGCGTAGCCGGCCTCGTTGGGGTGGAAGAAGTCCGCGGCCACCTTGCCGCGCCAGGAGTCGGGTCCGGCCGTGCGCATGTCGACGACCCGGACCAGCCCGGCCTCCTCGGCGCGCGTGATCTCGGCATTGACCTGCCGGGCCGCCGCCCGGGGCTGGGGGAGGGTGGCCACGACGCTCTCGCGGGGGAGACGACCCAGCAACGTGGCGAACGACTCCGGCAGGGCGGCGCGCACCCTGCCCCCGGCGAACAGGTCGTTGGAGCCGATGAGCACCGTGACGAGGTCGTCTGCGCGGGGGACCAGCGAGGTGTAGGCGGCCAGCTGCTGCTCCACCACGTCGGTGACACGCGCGCCGGTGGCGGACAGGTTCAGCACGACCAGGTGATGACCGGCCTCGGCGAGCCGGTCCCGCAGCTGACCGACCCAGCCGGCGTCGTACGAGCCGGCGCCCACGCCCTGGGACATGGAGTCGCCGAGCACGATCCAGCGCCGGCCGTCGTGGTGGCGCGCGGCGTCGTTGTGCGCGCGCCACGCCGCGGCGTAGGGCTCCGCCTGCGCGCGCACGCGCCGTACGCCCGGCACCACCCACCCCAGGAGCCGCACGCCCCTGCCCGGGCCACGGCCCGTGCTGTTGTCGTAGCGGAAGTCGGACTGCGTCATGGAGCCAGTGTGACGTGCCTCGCCTGATGCCACGGAGTTGTCGCAAATTGCCTCGCGCTCCCGCCGTTGCTGGAAGACTGCTGCCACGTCGTCTCGTCAGAGGAGATCCCCCCATGAAGCTCCGCCTGCAGTCCCTCCGTGCCCGCCTGAGCTCGGCCTTCGGCCGCGACGCGCGGCGGTTGCGCCGGGTCGCGCGCCACCCCGAGCTGGCCACCCACGCCGACATCGAGCTGCTGCTCCGTGCGCACGGGGTGGTCGAGACGAAGGT
The DNA here is from genome assembly GCA_002698575.1 of Pimelobacter sp. GTDB lineage: Bacteria > Actinomycetota > Actinomycetes > Propionibacteriales > Nocardioidaceae > Nocardioides. The sequence continues at coordinate 29,735 of NZZG01000156.1, read as the reverse complement.
GTGGGCGGCGATCGACCAGCTGGAGCAGCTGGGTGTCTCGGCGCAGCTCGCGTGGGCGTTCGTGATGGAGTACGACGGCGTCGAGCTCGCCGACACGCTGGCCTCCGGCGCCTGGGACGCCACGGGCAGCCGGGCCGGGCTCGCAGAGGCCTAGTCTCCTAGGACGAACCGGCCGTCGCGAGCACCTGCTCGGACAGCAGCTCGGGCCACCCGGCGACCTCCTGGGCCGTCGAGGCCACCCGCAGCGTGCTCCCCGGCAACAGCTCGTGCAGCGCCGTCGCGGTGCTGAGCGGGTGTGTCGGGTCGTCGTGCCAGGCGAGGATGTGCGTGGGCACCGCGACCCGGGCGACGACCTGGGCCGACGGCAGGTCCGTCAGCGCGGCACCGCGCAACAGGCTCGGCAGGAGCTCCTCGGCGACGTCCGGCTCGGTGGGCGGAGCCGGGGGCGCCGCGGGGGGAGGCAGGACGTCGCGGCCCAGCGCGACGAGGGCGCCCACGCCCTGGGCCTCCACCAGGGCGGCCTGGTTGTCGTAGGTGCCGGCCTGTGCGCGCCGGGAGTCCCAGACCGTCGGCGGCACGACCAGGGTGAGCCCGAGGAACCGCCCGGGCTCCCGGGATGCGGCGTGCAGCAGGGTGCCGGTGCCCATGGAGGGCCCGACGCCGTGCACGGGCTCCCCGGGGAAGATGTGGTCGAGCAACGTCAGCAGGTCCTCGGCCAGGCGCTCCCAGAGGTAGTCGCCCGGCACCGGACGACCGGTGGAGCGACCGTGCCCGCGGGCGTCGTAGCGCAGGAGCCGACCCGGGAACGCGCGTCCCAGGTCGAGGCCGAGGACGCGGTCCCGGGCCCGGCTGGAGGTGAGACCGTGCAGCTGCACGACGGCCGGACCGGTCGTGTCCTCGCCGCTCAGGTCGAAGTCGATGACGGCTCCAGGAACGCTGAGTGAAGACACGGGGACTCCGAGGTCGGTGGCGGGGTCGAGCCCCTAGAGTACGGCGATGCGGCTGACCAACGTCGCCCGGATGGGCTTGCCGCAGGGGCGGCTGTACAGCTACGCGGTCGAGGTGAGCGGCCCGGGGGAGGCGATCCCGGTCTCCTTCGACCAGGCTCGCCACGTCGGGGCCGGTGAGCGTCCCGGGTCCTGGATGGCGATCGCGTTCCGTCTGCCGACCGATGCCACCCAGCGCCGACTGGCGCAGACCTGGCTCGCGGTGGTGCGCCGCCACGGCACCCTGCACAGCGTCTTCTCGCCCGGTGACCCGCAGCCGGTCCTGCACGACGTCGAGGTGGGACCAGGGGAGTGGCGCGAGCACCAGGTCGCCCCGGGACGGTTGACCCGCGACGTGCTGCGCGAGGTGCTCGACGCCGGCTGCACGCCGTACGGCAGCCCCTCGCACCTGTTGTGCCTGGTGGAGTCCGGCGACGGTCGCCCGGTGGTGGTGATCGGTGCCGACCACGCGCACGTCGACATGTGGTCGCTGCTGGTCGTGCTGCGCGACCTGCTGGCCGAGTTCCGCCGCCCCGCGGGCGCCGCGGCGTTGCCGGAGGCACGGAGCTTCGCGGAGCACACGCTCGAGCTGGAGTCCCGCCCGCGCGCACCCGCGCAGGTGCGCGGTCGGTGGCACGAGGTCCTCACCGACTGCGGGGGAGTCATGCCGTGCTTCCCGTTGCCGCTGGGCGACCTGGCGGTGCCCGTGGCCGAGGTCGTGGAGGTGCGCGACGTCCTCGGGTCCGCCCAGGTGTCCGGCCTGGTGGCCTACGGCCGTGCCCACGGTGTCCGCCTGCTGCCCGTGGTCGTGGCGGCGATGACCGAGGTCACCGCCGATCTCGCCGGCCAGCCGCTGCGCGCGGTCTTCCCGGTCCACAGCCGCTACGACGAACGCTGGCACGACTCGGTGGGCTGGTTCATCACCAACGCGGTGATCGAGTCCGTCGAGCCCGGGCCCGTCGCCGCCGGGGAGGCGGTCAAGGAGGCGATGCGGCTGGGGTCTTGGCCGCTGGCCGACGTGCTGGCGCCGTACGGCGGGATGCCGGCGGCGCCCGGGATGTTCGCGATCTCCTGGCTGGACCTCGGCAGGCTCCCGGTGTCCACCGACCCGGCGTTGGCGGCGCAGCTCGTCGGCGCGGTGACCCGCACCGACGGCGTGATGCTGTGGTTCGTGCTGGACGAGTCAGGCCTGCACCTGCGGTGTCGCTACCCGCGGACGCCCGAGGCGCACGACTCCGTTGGGCGCTGGCTGGACGCCCTGGTGGCGCGGTTGCGGGAGCTGGCCGCGACGCCGGTGGGTGAGGCCCCGATTCACGTTAGTTGACATAATGTCCATTATCGGCGATCAACCAACGGGAGTGCAAATAGATGCGACTACTCCCGGCTCTCGAGTCTGACCACGTTTCTGCAGGTCAACCCGCACATCGCTTCTCAACGGCCTCCGATGCTCCGCGCCGACCTTGCCGAATCCGCGCAGGTCACCGTAGGGTTCCTGCATTAGATGCAGGTTTCCACGACTGAGGTGCGTTCATGCAAGGTGTTCCGGGCTTCGTCCCTCGTGTCTTCCGAGACGCCGAGGTCGGCCTCTTCCGAGCCGACGAACGGGTATTCGAGGCGATGCTCGACGGCTGGAGAGCACAGATGCTGGCCCGGGGACTGACCACCCAGACCATCGAGGGCCGCTGCCGCATCCTGGTCCGTTTCCAGGAGTACGCCGGCACGTTCCCGTGGACGTGGAGGCCCGTCGACCTGGACGACTTCATGGCCGAGCGACGCTCGGGCGAGAAGCCGATCAGCCTCACCACGCTGCGGTCGGACAGCAACGCGATCGCGATGTTCTGTGCCTACGTCTCGTCGCCGACCTACGGTTGGGGCGAGTTCTGTGAGCAGACCTTCGGGGACGTGCCCGCGCAGGTCGCCTTCGATTGGAACACCCCGCGCCACACGAGCGATGACGCAGTGCCGCCAGGACGGCGAGCGTTCACTCAGAAGGAGCTGCAGAAGCTCTTCGATCACCAGGACGACCTCGTCGACCGCGAGTACGCCGCCGGAAGCAAGCGCTGGCTCCCAGCGTTGCGGGACTCGATCGCGTTCAAGGTCTGTTATGCCTACGGGCTACGCCGACGCGAGGTGACGATGCTCGACCTGCACGACTTCGGCCCGAACCCGCACGTGCCCGCGTACGGCGAGTTCGGGGCCGTCACGATCCGATGGGCCAAGGGCACCGCAGGATCAGGGCCCCGACGCCGCACCGTGCTGACGGTTCCCGAGTTCGAGTGGGTCGTGGACCTCCTCAAGTTCTGGATCCACGAGGGCGGTCGAGCCCGGTTCACCACGGCCGACCGCTCGGCGGCACTCTGGCCTAGCGAACGGGCCGATCGGATCACGTTGGGCAGCCTCGGGGACTCCTTTGCCGCCGCACGCGACGCCGTTGGCCTTCCCAAGGAGCTCGGCTTGCACTGCCTGCGCCACTCCTACATCACCCACCTGATCGAGGCCGGCTACGACCCAGCGTTCGTGCAGACCCAGGCCGGCCACTCCCACGCATCGGTCACCAGCGTCTACACGTCGGTCGGTGAGGACTTCAAGCAGAAGACGATCCAGAAGATGATCGCCCGCCGTATCGCGCGTCCCAAGGAGGCGAACTCCGATGGCTGAGCAACGTCGCATCGGTTACAAGTGGAACCTTCGCACAGTGATGGCGCAACGGAACCTCTGGAAGAGCACCGAGCTCATGCCGCTGCTCAAGGCGCGCGGCATCAACCTGTCCGAGAGCCAGGTCTACCGGCTCGTCACCGGCACTCCGGAGCGCATCCCAGCGCGCACCTTCGCCGCCCTGTGCGACATCCTCGACTGCGAGCCCAACGACCTGTTCGAGCCGTACGTCGAGATGCGTGCAGCCAAGACCGCGGACGCTCCGAAACGATCGGAGGACCTCGGCGTGAAGCCAGGAAGCCCGATCGCGCGGCGGGTCAGGATCGTCCAGGACGACGAGGATGGCTAGGCCACGCAAGCCGAGCGATCCGAACCGATGGCCGGTCCCCTGCGAGCGTTGCGGCGGGCATCACCAGATCGTCGCGAACTGGCCAGACGGAGGAATCTGCGGCTACTGCTACCAGCAAGCCAAGCGAACGCGCGGCACCTGCGCCTGCGGGCACGATGGCGTTCTACCCGGCCGCATCGACGGGCAGCCGGCCTGCAGGCGATGTTCAGGCGTCAGATTGAACGTCGACTGCACCGCGTGCGGCGCCGAAAACGAGCTCTACCGCGGCAGCCGATGCTGGTCGTGCGAACTCGCAGTGCTCGTCGATCAACTACTCACCAAGCCTGACACCGGCGCGATGGCCGCCGAGCTGGTCCCGGTGGCCCGGGCGCTGAAGGCGATGAAGCGATCCAACAGCGGAGTGACCTGGATCAGACAGCGCCACGTCACGGCCTTCCTCAAGGACCTGGCGGTGGCACCGGCGATCACCCACGAGAAGCTCGACGAGCTGCCGGGAGCGGAGCGCACCCGCAACTACATCCGCGGCCTTCTGGTCGAGCACGGCGCCCTGCCGCGGCGCAACGAACTCGCGGTTCGCTACAACCAATGGACGACCGGCGCACTCGAGCGCGTGAGCACCGACGAGCACCGCGACGTCGTACGCCGCTACATCCGCTGGCACTTGCAGCGGCGCATGAACCAGATGAAGACCGTGCCGCACGGAACCTTCCTGCGATCGAAGCAGACCGTCACGGTGGCGATCGAGTTCCTCAACTGGCTCCACGATCATGGCATCGAACTCGACGAGGTCAGGCAGGAGCACCTCGATGCCTGGCTGACAGACGGTCCGAGCACCCGCAGGTTCGTCGACCGCTTCATCCCTTGGGCGATCAAGTGCCGGCTCGTCGACCCCGACCTCAGCATTGCGAGGCACCGCCGCGGAACCAGCCCCAAACTGCCCAAGCCCGAGCAGGACGCAACCGTCGAGCGCGTGGTCCACACCGACGAGCTCAATGCGCGCGATCGGGCTGCGGCCATCTTGGTCATCGTCTTCGCCCAGCACATCGAAGACGTCATCCAGCTGACCTGGGACGACGTCACCGTCACCGACGACGTCGTCAAGGTCAGGTTGGGAAAGACCGAGTTCGCACTCCCCACACCCTTGGACGAGCCCATACGTCAGCTCGCCGCCGCGCCCGGGAACGACCTCACGGCGTCTCACCCCAACACCAACTGGGTCTTTCGCGGCTACTCCCCCGGCCAGCACATCCACGGATCGAGCCTGCGGAGCAGGCTCAAGTCCGTCTTCAGCACGCGCGCAGCCCGGCTCGGGACACTGCACGAGCTGACCAAGCTCGGGCCAGTGCCGATCATCGCCGACGCGCTCGGGTACCACCCCTCGACAATCGAGCGCCACGCCATCGGCTCCGCCAGCGTGTACTCCCAATACATCGCAGCCAAGCGCCAGATGGCCTAAGCGCTCGCAGACGATGGGTACGCGTAGAACGCTAGCTCATGCCGATGAGCGCCCGGGTGGCCCTAGTGCCCGACAAGGGGCCTGTCGGGGCTCAGCCATCGCGTGGGCCGCGAGCGGAGGGCTGAGAGAAACTGCCCAACAGGGATGTGGCTGGGGTCACCCTTGACCAGAAAGTTATCGGTGATAACATTGCGTGCATCGATAACTCTTTCGGAGGTTCCCATGTCCGCCAGCAAGACGATTCCGCTCACCCGTCCGTCCTCCGGGACTGCGTTCCGCAAGCGGAAGTACACCCTGGGCCAACTGCGCACCGATGCGGCCGTCTTGTCGGGTCGCCGCAAGGAGGTGCAGGCGATCTGGGGCTCTGAGCACCGCGTAACGCCGCAGATGCGGGAACAGGTGATGCTGGGCGTCGCGAGGGTCAACGCGTGCGGTTTCTGCACCTACATTCACCAGGAGAACGCGCTTGAAGCCGGGGTGGACCTGGACTTCCTCGGCGCGGTCGCCGGCGTTGAGCGAACCCCTGACATGGACGACGACGCGATGCTTGCCGTGCTGTGGGCGACGTCGCGCGCAGAGAACAACCTCGGTCCCGCAGATGAGGCACTCGACGCTGTGTTCAAGGAGCGGTTCACCGAGGAGGAGCAGCGCGACCTCGACACCGTTCTGCGTGGCATGCACATGATGAACCTCTGCGGGAACACCCTTGAGGCACTCTTGTGGCGTTTGCGGGGCAACCGTGTCCCGGGCAGCCGCCTCGTGGACGAGGTTCTCATTGGCGGCGGGTACTTCCTCGGCGCTATCCCGATGGGTGTCCTCACGGCCCGCCAGCGCGGGAAAACCGTACGGACTGCGTTCCAGGAAGCTGTCGCGACCATTCGCGCAGCGGCCTGACGAATGTCCGGAGTCATGCCGCACTTCGACGCGGTGATCGTCGGGTCCGGGTTCGGCGGAGCAAGCACCGCAAGCAAACTCGCTACGGCCGGGATGCGGGTCCTCGTGCTGGAAAGGGGCCCATGGTGGGGTGCGACCGGAGCATGGGGCGACCCGGACCGTCACCGGAACTTCCCGACGGGTGTCCTCGGTGCCCGCCGCACGATGCGCGGCGTCCGTCTCGGGACTGACCGAATCTCACGTTCGGTCCGGTTCCGTACCGACGGGCTCTACGAGCTGCATCAGTTCAACAACCTGTCCTGCATGGTCGCCTCGGGCGTTGGTGGCGGGTCGCTGGTGTACACGAACATGATGGTCGCCCCTCCCGTCGGCCACTTCGATGATGCCTATCCCGCCGAAGTGGCCGCAAGCGACATGGACCGCTACATCGTCGAGGTTCGACACGTCCTAAATCCGACCCCGGACGTGCGGCCGCACCGAAAGGCGGAGGCGTTCACACGAGCAGCCGCCGCTACCGGCGACGGCACCGTGACCCACCCGGACCTGGCCATCGACTTTGATGGTGCGGACGGCGGCGCAGCCGACCACCCGTGCTTGCTGGGTAGCCCCGACCTGAGCAAACAGTCCATGGACAACACCTACCTCCGCAAGGCGGCGAACGCGGGAGCGACGATTCAGGCGCTCTGTGAAGTTGAAGCCATCACCCCGCCCAACGACAACGGTGGCTGGCAGGTCCGGTACCGCGACCTCGACACCGGTCGAGCACACGTGGTGGCCGCAAACCGGGTCGTCCTGGCTGCGGGAACACTCGGGACGTTGCGGCTCCTGTTCACCGCCCGCGACGCGCAGCAAACCCTGCCCCTCATCGGCAGCGCGTTGGGTCGCAACTTCACCCCTAACGGTGACGTCGCCAGCCTCGTTTACGGCTCGGGGTACGACATCAAGTCTGGGACCGGCCCGTCCATCACCGCCTTCCAGCAGGTGGTTGGTCAACGGACCTACCTGACGGGCGAGTTCGGGTTGCCTCTGCGGTCACTGCCCCGACCCTTGAGGGGCCGACTGTCGAAGTCGACCGTCCTGTTCTCCATGGGTGCCGACCACATCGCCGCCGAGATGAGATGGCGCGATGGGAACCTACACTGCGACGTGGGGCGCTCCGACGACCTAGACCTGTACGACAACATCGCTGAACACGCCACCCGCATCGGCAGCGGCTACAACTCGAAGCGCGTCCTGGCGAACGCCCCCTTTGGGCCGCGCTCCAACCGGCTCTTCACCGTTCACCCTGTCGGTGGGCTCCCCATGGGATCTGACCCGATCCGGCACGTCATCGACCACGCCGGCCAAGTGCACAACTACCCCGGCCTGTTCGTTGCCGACGGCGCTGTACTCCAGAAGGCCCCCGGCATCCCGCCATCGCTCACCATCGCCGCCCTGGCTGCCCGCCAAGCCGACCTCATGACCCAGCCGTAACCACCGAAGGACACCCTATGAACAAGAACGCCGCCCTGACCGCTGGCAGCATCCCTGCTCCCGCCAACGGTTACAGCGTCCCCGACATCGACTCGTACGCGGCTACCCTCCGGCAGGTCACCGAACCGATCGAAGGCACCTACCGAGGGACGATCGTCGCCGCCGACGCCCTCTCCGGCCTCCCGCCGGTGCTGCGTCGAGCACTCACCCACGCCATCGGAGCCACGTCGGCACCTGTGTGGCGCGGCAAGTCGTTCACCCAGCGGACCGGAACCAACCTGTGGCTCGGACGCCGCCATCAGAAGGCCTTCGGTGGATTCACCCAGGACATCAACAACGGTGTCCTCATCCTCGACTACAACATCGACGACAACCCGCGAGCAGTGCGCCCCATCCGCGGCGACCTGTGGGAACTCGGCGCCGGAACCTACGTGGGACGCATGCGGTACGAAACGAACGCCAATTCCCGAACCCTCATCTACTTCACTCTCGAAAGATGACCGCGCAAACGCTGCCACCTCGACCGGTCGGGGAAGATGAGCGACGAACAGGAGGGACACCGATGACGCCGCCCCAAGCCGCCACCCCAAAGCGCCCCACGCGCCAACAGCAGCGACGCGAAGCAACCATCGCCGAAATCAAAGACCGGTCACGCGAACAGCTCGCAACCGGTGGCGCCGGTGCACTGTCCCTCCGCGCCGTCGCCCGCGACATGGGCCTGTCATCAGCGGCCATCTACCGGTACTTCCCCGCACAAGCCGACCTCATCACCGCGCTGTGCGTCGACACGTACAACGACCTCGCCGACACCATCGAAAGGGCTCGCACACACGACAGCGACTCGGCCCACCGGATGCGGAATGTGCTGTCGACGTTCCGAACCTGGGCACTCGCCCACCCGAGCGACTTCGCCCTCATTTTCGGAACCCCGTTCCCCGGCTACATCGCACCCCCGGGTGAAACCACCGAAGCCGCTGCCAGATTCGCCACCGCGCTGTTCGTCACCTACGCCGAAGCAGCAGACGCAGGGGCCGTAGAGCTGTCTGCCGTACAGGTCCCCGCCGACCAAGGTGTCGGCGAACTGGCAGACATCCTCGTCAACCAGGCCGCCATCGTGCCGCCCGCGCTAGCCGCAGGCGCAATCTCAGGCTGGGTCAGCACCCTCGGCTTCATCTCCGCAGAACTGTGGGGCAACCTCGGACGCATCGTCGACAACACTGACACCGCCTTCGACGCCCACCTCCGTGGCGTCATGTGCAGCATGGGCTTCAACGCAAGCGACCTCAGCGCAAACAACAAGGAGCAATCGGACGCGAGCGAGGTTCGTAACGCACGCTCATGCCGCGAACCGGGCGCTACTCCCGGCTGATGAATTCCCGTTCCTGCCAGTTTGTGGAAGGGGCTCCCGGGCGGTGGGCTCACGAGACGTAGGCCGCCAGGTGCTTGCCGGTCAACGTCGAGCCCGCTGCGACCAGATCGGCGGGCGTTCCCTCGAAGACGACGCGACCGCCGTCGTGGCCGGCGCCGGGACCGAGGTCGATGACCCAGTCGGCGTGCGCCATCACGGCCTGGTGGTGCTCGATCACGATCACCGACATCCCCGAGTCGACCAGCCGGTCCAGCAGGCCGAGCAGGTGCTCCACGTCGGCCAGGTGCAGGCCGGTCGTGGGCTCGTCGAGCACCAGGATCTTCTCCTTGCCGCCCATGTGCGTGGCCAGCCGCAGCCGCTGCCGCTCGCCCCCGGACAGGGTCGTCAGCGGCTGACCCAGACTGACATAACCCAAGCCCACGTCGGCCAGCCGCTGGAGGATCCGATGAGCCGCGGGGATCGCGCCGTCGCCCCCGCCGAAGAAGTCCGCGGCCTCGGCGACGGGCATCGCGAGCACCTCGGCGATGTTGCGGCCGCCGAAGGTGAGCTCGAGGACGGCTGCCTGGAAGCGGCGTCCTTCGCAGTCCTCACACGTCGAGGCCACGCCGGCCATCATGGCCAGGTCGGTGTAGATGACCCCCGCTCCGTTGCAGGTCGGGCACGCGCCGTCGGAGTTGGCGCTGAAGAGTCCCGGCTTGACGCCGTTCTCCTTCGCGAACGCCTTGCGGATCGGCTCGAGCAGACCCGTGTAGGTCGCAGGGTTGCTGCGTCGCGACCCCTTGATGGCCGTCTGGTCGACCGCCACGACCCCCTCGCGCCCCGAGACCGAGCCGTGGATCAGCGTCGACTTGCCGGACCCGGCGACGCCCGTGACCACCGTGAGCACGCCCAGGGGGACGTCGACGTCGATCGACTGCAGGTTGTGGGCCTCGGCGCCACGGACCTGCAGCACCGCGCTCGCCGTGCGCACCGACTCCTTGAGCGATGCCCGGTCGTCGAGGTGCCGCCCGGTGAGGGTGTCGCTGACCCGCAGCTCCTCGACGGTGCCCTGGAAGACCACCTCTCCGCCGGCGGTGCCCGCCCGAGGTCCCAGGTCGATGACGTGGTCGGCGACCGCGATCGTCTCCGGCTTGTGCTCGACCACCAGCACCGTGTTGCCCTTGTCGCGCAGCCGGCGCAGCAGTCCGTTCATCTGGTCGATGTCGTGCGGGTGCAGCCCGATCGTGGGCTCGTCGAAGACGTAGGTGACGTCGGTCAGCGACGAACCGAGGTGCCGGATCATCTTCGTGCGCTGTGCTTCTCCCCCCGACAGCGTGCCCGAGGGCCGGTCGAGGGAGAGGTAGCCCAGGCCGATCTCGACGAAGGAGTCGAGGGTCTCCCCCAGCGCTGCCAGCAGCGGGGCCACGGACGCCTCGTCCAGCTCACGCACCCAGGACGCCAGGTCGCTGATCTGCATCTGGCAGACGTCGGCGATGCTGAGCCCGCGGATCCGCGACGAACGGGCCTCGGTGCTGAGCCGGGTGCCCTCGCACTCCGGACACGCGGTGAAGACGACCGCCCGCTCCACGAAGGCGCGGACGTGCGGCTGCATGGCCTCGAGGTCCTTGGCGAGGAACGACTTGTGGATCTGCGGGATCAGCCCGGCGTAGGTCAGGTTGATGCCGTCGACCTTGATCTTGGTCGGCTCCCGGTGCAGGAGGTCCTGCATCTCGCGCCGGGTGAACTTCTTGATCGGCTTGTCGGGGTCGAAGTAGCCACAGCCCCGCAGGATCCGCCCCTGCCAGCCGTCCATGGAGTAGCCGGGGATCGTCAGGGCGCCCTCGTTGAGCGACAGGGTGTCGTCGTAGAGCGCGGTGAGGTCGACGTTGGAGACCGAGCCCCGGCCCTCGCAGCGTGAGCACATCCCGCCCAGCCGGTTGAACGTCGCCTTCTCGGTGCGCGTCCGGCCCTCCCCCCTGTCCACGGTGATCGCTCCGCTGGCGCGCACCGACGGCACGTTGAAGGAGTAGGCGTTGGGGGGACCGATCTGCGGGTCGCCGAGCCGGCTGAACAGGATCCGCAGCATCGCGTGGGTGTCGGTCACGGTGCCGACCGTCGAACGTGGGTGCGAGCCCAGCCGCTCCTGGTCGACGATGATCGCGGTCGTCAGTCCGTCGAGCAGGTCGACCTCGGGACGTGCCAGGGTCGGCATGAACCCCTGGACGAAGGCGCTGTAGGTCTCGTTGATGAGCCGTTGGGACTCCGCGGCGATGGTGCCGAAGACCAACGAGCTCTTGCCCGAGCCCGAGACCCCGGTGAAGACCGTCAACCGGCGCTTGGGGATCTCGACGCTGACGTCCTTGAGGTTGTTCTCCCGCGCGCCCCGCACGCGGATCAGGTCGTGGCTGTCTGCGGCGTGCACGGACCTACCGTACCGACGTGCGTCACCGGACGGATGCGCTCGAGTGCCCGAGGAGGCACTATCCTCGGCGCACATCCAGGTCTGGGGGTCATGCGTGCACGGTGAGGACGAGGCGCCGGAGCTCACGGCGCTGCGTGAGCTCCACCGGATCACCATGCTGGTCAACTCCGAGCGCGACCTCGCCGACGTCCTGCTGACCGCCGCTCAGGGTGTCATCGACGTCATCGGGTTCGACGCGGTGGCCGTCAACATGCTCACCGACCGCGACGAGTTCGAGGCGGTCACGGTGCTGGGCCCCCCGCACGACGAGCTGATCGGTACCCGCAACAGCCGGGACGCCATCCTGGCGGAGGTCGAGGCCGGGGAGGTCTGGGGCCAGCTTGCCTTCGTGCCCGAGGGCAGCGTCGCCCAAGACCCGTCCCTCACGTTCTGGAGGACCTCGGAGCCCCCGCTCGACGAGCCGCAGGCGTGGCTGCCCGGTGACGCCCTGTACGCGCCGCTGCGCGCCCCCGACGGCCAGCTGCTCGGCATCCTCAACGTCGACCTGCCGCGCGACGGACGACGCCCCGACCCGGTGCGCTGCAGCATCCTGGAGATGTACGCCGTGCAGATCGGGCTGGCCATTTACCACGCCCGCGAGCGGGAGCGCCTCGCCGAGCGGGTGCGCCTGTCGGCCGCGACGCACGCGATCGTGCAGACGGCGGCGAGCCACGACGACCTCGAGCGCATCCTGTCCTCCTCGCTGCCGCCCTTGGAGACGGGCTTCCGCGCGACCCAGGTCTGGATCCGGCTGTTCGCCGAGCCGGGGGGAGCCTGGGGCGCGGTGAACTTCCCCGACAGCCTGGTGATCGACCTGCGTGCGGCGATCACCCCGGAGGCCTCCCACGACACCGACGGCTCCGTGGAGCTGCTGCTGGCCGGGGTGGAGGAGGTGGCCGGGACCTGCTGGCGGACCGACCGGATCCTCTCGCTCTCGCGGTGCAACGCCGACGACGGCCTGGACCTCCTCGAGCCGGAGGTGCTGGCCTCGGTGCTGGCCTGGCTGGAGACCCTGGGTGACGACCAGGTCGTCCTGGTGCCCCTGGGGGTGGCCGACCAGTGCCTGGGCTACATCGCGATGAACCGCCGCACCGGCGGCGGCTGGAGCGGCGCCGAGGAAGCGGCCGCCCTCGACGTCGGACGGGAGCTGGGCCGGGTGATCAGCTCGGCGCGGCTGCGCGCCCGCGAGCAGGAGCTGATGGCGCGACTCGAGGAGCTCGACGAGTACAAGAACCGCGTGGTCACCACGATCATCCACGAGCTCAAGAACCCGTTGTCGGTCGTGATGGGCAACCTGGAGCTCGCGCGCGAGGAGCCGGACCTGGCGAGCCGCGCGCACGAGGCGATCGCCCGGGGGGCCGACCGGATGCAGGCCCTGGTCGACGACCTGCTCACCCTGACCCGGTTGCGCGAGCCCGTCGCCGAGCTGGACCGGGTCGTGGTGGACCTGTCCGAGGTCGTCACCGAGGTCGCGACGCTCGAGGCACAGGGGGCGCGGCGTCAGGGCGTGCGGCTCGACCTCGACGGTGTCGAGGCGGGTGTCCTGGTGCGCAGCGAGGGGACCGAGCTGGACAGGATGGTGCTCAACCTGGTCTCGAACGCGATCAAGTACAGCGGTGAGGGTGACGTGGTGTCGCTGAGCGTCGCGCAGGACGCCCGGCACGTCGAGTTCCGCTGCACCGACACCGGGATGGGGATCAGGCCCGAGGACATGTCCTCGATCTTCGACGAGTTCGACCGGTCCTCGAGCCCGGAGGCCAGGGCGAAGCCGGGAAGCGGGCTCGGCCTCCCGATCGTGCGCCGGGTGGTCCAACGGCACGGGGGCGGCATCGAGGTCGCCTCGCGCGTCGGACAGGGCAGCTCGTTCATCGTGCGGCTCCCCCGCTCCTAGTGCGCCACCACCTCGGCGCCTGACCACTCGGACAGACCTCCTAGTCACCACGGGCCATCCCGGACGAATCGGCCACGTCCCGGCTTGCCGGCGCCTACGGTCGGGACACACCCGAGAAGGAGACTCTCGTGTTCGACACCGCTCCCGAGGCCACGCGCCTCCACCTCTCGCACGACATGCCCTGTGCCCGGTGCGGGCACGCACGGCACACGTTCCTGGCGTGCTCGGAGACCTGCTCGTGCCGTCCGGCCGAGCTCGCGCCGGCGGCTCAGGGCTCGAGCAGCACCTTGATCGCGCGGCGCTCGTCCATCGCGATGTAGCCGTCGGCGACCTGTGCCAGCGGCAGGGTCAGGTCGAAGACGAGGCCCGGGTCGATGCGCCCCTGGGTGACCAGATCGAGCAGCTCGGGCAGGTAGCGGCGGACCGGTGCCATCCCGCCGGCCAGGCCGACGTTCTTCTGGAACATCCGACGGACCGGCAGCTCGACGCCGTGCGGCACTCCCACGAAGCCCACGGTCGCGCCGGGGCGGGCGACCGCGAAGGCGGTCCCCATCGCCTGGTCGGTGCCGACGCACTCGAGCACCGCGTCGGCGCCCACTCCCCCGGTGATCTCCTTGACGGCGGCGGCGCCCTCCTTGCCGCGCTCGGCCACGATGTGGGTGGCACCGAACGAGGTCGCGATCTGCTGGCGCGGCTCGTGGCGCGACATCGCGATCACCTTCTCGGCACCCATCGTGGCGGCCGCCAGGACGCCGCACAGACCCACGGCCCCGTCACCCACGACGACCACCGTCCCGCCCTCTCGGACCCCGGCCGAGACCGCGGCGTGCCAGCCGGTCGGCATCACGTCCGACAGGGCCAGCAACGAGGGCACCATGGAGGGGTCCGGCATGCCGTGGGTGGCGACGAGGCTGCCGTCGGCCTGAGCGACCCGGGCGTACTCGCCCTGCCCGCTGCTGGTCATCGCGAGGTTCACGCACGCCGACTGCATCCCGGCCCGGCAGTGCGCACACGTGTTGTCGCAGTGGTCGAAGGGCACGACGACGAAGTCGCCCGACTTGAAGGACGACACCTCCGAGCCGACCTCCTCCACCACGCCCACGCACTCGTGGCCGATGGTGTCGCCGGCGGTGATCGGGTTCTCGCCGCGGTAGGGCCACAGGTCGGAACCGCAGATGCACCCGGCCGTGACCTTGACGATCGCGTCGGTGGGGGCCTGCAGCGTCGGGTCGGCGACCTCGCCGAAGCGGATGTCGCGCGTGCCGTGGATCGTGGTTGCCAACATGCACACGATCCTGTCAGGACGGCACGGGATCGCCCAATAACTCATATATGAGTTACGTTTTCGGTATGTCTGACGACTACAAAGGCCGGATCGGCAACCTCATCCGCGACGCGCGCAAGCACCGCGGGTTGACCCAGTCCCAGCTCGCCGAGCGACTCTCCACCAGCCAGAGCGCGATCAACCGGATCGAGAAGGGGCACCAGAACCTGTCGCTGGAGATGCTGGCCCGGATCGGCGCCGCGGTGGACTCCGAGATCGTCGCGGTCGGCGCCGGCCCGACGCACCTGCGGATCCAGGGCCCGACCACGCTCTCGGGGTCGATCGACGTGAAGACGTCGAAGAACGCAGGGGTGGCGCTGCTGTGCGCCTCCCTGCTCAACCGGGGCCGGACGACGCTGCGCAAGGTGGCCCGGATCGAGGAGGTCAACCGGCTGCTCGAGGTCCTCGAGAGCCTCGGCGTGCAGACCAGGTGGCTCAACGACGACAACGACCTCGAGATCGTCCCGCCCAGGGACCTCGACCTCAGCCGGATCGACGAGGCCGCGGCCCGCCGTACCCGCTCGGTGATCATGTTCCTCGGGCCGCTGCTCCACCGGGCGGACTCCTTCGACCTGCCCTACGCCGGGGGGTGCAACCTCGGCACCCGCACCGTCGAGCCGCACATGTCGGCCCTGCGCCCGTTCGGCCTCGAGGTCAAGGCGACCGACGGGATGTACCACGCGCAGGTCAACCGGGCCATCGAGCCGGGCCGTCCGATCGTGCTCACCGAGCGCGGCGACACCGTCACCGAGAACGCCCTGATGGCCGCGGCGCTGCACCCCGGGACGACCACGATCCGCAACGCCTCGTCCAACTACATGGTCCAGGACCTGTGCTTCTACCTGCAGAAGCTCGGCGTCGACATCGAGGGCGTCGGCACCACGACCCTGCGCGTGACCGGTGTGGAGACCATCGACGTCGACGTCGACTACGCCCCCAGCGAGGACCCGATCGAGGCGATGTCGCTCCTGGCCGCAGCCATCGTCACGAAGTCGTCGATCACGATCCGTCGCGCCCCGATCGAGTTCCTCGAGATCGAGCTGGCGGTGCTCTCCGAGATGGGCCTGCAGTACGAGCAGTCCGAGGAGTACGTCGCCCTCAACGGCCACACCCGCCTGGTGGACATCGAGACGCGGCCCTCGCAGCTGCACGCACCGCTCGACAAGATCCACCCGATGCCGTTCCCCGGGCTCAACATCGACAACCTCCCGTTCTTCGCCGTCATCGCGGCGGTGGCCGAGGGCCAGACCTTCCTGCACGACTGGGTCTACGAGAACCGCGCCATCTACCTCACCGAGCTCACCAAGCTGGGCGGCCAGGTCAAGCTGCTGGACCCCCACCGGGTGATGATCGAGGGGCCCACCTCGTTCTCGGGGGCCGAGCTGATCTGTCCTCCGGCACTGCGACCGGCCGTGGTCATCCTGCTCGCGATGCTCGCCTCCAAGGGCACCTCGGTGCTCCGAGGCACCTACGTGATCCACCGCGGCTACGAGGACCTGGCCGAGCGCCTGAACACCCTCGGTGCCAACATCGAGACGTTCCGGGACATCTGATCCCGTGACGTCCCCGCGCACCGGGCGCCCGTACCTCGACGCGGTGCTCGAGCAACCGGGCTCCGTGCTGGCGATGGCCCATCGCGGTGGATCGCCGCCCGCGATCGCCGGCCTGGAGAACACCCTCGCCGCGTTCGAGCACGCCGTCGGGCTGGGCTACGACTACCTGGAGACCGACGCCCAGGTCACCTCGGACGGGGTCCTGGTGGCGTTCCACGACGACGAGCTGGACCGCCTGACCGACGAGTCCGGCAGCATCCGGCGCCTGCCCTACGCGCACGTGCGCGAGGTGCGGGTGGGCGGCCGGGAGGAGATCCCCCGTCTCGAGGACCTCTTCGACGCCTTCCCGCGGGCCCGCTTCAACATCGACCTGAAGTCCGAGGGCTCGCCGCGGGCCCTGGCCGACTTCGTGGCTGCGCGCGGCGCGTGGGACCGCGTGCTCGTCGGCTCGTTCTCGACCCCCCGGATGCGGGAGTTCCGGCGCCTGACGCGGGGCCGGGTGGCGACGTCCGCCACCCCCGCCGAGGTCGGCGCCGTCCTCGCTGCCCCCGGCCTGGGCGCCGTACGGCGCGCCACGGCTGGCTGCGACGCCCTGCAGATTCCGCACTTCCGCCACGGGCTCAGGGTCGCTTCCCCCAGACTCGTACGGCGTGCGCACGCGGTGGGCAAGCACGTCCACGTGTGGACCATCGACACCCCCGAGGAGATCCGTCAGCTCCTCGACCGGGGGATCGACGGACTGTTCACCGATCGCACGGACGTGTTGAGGGCCGTCCTCGTCGAGGACGGTCGGTGGAGGGAGACCACGACATGACCGCAGGACCGCGAGACCCCCTGCCCGTCGCCGACCTGGAGCCGCTGAACCGGTCGCACGAGCAGAAGGCGTGGTACTGGTACGACTGGGCCAACTCGGCCTACTTCACCACGGTGCTGAGCGTGCTCTTCGCGCCGTACATGGCCACGGTCGCCGGTCGGGCTGCCGGGTGCGGCGACGAGGTCGAGGGCTGCACCCGGACCCTGAGCCTGCTGGGGATCGCGGTCTCCCCCGGGTCGCTGCCGTTCTACCTGACCAGCTTCGCCACCATCACCAGCGCCTTCGTGCTCCCGGTCGTCGGCGCGGTGGTGGACCGCTCGGCGCGCAAGAAGATGCACATGGCGGGGTTCGCGTGGGCCGGGGCGGCATCGGCCTCGCTGCTCTTCTTCCTGCGGGGCGACCAGTGGCAGGTCGGTGCGGTTGCGGTCGTGGTCAGCAGTGTCCTGGCCGGCTGCTCCCTGGTCAGCTACTCGGCCATCCTCGTCGACATCTCGACCGAGGACGAGCGCGACCACGTCTCCTCGCGGGGTTGGGCCTTCGGCTACCTCGGAGGCGGGACCCTGCTGCTGGTCAACCTGGTGCTGGTGCAGGGCAACGACCTCTTCGGCCTCGACCGTGAGATGGCGGTGCGGATCTCGCTGCTCTCCGCCGCCCTGTGGTGGGCGGGCTTCACCCTGATCCCGTTCCTCCGGCTGCGCAACCGACCTCCGGTGGCCGTCGTCGCCGTCGAGGGTGGGCTCCTCTCCCGCAGCTTCGGCCAGCTGTTCCGCACCCTCAAGGACCTGCGGAACTACCCGATGACGCTGACCTTCCTGGCGGCGTACCTCTTTTTCAACGACGGCATCCAGACCGTGATCTACGCCGCGTCCACCTATGGGGAGAAGACGCTGAAGTTCGACACCAGCGTGCTGATCGGGACCATCCTGCTGATCCAGTTCGTCGCCTTCGGCGGTGCGCTGCTGTTCGGCCGGATCGCGGCGCGCTACGGCAGCTACCGCCCCATCCTGTGGGGCACGTTCACCTGGATCGGCATCGTCGTGCTGGCCTTCTTCCTGCCGGAGCGCAACGTCCCGCTCTTCGTGCTGGTGGCCGTCGGCATCGGCCTGGTGCTGGGGGGCACCCAGGCGCTGGCGCGCTCGTTCTTCAGCCTGCTCATCCCCCGGGGCCGTGAGGGCGAGTACTTCGCGCTCTACAACGCCTGCGAGCGCGGTACGTCGTGGCTCGGCACGCTCACCTTCGGCATCGTCTTCCAGGTCACGGGAAGCTACCGGCCCGCGCTCCTGGCCCTGATCGCCTTCTTCGCGATCGGAGCGGTGTTCCTGCTCCGGCTCGACGCCGAGCGAGGGATCCGGGAGGCCGGCAACGAGGTGCCGCGCGCCTTCTGAGGCGTGGAATCTTGGAGAAGTGGGTAACGTTGAGAGATGTACGGGCGCACCCGCCCGTCCACAGACCACGCGGACACAGTTTGGAGGTGCCTCATGGCAGAGCGCACTTTGCGTGGCGCACGGCTCGGAGGCCAGAGTTTCGAGGATGAGCGCGGCATCGAGTTCGCCGCTCGTCAGCAGGTCGGCTACCGCTGCCCACAGGCACACGAGTTCGAGATCACGATGTCGGTCGAGGCGGACATCCCTGCTGTCTGGGAGTGCCCGCGCTGCGGGGCCGAGGGGCTCAGCACCGCCGGCATCCAGAAGGAGGAGAAGGCCGAGAAGCCGGTCCGCACCCACTGGGACATGCTGCTCGAGCGTCGTTCGGAGAAGGAGCTCGAGGACATCCTCAAGGAGCGGCTCGACCTGCTGCGCGGGGGCCAGATCGGCCCGGCGCACCTGCACCGTTCCAAGAAGCGGCGCGCGACCGCCTGAGCCCCCTCGGCCTCGGCTAGTCGTCGACCACCTCGCCCCGGATCACGGGTCCCTCGGACCCGGGTCCGGGGCGTGTTGCGTGTCCGGCACCCATCGGACCGAACACCGTGAGACGACGTGAGACGACCTTGGCCAGCACCCCGCGGAACAGCGGTCGGGTGAACGGCAGGATCAGCAGGACCCCGAGCACGTCGAGGACGAAGCCCGGGCTGAGCATCAGGGTGCCGCCGATGAGGATCAGGGCGCCGTCGACCAGCTCGTCGGCCGGCATCCGCCCACTCTCCAGGGCCGAGCGCAGCGCGCGCCAGGCCCGGCCACCCTCGCGCTTGATCAGCCACGAGCCCAGGGCGCTGTCGGCGATGAGCAGCAGGATGGTCCACCAGGGACCGATCACCTGACCGACCTGGATCAGGACGTAGATCTCGACGATCGGCACGACGACGAACGCGATGAGCAGGAACCAACCGACGGGTCGACGACGAGCCATGGTCCTACTGTAGTTCGCGCCCGTGCGCCGCGGCCGTGCGCAGGCTTCGCCGGGACCGGGCCCGGCGCATCTGCTCGAGCCGCTCGCGCAGGCCCCACTGGGTGATCCGCCGCAGCGACTCCCCCGCCACGGCCCCACTCATCTTGGAGTCGCCCCGCACCCGCTCGACGAACTCGATCGGCACCTCGCGCACCACCAGCCCGCGGTGCAGGGTGCGCCAGACGAGGTCGGTCTGGAAGACGTAGCCGGTCGAGCGGACCTGGTCCAGCTCGATCTTCTCCAGGGTGGTGCGCCGGAAGAGCCGGAAGCCGGCCGTGGCGTCGCGCACCTCGATGCCCAGCAGGAGACGGACGTAACGGTTCCCGCCGCGCGAGAGCAGCTCGCGGCGTACCGGCCAGTTGACCACGGAGCCTCCGGGCACCCAGCGCGACCCGATCACCAGGTCGGCGCCGTCCAGGGCGGCGATCAGCCTGCCGAGCTGCTCGGGCTGGTGCGAGCCGTCCGCGTCCATCTCGCCGATGACGTCGTAGCCCTCGGCGAGTGCCCAGGCGAACCCGGCCAGGTAGGCCGCCCCCAGCCCGCCCTTCGCGCTGCGGTGCAGGACGTGCACCGCCGGGTCGGTGGCAGCGAGGCCGTCGGCGATGCGGCCCGTCCCGTCGGGCGACTCGTCGTCGACCACGAGCACGTCCACCAGCGGCTGGGCATCGCGCAGCCGCTGCACGATCCACGCGAGGTTGTCGGCCTCGTTGTAGGTCGGCACGACCATCACGGTGCGGGGCACCGGGTCACCGGTCTCCGGCGCCGGAACCGGCCTCGTGCAGCTCGTCGCGTCCATCACGTCGTCGTGTCCGTCGTCTCGTCAGGGAGCCGTTGCGGGGCTCGGTGAGCGCGCCACGATAGGCGCGGATCCCCAACAGCAGCCCAACGGCGCTCGACAGCGCGCTCAACAGCGGAAGGACGCCACCGACGCGGACACCCGGCGTGAGGCCGGTGCGCAGGTCGACGGTCTCGACGAGCACCTCCTGGGTCAGTCGCTGGGTGCGGTCGACCACGGTGCCGTCGGGGGCGATCACCCCGGAGACACCGTTGGTGGCCGCGACCACGACGTACTTGCCGCTCTCGACCGCGCGGGCACGGGTCATCGCGAACTGCTGCTCGATCTGGTCGGTGAAGATGAAGCTTGCGTTGCTGGTCTGCACGGTGAGCAGCTCGGCGCCGTTCTCCTGCTGGACCGCCAGGCCGTCGTCGTAGGCGATGTCGAAGCAGATCGAGTCCGCCACCGGCACGCCGGCGACCTCCAGCGGCATGGTGCGCTCGCCGCTGCGCATGTCTCGGCCGATGCGAGCCAGCTGGCCGCTCTCGGTCAGGCCGGCCCACTCGAAGACGCTGCGGAACGGGATGTACTCGCCCATCGGCACCGGGTGTCGCTTGGTGTACCGCTCCCCCGCACCGGTCTCGGGGTCCCACACGATGCCCTGGTTGAGGATGTGGTCGGGTCCGTCGTCGACGATGGCGCCGACCATGATCGGCACGCCGATCGCGGCCACGGCGGTCTCGATCTGGGCGTTGGTGGAGGCGTCCTCGAACGGGTCCACGGCCGTCGAGTTCTCGGGCCAGACCACGAAGTCGGGTCGGGGACGCAGGCCCTCGGTCACGTCCCTGGCCAGTGCGACGGTGGCGTCGACGTGGTTCTGGGTGACGCCGCGGAAGTCCTCGAGGATGTCGTTGCCGGCTCCCGGCACGTCGCCCTGGACCGCGGCCACCGTGGTCTGGGCACGGGTGGGCAGCGTCCACGGCACCACGGACGGCACCACGGCCACCGAGGTCAGACCCACCAGGCCGACGGCGGCGTAGAGCCGCTCGTCCCCGGGTGCCGCGAGGAGGAGCCTGGCCACGACGAAGCCGATGGTGGCCACGATCAGCGAGACGCCGTTGACCCCGACGTAGGCCAGCGCGGGCGCCAGCGGTGTGTCGACGACGCCGAAGCCGAGCCGGCCCCACGGCATCCCGCTGAAGGGCCACGTGGAGCGGGTGAACTCCATCGTCAGCCAGGCACCGGCCAGCCAGAAGGGCCAGGCCCGGAGACGGTGCAGCACGGCGGCCGCGGCACCGAAGAGACCGTGGAAGAGGGCCTCGATGCCGGCGAGGGAGACCCACGCGGCCGCGCCGATGGAGGAGCTCATCCAGGAGATGTGCGGGAAGTAGAAGCCGATCCCGAAGGCGAGCCCCACCAGGAATCCGGAGCGGGCGCGCAGGCCGCGCGTCGTCAGCGCGAGCGCAGCCAGGGACAGCGGCATCAGGTAGGCGATCGCGACCGGCTCGAAGGCCAACGAGAGCACCGCACCCGCGACGAGGGCGACGAGGGTCCGGGCGAGCACACCAGAACCGTACCCGGGAGGCCGTCCGAGCCTGCAGGGCTCCGGGAGGACCCGCCCGCCCCCTCGGCCGTCCGCCGCTCGCGGCAGGCTGCCGCGCCGGGGTCGTTGTCTCAGGTGTGGGGGGTCCTCCCGTGCCGCTCTCATGGAGCGGACCGACCTCCGCGAACCACGGCGTCAGGATGTTGGCGCTACACCCCTCCGACCCCGGCCACTCGGACGTCGGTCCGCTTGCCACGACCTGCATGAGCGGACGGGACAGACTTGCGCCGCTGGACCCGAGTGTCAACCAGCCCCTGACCTGCACGGATGAGCAAAGCCGCAGGTCAGGCTCGCTCGTCCGAGCACGAAAAAGTCCGCAAAATAGTCATGACTGACGGCGTGTCGGCGGGGGAAACGCCGCCAGGTGGGCTATTGCGCCGGCGACGGCCCATCGGGTACGACGACCGTGCCCCGCGCGGTCGTGGCCGTGATCGGCGGGTCCAGCACCTCGGCGGCGCCGGGTCTGGCCGGCGTCGCGGCTCCCCGGGCCACCACCCGCAGCTCGAAGTCGATCAGTCGGGACCGAGCACCGGCCCGGACCAGCACGGCCTGCACCTCGACCACGTCACCGGCTCGCACGGGCGCGGAGAACTGGACGTCCGAGTAGGACGCGAACAACCCCTCGTCGCCGTCTGTGCGCACGCAGAGCTCGGTCGCCACGTCGCCGAAGAGCCCGAGCCCGTAGGCCCCGTCGACGAGGTTGCCGGCGTAGTGGGCGTGCGAGTAGGGCACGTAGCGCCGGTGCACGATGCGGGTGCCCTCGCGGCGGTCGCCGGTGGGAGACGGGTCCTGGTGGGCAGTCACGTGGTGCTCCTGGGGGGTGCGAGTCGGCTGGTGATGAACGAGGCCACCTCGCCCGGCGTCGTGCCGCGTCCGAAGATCCGGTCCACGCCGAGCTCGTCGGCCATCTTCTCGTCGAAGCGCGGGCCGCCGACCACCAGCAGCGGCCGCTTGTCGGAGGGATAGGACTCGCGGAAGGCCGCGGACATCTCGCGGGTGTTGAGCAGGTGGGCGTCGCGTTGGGTGACCACCTGCGAGACCAGCACCACGTCGGCCTTCTCGGCGCGAGCGCGCTCCACGAGCTGGGGCACGGCGACCTGGGCGCCGAGGTTGACCACCTTCAGCTCGCGGTAGTACTCCAACCCCTTCTCGCCGGCGAACCCCTTGATGTTGAGGATCGCGTCGATCCCCACGGTGTGGGCGTCGGTGCCGATGCAGGCCCCCACCACGGTCAGCCGCCGTCGGAGGCGACGCTTGATGGCCGCGTTGACCTCCTTCGGGCTCAGCAGCGGGTAGTCACGCTCGACGACCACGACCTGGGTGGGGTCGACCACGTGGTTGACGCGTCCGTAGACGACGAAGAACGTGAAGTCCGGGCCGAGCGGCTTGGCGTGCACGACCAGCGCGGGATCGATGCCCATCTTGCCGGCCAGCTGTGCCGCGGCACCCTCGGCGACCTTGGAGTGAGCCATCGGCAGGGTGAAGCTGACCTGCACCATGGCGTCGCCGCGGGTGTCGCCGTACGGGACGAGGACCTCGCTCATCGTGCCGCCTCCCGTGCTGCGTCCAGGGCCTCGGAGGCCGGGTTGTAGTAGGCGTCGGACTTCCTCGCGACGCCGTCGAGGCCGCGACCGGCGTCGGCGGGTCGCTTCATCAGGCCGAAGGTGCCCTCGGCGATCGCGTCGAGCATGCCGTCCTCGACGATGCGATCGAGCAGCTCGATCGACTCGGCGAGCACCTGCCGCGCGCGGGTGGCGATGAACCCGTCCGGCGGGGGGTGGAAGTCCTCGTGCAGGGAGCCGGCCGCGTCGAGGACGTAGCGGACGTTCTGCAGGGCCACGTCGCGGTCCGAGAGCCACGGTGTCACCACGGCCTCGGTCATCATCCCGACCAGCAGGATGCCCTGGCCGGTGAGGGCCCCGGCGAGGTTGAAGAAGCCGTCGAGCAGGTTGCCGCGGAAGA
The DNA here is from genome assembly GCA_002698575.1 of Pimelobacter sp. Lineage (GTDB taxonomy): Bacteria > Actinomycetota > Actinomycetes > Propionibacteriales > Nocardioidaceae > Nocardioides. The sequence continues at coordinate 5,806 of NZZG01000156.1, read as the reverse complement.
CGTCACCGGTCATGTGCCGGGTCGGTGGCATCCACTTCAACGGGGCGCGGGGGAAGATCTCCCGGGCCAGCAGGGCGTGGGCGAGCTCCATCCGGAACGAGTCGGGGATGGCCGGGTCGATCTCGAAGGCGTGGCCCAGGCCGAGCTGCCAGTCCTCGAGGCCCGCCTCCTTGGCGAAGTACTCGTTGAGCAGCTGGCTGGTCGTGACCGTGTGGGCCGCCTCGACCGCGTCCGCGGTGGTGAGGTAGTTGTCCTCGCCGGTGTTGATGATGATGCCGGCGCGCGCGTGGACCTGACGGCTGAAGCGTTGGTCGACGAAGGTGCGCACCGGGTTGATGTCGCGGAAGAGGATCCCGTACATCGAGTCGTTGAGCATCATGTCGAGCCGCTCGAGCCCGGCGAGCGCAGCGATCTCCGGCATGCAGAGCCCACTGGCGTAGTTGGTGAGCCGGATGTAGCGGCCCAGCTCCTTGCTCGTCTCGTCGAGCGCGGTGCGCATCAGCCGAAAATTCTGCTGCGTGGCATAGGTGCCGGCGAAACCTTCCCGGGTGGCGCCCTCGGGCACGAAGTCCAGCAGGCTCTGTCCGGTGGAGCGGATCACGGCGATGACGTCGGCGCCCTCGCGCGCCGCCTGCTGGGCCTGCGGGATGTCCTCGAAGATGTCCCCGGTGGCGACGATCAGGTAGATCCACGGCTGACGAGGGGCGTCGCCGTGGCGCGTGATCAGCCGCTCGCGCTCCCGGCGGCGAGCATCCACGGTCCGCAACCCGGCGGCGACCTGCTTGCGGCTCACGGCTCGTGCGCGTACGGCGTCCCTGCCCTCGGGCAGCCGGAAGGTCACCGAGCCGGCCGCAGCCTTCTGGGCCAGGGTGATGAGGTCGTCGCCCTCGCCGCGCAGCAGGGCGTCCCACACGGGCAGGGCGACTCCGTGCTCGAGGCCGACGTCGGCGCGGACGACGTCCAGCAGCCGGTTGACCCAGGGCGTGCCCTCCTCGTCGGCGCCGCCGAGGCCGGCCAGGCGCAGGGTGGCGCGCTCCACGGAGACGGTCGTGTGCTTCTTGGTCATCGTCACGATCGGCCGCCCGGCCTTGCGGGCCAGGCTGCGGGCATGCCGGACGGTGGCCGGATCGAGGTCGAGCTTGCCCGTCATGAGCGGGCTCCTTCGTCGCTGAGGTGGATGGTGCGACCCGCAGCGACCAGTCGCCTCAGGACGGGGAGCGGTGCGCCTGGAGTCAGGTCCGGCAGGAAGCCGGGTCCGCGTGCGGGGGTGTCCCAGACCGCCAGGTGGGCCGGGGCCCCGATGCTCAGGTCACCGGCCTGCAGGCCGGCGGCGTCCCAGCCACCGCTGGTGTGGGCGCGGAAGCCGGCGGCCACCGACAGGGCGTGCTCGCGCTGGTGGGGGTGAGCCGCGGCCTGGATGGCCGCCCAGGGTCCGAGCGGGGTCACGGGCGAGTCGGACCCGAACGCGAGGTGCGCCATCTTGCTGAACGGGCTGGTCTGTCGCCACCGCTCCCCCAGCCGTGCGGCGTACATGCCGTCGGGTCCGCCCCAGAGAGCCTCGAACATCGGCTGGACGCTGCAGGTGATGCCCAGCCGGTCGATGACGTCCAGGACGCGGGTCGAGGGCAGCTCGACGTGCTCGAGCCGATGCCCGCAGTCGATGCGATCGCCCAGGACCCGCTCGGCGAGCTCGAATCCGGTGGCGACTTCCTCGAGGGCTCCGTCGCCGATGACGTGGAAGCCCGCCTGCAGGCCGGCCTCGGTGCACGCCACGACATGGTCGCGGACCTGCTCCGCCGTCACGTAGCCGTGCCCGCACGTGCCGGGAGCGTCGTGGTACGGCGTGGACAGCGCGGCCGTGCGAGACCCGAACGCCCCGTCGGCGACCAGGTCGCCGGCGAGGCCGGCGACCCCGAGGCGACGTGCGGTCTCGACGGCCAGCAGCTCGCCCCAGTAGACGACGGCGTGCAGCCCGATCTCCTCCGCGGCCTGTCGGACCAGCTCGATCTCGGACTCGGGCCCGATGTGCGGGGCGGCGTTCTCGTGGAAGCTGACGATGCCCTGGGCGGCCATCGCCCGGCAGGCGGCCCGGGCGGCCTCGAGGCGCTCGGCGTCGCCGATGAGCGTCTCCAGGGTGTTGCGCACGGCGTGGTGGGCGTCGCGCTCGACTCGTCCGTCGTCGGTCCACCCGGACATGCCCTCGAGCCCGGGGACCAGTGCGGCCAGTGCCGGTGAGATCACCGAGGAGTGGCCGTCGACCCTGGTCACGTAGGTACGGCGACCAGGAGCTGCTCGCTCGAGCTCGGCGCCCGTCGGTGGGCGCTGCTCGGGCCAGTCGGTCTCGTCCCAGCCCTGCCCGACGATGACGCCGTCGTCCGGGTGGCCCGTGGCGTAGGCGGCCAGGTCGTCGAGGCAGCGGCTGAGGGTGGGCAGACCGGTCAGGTTCAGGCCCGTGATCGCGAAGCCGGTGCGCACCGTGTGCACGTGGCTGTCGACGAAGGCCGGCGCCACCAGGGCGCCGTCCAGGTCGACGACGTCGGGCGCCTCGCCGCCGGTGCCGATCCAGCCGGAGGCCTGGTCGTCGGTGCCGATGAACGCGATCGCGCCGTCCTCGATCCCCACTGCCGTCGCCGGCGCCCCCAGGAGGTCGATCGCCACGACGCCACCGCGCAGGACCGTGCGGCGGGGCTCGCTACTCATGCAACCTCCTCTCGAACAGCCCGCGGACGCCCTGGTCGTCGCGCAGCAGCTCCAGGGCGTACGCCGCATGGCCGGTCACGTAGCCGTTGCCGACGAGCATCCGCACGTCGGCCGCGAGTCCCTCCGCGCCCAGCGCGGCCGAGGAGAACGAGGTGGCCATGGAGAAGAAGATCACCGTGCCACGATCGGCGGTGGCGAGGACGGCGCCCCCTTCGCAACCGGGGACGTCGACGCACACGACGGTGACGTCGGCCGGGCCGCCGGCGGAGGTCACGGCCTCGCGCAGGGCGATCGGGTCGCGTGCATCCGCGATCGCGACGTGGTCGCTGAGACCGGCTGCGCGCAGCAGCTCTGCCTCCCCCTGGTGGGGCACGACGCCGATCGTCGAGGCCGCTCCGGCGCGCCGGGCGGCGGCAAGGCTGAGCGAGCCCGACTTGCCGGCTCCCCCGATCACCGCGACCACCGGGGCGCGGCCACGCTCGACGTACTCCTCGACGACGCGGGCGGTCAGTGCCGGAGCGCCGCAGACGTCCATCACCGACAGGCTCAGCGCGACGGGCAGGTCCTCGGGGAGTCGTGCGGCGATGGATCGCCCGAACAGCACGGCGTGCCCCGAGCAGGGCACCTGCTCGGTGAGGCCGTCCCAGGACGACAGCGCGTCGTCGATCATCAGCGGCGTCAGGGTCAGCGAGACCAGGGTGGCGACCCGGTCCCCCACGACCAGGCCCAGGGGCGACTCCGGTCCGACCTCCTCGACGGTGCCCACGAGCATCCCTCCGGAGCCGGTGACCGGGTTCTGCATCTTGCCCCGAGCCGTCACGATGGCCAGCACCTCTGCGCGCACGGCCTCGCCGTCACGATGCCCCGCGACGGTGTGCTTCTCCGCGAGCTGGCGGAACGAGGCGGCATCGAGGTTGAGCCGCTCGACGCGGACCCGCACCTCGTCGGGCCACAGGACACCGTCCGGGTCGAGCCGCTGCGCCGCCTGCGGCAGCACAAGTGGACGGTCGAGGACCCGGTGCAGCCCGGTCGGATTCGACCGGGTGGTCGAGGTCGAGACGCTCATCGAGTCAATTCCTTCCTGATCTGCAGGTCCTGACAGGAGATCTTGTTGCGTGGCGCCAGGTCGACGCGAGTATCTACACGTAGTCTAGTGATGGATGTGGTCCACACCACCCTCGACACCCCCGGGAGCGCAGATGAGCATCGAGTCGTCCATCGGCCTTGAGTCCGAACAGCCCTACCCCTACCACCGGGTCGAGCTCGTCGAGCCCGACTGGACCCGGTTCCCGGGCTGGTCGCAGGTCACGGCACAGGAGTGGGCCTCGGTGCAATGGCAGCGCGCGCACTGCATCAAGAACGTCCGTCAGCTGCGTGAGCTGATGGGCGACCTCGTCGACGACCGGTTCTACGTCGACCTCGAGCGCGACCAGGCCGAGCGCGCCACCATGTCGATGCTCGTCCCCCCGCAGATGATGAACACGATGCTTCCGCACGCCACGCCTCGCGGAGCCGGCTCCTTGACCGAGGAGCTGTACGCCGATCCCGTGCGGCACTACATGGTCCCGGTGCTCTCCGACCGCCGCACCGACTGGTCCTCGCACCCCCACGCCACCCGCGACTCCCTCCACGAGCACGACATGTGGGTGGCCGAGGGACTCACCCACCGCTACCCCACCAAGGTGCTCGCCGAGCTGTTGCCGACCTGCCCGCAGTACTGCGGCCACTGCACGCGCATGGACCTGGTCGGCAACTCGACGCCGACCGTCGAGAAGCTGAAGTTCACCGCCAGGCCCACCGACCGGATCGAGGCGATGCTCGACTATCTGCGCCGTACGCCGTCGGTGCGCGACGTGGTGGTCTCCGGCGGTGACGTCGCCAACATGCCGTGGCCACGGCTGGAGGACTTCCTGATGCGGCTGCTCGAGGTCGACAACATCCGCGACGTCCGCCTGGCCACCAAGGCACTCGTCGGGCTTCCGCAGCACTGGCTGCAGCCCGACGTGCGCGAGGGCATGGCCCGTGTCGCCGGCACGGCGCGCGACCGCGGGGTCTCGATCGCCATCCACACCCACGCCAACCACGCGAACTCCATCACGCCGCTGGTGGCCGAGGCCTCGCGGGCGACGCTCGAGGCCGGAGTGCGCGACGTGCGCAACCAGGGCGTCCTGCTCAACGGCGTCAACGCCGACCCGCACGCGCTGCTCGACCTCTGCTTCGCGCTGCTCGACGGCGCCTCGATCACGCCGTACTACTTCTACATGTGCGACATGATCCCGTTCAGCGAGCACTGGCGGGTGTCCGTCGCGGACGCGCAGCGCCTGCAGACCGCGATCATGGGCTACCTCCCCGGGTTCGCGACGCCGCGGATCGTCTGCGACGTGCCGTTCGTGGGCAAGCGGTGGGTGCACCAGCTGCACTCCTACGACACCGATCGGGGCATCTCGTACTGGACGAAGAACTACCGGACCTCCATCGAGTCCGGTGACTCCGAGGCCGTCTCGCGGACCTACGAGTACTACGACCCGATCCACACGCTCCCGGAGTCGGGGCGAGCCTGGTGGGCCGAGCACGGCGACCTCGACACCGCGGCCCTGAAGGCCGCCGAGGCGGCCGCGGCCTCCCGGCGTACGGCGCGGGCGCAGCTCGGCTGACCCCACCTCCCCCTCAGGGTCCGGGGTCGGTGGACCCGTCTCGGAGCACCACATGCGCACCAGAATCGTCACCGTGCTGCTGGGCGCGGCACTCGCGTTCCTGCTCGTCACCCATCCCGTGGTCGCGGAGGCCGCGCGGAAGATCACCGGCAGGGACATCAAGAACAACAGCGTCACGTCGGCCGACATCCGCAACGGCTCGCTCACGGGCAAGGACGTGAAGAACCAGGGCCTGACCGGGGGCGACATCAAGATCGGCACCCTGATCAGCGCCGACGTCAAGGACAACAACCTGCGAGGGAAGGATGTCCGTGACGACACGCTGACCGGCGCCGACGTGGACGAGTCGACCCTGGGGAGGGTGCCGAGCGCCGCGACGGCCGACGCGCTGAGCGTGCTGCCCTCGGGAGAGTCGCAGTCGGGGATGTACTCGATGGCCGGCGGGGAGACCG
>NZZG01000155.1 GCA_002698575.1 Pimelobacter sp. | reverse complement strand
AGCAGCAGCAGCTGCTCGCCCGCATTGTCAAGTGTCACCCTCGGGGTCTCGCCGCGATTCACCCAGGCCGGCCGCACCGTGGTCGGGACGGTGATGTGCCCGGGGACCTGTCGCGCCTCGATCGTGGTCAAGCTGCGGGGCTAACGAAGCCTGGAGTCACGCGCAGGGTCAAGGGTGGCCCCGGACGACCCTGAAGCTGGGGTTGGCCCGCCACCGGACCGCACGTGCCGTGGCCGTCCGGATCGATGGGCAGCGGTATCGCAGTGCTGTGCGTCAGCGGTAGGCACGCTCCCGCTCCGGCCGTCGGTCGAGCTCGCGCCAGCGCGGGTCGATCGCCGGCAGCATCGTGACGGCCAGGTAGGCCACGCCGACGGTGATCATCGCCGCGGAGAGGCTGATCGCGTCGACCAGGACGCCGCCGAGCAGCCCGCCGAGCGGCATCAGCGACCAGCACATCGCCGTGCTCAGCGAGGTGACCCGGCCCATCAGTGGTGACGGGATGCGCTCGTAGATGACCGCGCCGAGGATCGGGTTGATGAACCCGGAGGCGAACCCACCGATCGCGAAGACCGCGAGCACGCCGGCCAGTGGCGTGTCGAAGGCCAGCACCAGGAAGCGCGGCAGGCTGGTGAGCAGGAAGGCGCCCAGGTAGATCCGGTAGCGGGGAAGTCGCTCGCCCCACGTGGCAGCGCACAACGCCCCGAGGGCGGACATGCCGCTGAAGAGACCGAACAGCAGCCCCAGGGCCGCCGCCCCGCGCCCCGGCTCCAGCGACCAGACGGGCATCAGGACCGAGGCCCACGCGGCGTCGAGCAGGTTGGTCAGCGACACCATCACGGTGATGCCGAGCAGGACCCGGTCGCCGCGCAGGAACGCCCAGCCCTGCCGCAGCTGGTCGGCGTACGACGTGTCGCCCTCCCCGCCGCCCGCCCCGTCACCCGCCTCGTCGCCCGGCTGGTCCTTCTCGGCGGCGAGCCTCGCGGTCGCCCACGCCAGCACCAGCGCCGCGACCCCGAAGCTGGCGGCGTCGATGAGCAGTGCGTCGGCCGCCCCGACGGCGGCGATGAGCAGGCCGCCGAGACCGGCGCCGAGCAGGGACGCGGTGCGCTCCACCGTGGCGCTCAGGCCGGTCACCCGCTCGGTCGACACCCCGGCCGCAGTGAACCAGGGCCGGCACGAGGGAGTGCTTGGCCGCGTCCCCGGGTCCGCGCAGCGCCCCGGCCGCGGCCACGAGGGCGAGGAACCCGCCGAACGACAGCAGCCCGGCGTCGTGCAGCAGCGGGATCGAGGCGACCACGACCACCGAGGCGAGGTCGCACGTGATCGAGATGCGACGAGCGCCCAGCCGGTCGATCAGCGGACCGCCGAGGACCTTGAAGACCACCAGCGGGAGCATCTCGGCGAGCGCGGCCAGGCCGGTCCGCGTGGCGCTGCCGGTGGAGTCGAGCACGAAGAGCGGGATCGCGATCATCGAGACCCGGGTGCCGGTGACCGACACGGCGTCGGCGACCAGCCACCCGTGGAGCGCGCGCCGTCCGCCGGTCGTCGTCACGGCGTCTCGTCCCCGCTCACGTCCCCGCTCGCGTCGTCCGCCGCCACCTGGCCGGGACGCACGTAGCCGCTGACCTGGAAGACGACGTGGCGCGCCTCGGGGTCGTCCTCGTCCTCCACCCCGGACAGGAGGTCGTCGAGCTGGTCGAAGAGCCGGCTCGCGGTGGCGGGCGTCAGCCGGGGGTGCCAGTCGCTCAGGGTCCCGACGTCGCGCCACTGTGGCGGCAGGAGCGGGCGCTCCTCCATCGCTCGTTGCAGCCACTCGGTGTAGACGGTCGCCACGGTCTGCAGGTAGGCGTCGGTCTCCTGCCAGCCCTGGTCGTCGTCGGGTGCCGGGCTCGCCGTGCGCGTGGAGGCGTGGGCGGCCCGCCACCACCGCTCGCGCCCGTTGCCCCGGGACTCGTCGTCCTCGATGAACCCGTGGCCCGCGAGCTGGCGCAGGTGGTAGGACGTGGCGCCGGTGTTGAGGCCGAGCCGGGTCGCCAGGGTGGTCGCGGTGGCCGGCCCGTCGATGCGGAGCATCCCGAGCATCCGCAGGCGTACCGGGTGGGCCAGTGCGCGGAGCTGATGGGGGCTCGGCGTGGCGGTGCGCGCGTCGTCCATGGACCCAGCGTAGATTGCAAAGAATCATTTGCAAATGGATCTCTGCAATCCGACCGGTGAGACGGGACCGCGGTCGGGCCGGACCGCGTTACCGCTCGGCAACCGAAGGGAGGCAGGGTAGGGACATGTCGACCAAGGTCTCGCTCGAGCACCGCACCACCTACCACTTCGCTGAGCCCGTCAACGTCGCCCCGCACGTCGTACGACTGCGCCCGGCACCGCACACCCGGACCCCGATCGAGGCCTACTCCCTCGACGTCTCGCCCAAGAGTCACTTCCTCAACTGGCAGCAGGACCCGTTCGGCAACTGGATGGCGCGCCTGGTCTTCCCCGAGAAGGTGACGACCCTGGACATCACCGTCGGCCTGGTCGCCGACCTGATGGTGATCAACCCCTTCGACTTCTTCGTCGAGGAGTACGCCGAGTCGATGCCGTTCGTCTACGAGGACAGCCTGCACGCGGACCTCTTCCCGTACCTGCGCTCGGTCGACGACGCCTCGCTCGCCGACCAGTTCCGCCAGGGCCTGCCGCAGCCGCACGACGGCCCGGACGGCACCACCCGCACCATCGACTTCCTNGCCTCGCTCAACGCCGCGGTCAACCGTGAGATCGCCTACTCGGTGCGGATGGAGGCCGGCGTCCAGTCACCCGACGAGACGCTGACCCGCAAGATCGGCTCGTGCCGGGACTCGGCCTGGCTCCTGGTCGCGCTGCTGCGCCAGCACGGCCTGGCCGCCCGGTTCGTCTCCGGCTACCTGGTCCAGCTCGCCTCGGACCAGAAGGCGCTCGACGGCCCCAGCGGACCCGAGCAGGACTTCACCGACCTGCACGCCTGGGCCGAGGTCTACCTGCCCGGTGCCGGCTGGATCGGGATGGACCCGACGAGCAGCCTGTTCGCCGGCGAGGGCCACATCCCGCTGAGCGCGACGCCGCACCCGAGCAGCGCCGCCCCGATCGAGGGCGCCACCGACCCGGTCGAGGTCACCTTCTCCTTCCACAACGAGGTCACCCGGGTCCACGAGGACCCCCGCGTCACCAAGCCCTACACCGACGACCAGTGGGCCCGGATCGATGCGCTGGGCGAGGCCGTCGACGAGCGCCTGGCCGCCGGCGACGTGCGGCTGACGATGGGTGGCGAGCCCACGTTCGTCTCCCTCGACGACGCCACCACACCGCAGTGGAGCTCCGAGGCCGACGGCCCCGAGAAGCGTGCGTTGGCCAACGTCCTGGCCGAGCGCCTGCGCGAGACCTACGCCCAGGGCGGCATCGTGCACCGCGGCCAGGGGAAGTGGTACCCCGGCGAGCCCCTCCCGCGGTGGAACATCGGCCTCCAGTGGCGCACCGACGGGGTCCCGCTGTGGAAGGACTCCTCGCTCTTCGCCGACCCGTGGGGCACGGGCAGCGACCCCGCCGTCGCGCAGGAGCAGGCCGAGGCGCTGGCCCGGCGCGTCGGCAAGGTCCTGGCGCTGCCGGCCGAGCAGGTCCACCCGGCCTACGAGGACCCCCTGGCGATCCTCGCCTCCGACGTCCGCCAGCCGTACGGCGAGGCGCCCGCGGAGACCGGCGACAAGCTCGACGCCCAGGGCCTCGGCGTCCTCGACGCCGACGTCGAGACCCCCACCGGCTGGGTGATCCCGCTGGTGACCACCCACGCGGAGTCCGACGAGTGGGTCAGCCCCGCCTGGCGCTTCCGTCGCGGGCGGCTCGTCCTGGTGCCGGGCACCAGCTCGGTCGGCCTGCGCCTCCCCCTCGACTCGGTGGCCTGGAAGGACCCGGCGTACGCCGGCGAGCCGTCGTACCTCGAGGCCGGCTCGCCCCTCGACCCGAAGGTGCCCGTGGTCACCGTCGTGGACCCCGAGGGCCAGGGCACGACCGCGCTCGCCGTCGAGGCGCGTGAGGGTCACGTCCACGTCTTCCTCCCGCCGACCGACGCTCTCGACGACTACGCCGACCTGCTCCGCCTCGTCGAGGTCGCGGCTCGCAAGGTGGGCTGCCCGATCGTGATCGAGGGCTACGGCCCCCCGCCGGACCCGCGGCTGACCATGCTCGTGGTCACCCCGGACCCGGGCGTCATCGAGGTCAACGTGCAACCCACGAAGAGCTGGGCCGAGCAGCGCGACCTCACCACCACGCTCTACGAGGAGGCTCGCCAGGCCCGGCTGACGACCGAGAAGTTCGACCTCGACGGGCTGCACACCGGCACCGGAGGCGGCAACCACATCACCCTGGGTGGCACCGCGCCCATCGACTCGCCCCTGCTGCGCCGCCCCGACCTGCTGGTCAGCCTGATCACCTACTGGCAGCGCCACCCGAGCCTGAGTTACCTCTTCTCGGGCCGCTTCATCGGTCCGACGAGCCAGGCGCCGCGCTTCGACGAGGGGCGACCCGAGGCGACGTACGAGATGGAGATCGCCTTCGCCGAGATCGAGCGCCTCACCGCCCAGGCCCAGGGACCCGAGGGGACCGGGGAGGGCCCTCGGCCGTGGCTGGTCGACCGGGCGCTGCGGCACCTGCTCACCGACCTGACCGGCAACACCCACCGCTCGGAGTTCTGCATCGACAAGATGTACAGCCCCGACTCCTCGCGGGGACGGCTCGGGCTGCTCGAGCTGCGCGGCTTCGAGATGCCGCCCCACGCACAGATGGCTCTCGTCCAGGCGCTGCTCGTGCGCAGCCTCGTCGCGATGTTCTGGGAGCAGCCGCTCCGGGAGCCGCTGGTGCGCTGGGGCACGCGCCTGCACGAGGACCCCCTCCTGCCGCAGGGCGCGATCGCCGACATCGGCTCCGTCGTCGCCGACCTGCGCGCCTTCGGGATCGCCTTCGAGGAGGAGTGGCTCGCGCCGTTCACCGAGTTCCGCTTCCCGCGGATCGGCGTGGCCACGATCGGCCCGGTCACCCTCGAGCTGCGCCAGGCCATCGAGCCGTGGCACGTGCTCGGCGAGGAGGCGACCGGCTCGGGCACCTCGCGCTACGTCGACAGCTCCGTCGAGCGACTCCAGGTCGCCGTCTCCGGACTGGATCCCCACCGCCACCTGGTGACGTGTCAGGGTGTCCCCGTGCCCCTGACCCCCACCCCTGCGGGTGACCACTACGCCGGCGTGCGGTTCCGCGCCTGGCAGCCGTGGTCCGCCCTGCACCCCTCCATCGAGGTGCAGGCGCCGCTGCGCTTCGACGTGGTCGACGCCGCCTCCGGCGTCAGCCTGGGTGGCGCGACCTACCACGTCGTCCACCCCGGGGGCCGCAGCTACGACCACCCGCCGATCAACGCCAACGAGGCCGAGGCGCGTCGGGCCAGCCGGTTCACCTCCCACGGGCACACCGCGGGCCGCCTCGACGTGGGTGCGCTGCGGGAGAGGGCGCGGCGCGCTGCCAGCGACGAGTACCCGCACACCCTCGACCTTCGCCGCGTCCCGCCCGCCGCCACGCCGAGCACGGCCCCCGGGCCAGGAGACGCAGGAGATACCGGCGCGTGAGCCTGCTGCGTGACTACGCGGCCGGCGTCACCCAGCCCACGCTGGGAGGCGAGGTCGCCCGCTTCGACGAGGTCGTCGGCCTCGACGGAGCCTTGCGGACCCCGTGGAAGGGGCTGGCCGAGGTCGCCGTCGACCTCACCGCAGCCGACCTCGGTCGGGTCGACGAGGACATCGCCCGCGCCCTGGCCGACGACGGCGTCACCTACGGCCGGCCGGGCGAGCGGCAGGGCCCGTGGCGCCTCGACCCGATGCCGCTGGTCATGGATGCCGAGACCTGGACCCCGCTCGAGGTCGGTCTCGCGCAGCGTGCCGAGCTCCTCAACGCCGTCCTGACCGACCTGTACGGCGAGCAGCGGCTGCTGCGCGACGGGATCCTCCCAGCGGCCCTCGTGCTCGGTCATCCGGGCTTCACGCGGGTGATGGCGCGCTCCTCGATCACCGACCCGCGACCGCTGGTCGTCTCGGGCACCGACCTGGGCCGCGACAGCCGCGGCGAGTGGCGGGTCCTCGCGGATCGCACGCAGGCGCCCTCTGGCCTCGGCTACGCGATGGAGAACCGTCGCATCCTGTCGCGGATGATGCCCGAGCTGTACCGCTCCGCCGGTCTGCACCGGATGGAGCCGTTCTTCTCGGCGCTGCGCTCGGCGCTGCTGCAGTCGGCCAGCGGAGACCTGCCCGACCCGCGCGTCGTCGTGCTCTCGCCCGGCAGCGCGTCGGAGACCGCCTACGACCAGGCCTTCATCGCCTCGGCCCTCGGCTTCCCGCTGGTCCAGGGCAGCGACCTCGTCGTGCGCGACGGGTGGGTGCAGATGCGGGTCTTCGGTCGCCTCGAGCGGGTCGACGTCATCCTGCGTCGCGTCGACGCCCCCTGGACCGACCCGCTGGAGCTGCGCGGCGACTCCCAGCTCGGGGTCGCCGGACTCGTCGAGGCCACCCGCCGTGGCCGCGTGCGGATCGTGAACGGCCTCGGTGCCGGCGTCCTGGAGAACCCCGCCCTGCACGCCTACATGCCCGCGCTCTGCGAGGAGCTGCTCGGCGAGCCGCTGCGTCTGGCCTCCGTGCCCACCTGGTGGTGCGGCGACCCCGACGGCCTCGAGCTCGTGCTGGACCGCCTCGACGGGTCCGACGGGTTCATCGTCCGGGCGATCGACGAGCCGACGGGCTCCCTGCTCGACCTGACCCGGGACGAGCTGGTCGGCCGGCTGCTCGCCGCTCCCCACCGCTACGTCGGGCAGGAGCGGCTTCCGCTCTCGCAGGCGCCTGCCTGGCGCCGGACGAGCTACGGCACGGGGGAGGCGGGACCTCAGCCGGTGACGCTGCGCGCGTTCACGCTGCGCTACGGATCGGCCTACCGGCCGCTGGTCGGCGGGCTGGTGAGCCTGGTCGAGGGTGATCAGCCGGGTGGCAGCAAGGACCTGTGGGTGCTCAAGGACGACCCGTCCGACCCGGACCAGGGCCTGCCCGACATCCTGCCGATGACCAACGTGCGGGCCTCGATGGGCACGGTGCCGCGCGTCCTGGAGGACATGTACTGGTTCGGCCGGTACGCCGAGCGGGTCGAGGACCTGCTGCGGCTCGTCCTGGCCGCCCACGGTCTGGCCGAGGACTTCAGCACGCGTCCTCGCTCCACCGGCGGGGCCGGCCTCGACGTGATGATGGGAGCCGTGCGCCGGCTCGCCGGTCGCCGCCACGACGACCTCGATCGCGAGTTCCGCTCGGTGCTCCTGGACGCGACCCGTCGAGGCTCGGTCAGCCACGGCCTGGACGGCCTGCGCGAGGCACTCTCGGGCGTGCGCGACCAGCTCTCCGGCGACGTGTGGCGCGCCTTCGGTGCCACCGACCGGGCGGCGTACTCCCTCGAGGTCAGCACCCACAGCCAGCAGGTCAACGAGTCGGCAGGGCGGATGCTCGGCGGGATCCTGTCCCTGCAGGGCGTCACGGCCAGCATGATCCGCGACGAGGGCTGGCACATGATCGGTGTCGGACGCGCCCTGGAGCGGGCCCTGCAGCTGTGTCAGCTGCTGGCGGCGACCACCACGGTGCGGCGCGGGATCGACGTGGACCGCGAGGTCCTCAACTCGGTGCTCGCGGCCGCCGAGAGCGCGGTCACCCACCGGCGCCGCTACCGCGGCTACGTGCGCCCCGGCGGCGTGCTGGAGCTGCTGCTGGAGGACCAGCAGAACCCGCGCTCGCTGGCGTTCTGCCTCGACGAGCTCGCCGAGCACCTTGCCGCGCTGCCGGCCTCCACCGGGTCCAGCCGGCCCGAGCGCCTCGTCATCGACCTGCAGGAGGCGCTGGCCGACACCGACATCGCCACCCTCGTGGCGATCGGCGGGGTCGGGCGGCCCAACCTCGAGGCGTTCCTCGAGACCACCATCGGCCAGCTCCTGCGCCTGGGCGAGGCCATCACCGAGCTCCACCACACGAGCGGGCCGGCGCCGCAGCTGCTCGCGGGCCTGCCGCTGGTCGACTCGTTCACGCCGCCGGTGACCGGCGAGGTCGTGCTGAGGCCGCAGCCATGAGGGCCGCGACCGGCGGGAGAGGACGAGGATGAAGTACGCCGTGCGGCACACCACCACCTACACCTACGACGACGCCGTGAGCGACAGCCTCGGGGTGGCCTACCTCGTGCCCCGCACGCTGCCGTGGCAGCAGGTGGCGTCGTACGACGTGAGCGTCACGCCCACGCCGGTCGACTCGTCCTCCGACGAGGACTACTACGGCAACCGGGTCACGTACTTCCAGGTGACCGAGCGTCACCAGCAGCTGGTGGTCGACGGTCTGAGCCAGGTCGAGTCCCTGACGCCGGTGCACACCGACGAGGCGCTGGGCCGGGCCTGGGAGTCGCTGCGGCCCCTGCGCGCGCCGGCCTCGCGCGGAGCCTGGCAGGCCACCGACTTCGCCCTCGCCTCGCCGCTGGTCGAGCAGGTCCCCGCGGCCCACGAGTACGCCGCGACGTCGCTGACGCCGGGCCGGGCGATCGGCGAGGCCGTGACCGAGCTGATGCACCGGGTCCACGCCGACTTCGACTACGACAAGACCGCCACGACCGTCACCTCCACGGTGGGTCACATCCTGGAGAAGCGGGCCGGGGTCTGCCAGGACTTCGCCCACCTGATGCTCGCCTGCCTGCGCTCGCACGGGCTGGCGGTCCGCTACGTCAGCGGCTACCTGGCCACCACCCCGCCGCCCGGCAAGGAGCGGGTCGTGGGCGCGGACGCCTCCCACGCCTGGGTCGAGGTGTGGCTCGGCGAGGACGAGTGGCTCGCGCTGGACCCGACCAACGACCAGTGGGCCGGCGACCGCTACGTCACCGTGGCCTGGGGCCGCGACTACGGCGACGTGCCGCCGCTCAAGGGAGTGATCTTCACCGAGGCGAAGCGCTCGACCATGCGGGTCTCGGTCGACGTGGCGCCGGTGCCGGAGTGAGGCCCCGGACGCCCTGACGGTCCCGGTGGGAGCCCTCTGGGACACTGAGCCGGTGTTCACCCGTCGCTGCGCCGTGCTGCCCCCGATCGTGCTCGCCGCGGTGGTCGGTCTCACCGGGTGCAGCGGCGAGGCAGGACCGGTCGACGACGGCACCTACTCGGCGCTGCAGGCCGGCGCCCCGGACGCCCTCGGCGCCCTCGGCGTCGACGTCATCTCGCTCGAGCGGCCGGCCGCGGCGACCCCGGGCGACGTCGTGGCCGCGCTGCGCGACGCCTCGCTGGAGGCGAGGACCTACCCCATCGGCGCCGTCGAGGGCCTGGCGCTCGACCCCGAGCGGGTGGGCGGCCTGCTCGGGCTGTCCGGAGCGGCGGGGTCCGCCGACGCCGGTCGCTACGTCGTGCTGAGCTTCGACGGGGTGGACGCCGCGGTGCTCTTCGCCCAGGGTGACGCGGAGATCTTCGGCGATGCCGACGCCGAATCCGCCCGGACCGCGTACTTCTCGGGGAACCTCGTCGGCTACTACGCTCCCGGGGAGGGCGCTGACGCCGGCGACGACTTCCGCGAGGCGCTGGCGACGCTCTCCGCCTGACTCCCGACCCACCCCCTCCCTGGAAGACGGACACCCCATGAGCGACTCCGGCAACAACGCGCCTCCCGGTTGGTACGACGACGGCACGGGCGGACAGCGGTGGTGGGACGGGTCCCAGTGGGGCCCCGAGGGCCAGCCGCCGGCCACGCCGACCACGCCGATGCCGACGAGCCCGCCGCCCACGAGCCCGCCGCCCACGAACCCGCCGCAGGACCCGCCGTACGGCCCGCCCGGCGGCCAGCCCGCCTACGGCCAGCCCGCCTACGGCCAGTACGGCGCGCCGCAGCCGTCGTACGGCACGGCCGGCGCCGCGGCCGCGGGCTACCCGCCGCCCGGGCCCGACCACGGCACGCCGAGCACCTCCGGACCGGGCAGCCGCAAGGGCCTGCTGATCGGCCTGGTCGGGGGACTCATCGGCGTCGTGGTGCTGGTGATCATCCTGGTGATCGCCCTCGGCGGCTCGGGCCCCTCCTCGGACGACCCCGCCGAGACGGTGCAGAGCTTCTTCGACGCCGCCCGGGACGGCGACTGCGACGCGGCCGTCGAGCTGCTGACCGAGAACGCCCAGGAGACCCTCGACCCCGAGGACTGCGAGTCGGCCGACCCGGCCGAGGAGTTCGGCGACTCCGTCGAGCTCGAGGTCGGGGACGCCGAGATCGACGGCGACGACGCCACCGTGCCGGTCAGCCTGGTCGTGGACCCGGACTCGGAGGAGCTGGGCGGGCTGGGGGGCCTGATCCCGAGCGACGTCACGATCGACTTCCAGCTCAGGAAGGTCGACGGCGCCTGGCTGATCGACGACTTCGGATTTGGGTCCCTGCTGGAGAATCTCCCTGACCTCGACATCCCCGAGGACCCGGATCTCTCGGACCTCCCCGACGACCCGTTCAGCGACCTGCCGGAGGACCCGTTCTCCGACCTGCCGACGGACCTGTTCTCGGACTTCCCGACGGACCTGTTCAGCGACTTCCCCACCGATCTCTTCTCCGACTTCCCCACCGACTTCGACCCGGAGGACTTCTTGTCCGACTTCCCGACCGACCTCTTCTCCGACTTCCCGACCGAGTGAAGTCCTTCCGCTGCCGCCTCTGCGACAACCCGCTCCACTTCGAGAACTCCGTGTGCGTCTCCTGCGGGAGCGCCCTGGGCTTCGCGCGCGCCGAGCGCGCGATCGTGCCCGTGAGCAAGCAGGGCACCTACGTCGACAGCACCGGCCTGACGTGGCACATCTGCGCCAACCTCAACCTCTCCGGCTGCACCTGGCTGGCCCCCGTCGAGGGGGGCCAGTGCTCGAGCTGTGACCTGACCCGGACGCGCCCGAGCGACGACGACCTCGAGGGGCTGACCAACTTCCCGGCCGCCGAGGCCGCCAAGCGGCACCTCCTGGTCGAGCTCGACACCCTCGGCTTCGACGTCGTCGGCAAGGACGTCGACCCCGACGACGGCATCGCCTTCGACCTGCTCTCCAGCGTCGAGGAGAACGTCGTCATCGGCCACGAGGAAGGGGTCATCACCATCGACCTCGCCGAGAGCGACGACGCCTACCGCGAGAAGGTCCGCGCCAGGCTGGCCGAGCCCTACCGGACGATGCTGGGCCACTTCCGCCACGAGTTCGGCCACTACGCCGAGTGGCAGCTGGTGCGCGGCGGGGAGCGGATCGAGCGCTGCAAGGAGCTGTTCGGCGACGAGTCCGCCGACTACCAGGAGTCGATCCAGCGGCACTACTCCGAGGGTCCGCCCGACGACTGGGCGCGGTCGTACATCTCGACGTACGCCACGATGCACCCGTTCGAGGACTTCGCCGAGACCTGGGCGCACTACCTGCACATCTGCGACACGATCGAGACGGCACGGGAGTACGGCCTGGTCACCATCGGTGGTCTCGAGGCGTTCTCGAGCTTCCGTGACGTGGTCACCGGGGTGTGGGTCCCCCTCTCGATCGCGCTCAACCAGATGAACCGCTCCATGGGCAAGGACGACGTCTACCCGTTCGTCATCCCGGGACCGGTCCTCGACAAGCTGGAGTTCGTGGCGTCGCTGCTGCCGCGGTAGCGCCACCCCGACGGATGATTGAAATGTCACCTACGTGGATAGGGTGACGTCATGAGTGACAGCAGCGGCAGCCAGGACGCGACCTTCGTCAAGACCGGCAAGGGCTTCGACCGGGACATGAACTACGTGCCCGACCGGATCACGAAGGTCGTCGACGGATCCCCCCGCACGCCCGAGCACGGGCCGGTCGAGGGTGAGCTGTGGCCGGTCGAGGCCGGTCGGTACCGGCTGGTCGCAGCCAAGGCGTGCCCGTGGGCCAACCGGGCGATCATCGTGCGCCACCTGCTCGGGCTCGAGGACGTCATCTCCCTCGGGACGCCCGGCCCCACCCACGACCAGCGCTCGTGGACCTTCGACCTCGACCCCGGAGGGCGCGACCCGGTGCTCGGCATCGAGCGCCTGCAGGAGGCCTACTTCAAGCGCTTCCCCGACTACCCCCGCGGCATCACGGTGCCGGCGATCGTCGAGGAGTCGACCGGCCTGCTGGTCACCAACGACTTCCCGTGGATCACCCACGACCTCTCCTTCGAGTGGCGCGAGCACCACCGCGACGGTGCTCCGGACCTGTGGCCCGCCGACCTCCGCGAGGAGATGGAGGAGGTCATGCAGCGGGTCTTCACGGAGGTCAACAACGGGGTCTACCGGTGCGGTTTCGCCGGGTCGCAGGAGGCCTACGAGGAGGCCTACGACCGGCTCTGGACGGCGATGGACTGGCTCGAGGAGCGGCTGAGCAGCCGCCGCTACCTGATGGGCGAGCAGATCACCGAGGCCGACGTACGACTCTTCACGACCCTGGCGCGCTTCGACGCCGTCTACCACGGTCACTTCAAGTGCAACCGGCAGAAGCTCGCCGAGATGCCGGCGCTGTGGGGCTACGCCCGCGACCTCTACCAGACGCCCGGGTTCGGGGAGACGATCGACTTCGACCAGATCAAGGAGCACTACTACGTGGTGCACACCGAGATCAACCCGACCGGTGTGGTGCCCCAGGGTCCCGACCCGGCGGTCTGGCTGGAGCCGCACGGACGGGGCTGAGCGCCCTCGGCCCACGCGCCTATCCTCGGAGCATGGGTCACGGGCACGGGCACGCCGCCGGGCGTGCAGCCGACCGCTCGCGCCTGCGCTGGGCGCTGCTGGTCACCGTCGTCGTCCTGGTCGTCGAGGTCATCGGCGCCCTCCTGACCGGATCGCTGGCGCTGCTGGCCGATGCCGGCCACATGGCCACCGACGCCGGCGCCGTCGTGCTCGCGCTGGGGGCGTCGTACGTCGCGTCCCTGCCGGGCTCGAGGCGCTCGACGTTCGGCTACCACCGCGCCGAGGTCCTCGCCGCGCTGCTCAACGCCGTGGTGCTGATCGGCGTGTGCGCCTACCTCGCCTACGCCGGCATCAGCCGCCTCTCCGACCCCGTCGCGATCGAGGCCGGACCGATGATCGCCTTCGCCACCGTGGGGCTGCTGGCCAACGGCACCTCGCTGCTCATCCTCAACCGCTCCGAGACCGACTCGATCAACATGCGTGCTGCGGCCGCGGAGGTCGGCGCCGACCTGCTGGGCTCGGTCTTCGCGATCGCGGCGGGTGTGGCCATCGTGGTCTGGGGCTACGACCGGGCCGACGCCATCGCCTCCCTCGCGATCGCCGCGCTGATCGTGCCCCGGGCAGGCCTGCTGCTCCGGGACGCGGCCGTGGTGCTGCTCGAGATCGCGCCGAAGGGCCTGGACATCGACGACGTCGAGCACCACCTGCGCCACGTCGACGGGGTGCTCGACGTGCACGACCTGCACGCGTGGACCATCACCAGCGGCATGCCGAGCCTGTCGGCCCACGTGACGGTGACCGACGCGGCCCTGGCCGAGCGCGGCGTGGGTGCCATCCTGGACGAGCTGTGCGTCTGTGTCGCCGAGCACTTCGACGTGCGGCACGCGACGTTCCAGGTCGAGCCGGCCTCGCACGAGGCGCACGAGGACCTCGGGGAGCTGCACTGACGCCGGTGACCGCAGGAGGGTGACCGGCCCTCGTCCCGCCTGTCGCGACCTCGCCCCTCGGTCGCGGCGGCTGCTCACTCGTGCGCGACCACCACCGCGTAGGACCCGACGCCGAGCAGTCGCGAGCCCGCGATCGACACCCGGTGCTTCTTCTCCCCGACGATCAGCTCGAGCAGCGCGCCCGACTCCGGGTCCAGGTCGATGTCGTGCACCGAGCCGAGGTCTTCGCCCGCGTCGGACAGGACGCGCTTCTTCAGGACGGTCCCGTCCTTGGTGGCCAGGTCGGCCAGCCGGTCGTCCGGCTCGACGACCACCGAGACGCCGCCGACGGTGACCGCGTCGGCACCGACGGCGATCAGGTCGGACCACGCCACGACGGATCCGTGGTCGGTCTTCTTGAACTCCAGCGCGACGACCGAGCGGGTGGCCGGGTCGAGCAGGAAACCGTCGACCTTGCCGACGGTGTCGGCCGAGGTGGTGTCGACGAGCTTGCGGCCCTTGAGGTCGGAGTACAGCATCAGCTGCCCCCCTTCAGCTGGGTCCGGAACGCCTGGACGGCGGCACCGAAGCCCGCCAGGTCGTCGCTGACGAAGCCCTCGGCGCTGGCCGGCACCATGACGTGCTCGCTGGAGACGGCCAGCGTGTCGGGCAGGGGGAGCAGCAGGCGGGTGTGCTTGCTGCCCTTGGAGGTGGAGGCCTTGAGTGCGTCGGAGGCCTCGATCTCGTACCCCACCACGTCGCACGGTCCGCCGTCGGCGTTGTCGTACTCGATGACCACGTCGGAGACCTTGCCGAGGTCGGACCCCGTGTCGGTCAGCACCCGGTCCCCGAGCACGTTGCCCCCGCTGCCGGCGCCGGCCGACGTCGAGGAGGCCGCCGCGATCACGGTGTCGACGGGCTCCAGCGCGCTGTCGTCGGCGATCATCACGGCGTCCGGGCCGAGGCCGACGACGTGGTGCCACGAGAGGCCCTGCTTGAGCGGGCCCGCGAGCAGGCCGCGGCCGGCCAGGGTGAAGCCGGCCACCGCGCCGCCGTCGGCGGAGAAGACGACGTCCTTGACCTGGGCGACGTCGTCGCCGGCCAGGGTGACGACCGGCAGTGTGGCGATCTCGGAGGTGCGCATCAGGCGACTCACGGCTGGCCACCGCCCGTGTCGGTCCCTCCGGCGGCGTCGGCAGGTCCGGGCCCCCCGACGATGACGCCGCCCCGGCGACGCCTGGCCTGGACGGCGACCAGCGCCACCGCGACGACGACCACCACGACGAGGGCGACGATCACCCAACCCCACCACTGCATGTCGTTCTCCTCTGCCTGCGCCACGTGGACCCGGATGTCGGTGGCCGGGTCCTGACCCGAGCCTACGGCCGTCGGGGAACACCTGCGTGGTCCCCGGGCAACGCGACGACCCGTTTCACCCCTTCGGCTGAACGAGACCCGACCGTGCGGCCCCCGGACGGTGGGTACGGTCGGCACATGCCTCTCGATGACGACCAGGTCGCCCGCGCCGCCGCCCTTGCCCGCCAGGCCGAGGCGACCGCCGCCAAGCTCAAGCCCGGCACCTGGGAGTCGGTCCAGGCCCTGGCGCTGGCGTCGATCGCGCTGCGGCTCAGCGCGGAGACGCCCGACCGCTGACGCGCGGGCCCTGAGCCGGCCAGCCCCGGCCAGCCCCGGTCAGCCCCGGTCGGGACGGGCGTGCACGGACAGCTGGGGGTGTCCGGTCAGGTCGACCCCGCGCCGGCGCAGCTTGGCGGTGTAGATCGAGTCGTGCGAGAGCAGGTGACTCACACCGACGGCCAGCACGATGGCGGTCATCATCGGCAGGATGATGGTGTACTCGCCGGTCAGCTCGAAGAGGATCACCACCGCGGTGATCGGCGCGCGGGCGGAGCCGGCGAAGACCGCCCCCATCCCCACCAGGGCGTAGGCGCCGGCGGGTCCGGCGAGGCCCGGTGCGAGCTGGTGGGCCACCTGGCCGAACGCCGAGCCGAGCATCGCGCCGATGAACAGGCTGGGCGCGAACACCCCGCCCGAGCCGCCGATCCCGATGGTCAGCCCCGAGGCCACCATCTTGGCGACCAGCAGGACGAGCAGGAACCCGACGGCGTAGCGCCCGTCGACGGCGTTGCCGAGCACCGGGTAGCCCACGCCGTACATCTGCGGGATCGCGAGCAGCAGCAGGCCCAGCACCAGACCGCCGGCCGCCGGCCGCAGCCACTCCGGGCCCCGCCAGATCCGGTCGCAGCCGTCCTCGATCGCGTAGAGGACCTTGATGAAGACCGCACCGACCGCGCCGGCGAGCAGCCCGAGGAGACCGAAGAGCAGGTACTGCTGTACGTGGTCGACGGCGAAGGTGGGCAGGACCAGGAACGGGTCGTCGCCGAGCGCGGTCCGGCCGATGACGCTCGCGGTCACGGAGGCGAGGACGACCATGCCGAAGTGGCGCGCCCCGAAGTCGATCAGGATCAGCTCCATCGCGAAGAAGACGCCGGCCAGCGGGGCGTTGAAGGTGGCCGCGATGCCACCGGCCGCCCCGCAGGCGACGAGCATCCGCATGACCGGCTCGTCGCTGCGCGTGAGACGCCCCAGGGTGGAGCCCAGGGCGGCGCCGATCTGCACGATCGGCCCCTCGCGCCCCACCGAGCCGCCCCCGCCGATGGTGAGGGCGGAGGCGAGCGCCTTGACCCCGGCGACCTGGGGCTTGATGCGTCCGCCGTTGTTGGCGACCGCGTTCATCACCTCGGGGACGCCGTGCCCGCGCGCCTCGCGGGCGAAGCGGTGGACCAGCGGTCCGTAGATCAGGCCGGCCACCACCGGCGTCAGGACGACGAAGCCGCCACCGAGCCAGGGCAACCAGGGGTGCGCGGCGTGGCCAGCGTCGGCGTAGTCGTCCTGTCCGGAGAAGAGCAGCGTCATGGTGTCCACGAGCCAGCGGAACGCGACGGCCCCGAGCCCGGCTCCGGCACCGACGAGCACAGCGAGGGCCAGCAGGCCGGTCTCGCTGGTGCGCAGGCCGTGCAGGGTCGGGAGCCGGGTGCGGAGCTGCATTGGTGCAGTATGCAATGGTTGCACCATGCAACGAAATCCTGCGCGTGCGGGTGACGACCTGGCAACCGCTCTGCTCCGGGCCGGGCGCGTGATGGTCGGAGTCTCGGCGCGGTCGCTGGACGACGAGGACGGTGTGACGCTGACCCAGTTCCGCAGCCTGGTGCTGCTGGACCGGCCGGATCCGGTCAACCTGGTCACCCTCGCCGGGCTGCTCGACGTCGGCGCGTCGACGGCTCAACGGATGGTGGAGCGACTGGTACGGCGTGGGCTCGCGGCCCGGGACCGGCACCCCGACAACGGTCGGGAGGTCGTGCTGCGGCTCACGCCCGCGGGGGAAGCGCTGGTCGGTCGGGTCGTCGCGCGCCGGCGCCGGGCCCTGGGGGCCATCGCGCGCCGACTGCCTCAGGAGACGCGGTCGGTCTTCGTCGAGGCGCTGGACGCCTTCTCCGAGGCGGCCGGGGAGCCGGCCGTCGTCGATCGCGACGACGTGTTGTGGGACCTGTAGCGCGGGTCGGGGCGATGTGCCCGACGTGCCCGGGGTGCCCGGGGTCGGCCGGGTCAGGTGGGGGAGTCGGCCTCGGCGGCGGCCTTCAGCTTGACCAGCGTGGCCTCGAGCGCCTTCTGCGTCTTGGCGCCGAAGCTCGCCGACAGGGTGGCGCGCATCAGGGGGTTGCAGTGCGAGAGGTCCCAGGTCTCGGTGACCTCGGTGCCGCCGTCGGGGGTGGGGCTGAGCTCGTAGCGCCAGCGGTGGGTGCCCATGTGGCGCCAGGCGATGAGCTTGTCGGCCTCGAACTCGACGACCTTGTTCTTGATCTTGTAGGGCGCGCCCATCTTCATGTCCATCCCGAACTGCGAGCCGAGCTCGAGCCGCTCGGGGCCCTCGATGGAGTCCTTGACGTTGCCGGAGCCGTCGATGCGCGGGTGCTGGCGGGGATCGGCCAGGATCGCGAAGACGGTGGCCGGCGGTGCGGCGATGGTCGTGCTGGCGGACCTGCTCTTGTCACCCATGGCTGGACCCTAGCGGCTGGGTTGGTCTGGGGCCGACCACCCTTGTAGGTTGCTCCTCATCCGGACTGTGTCCCGGGTCACAGGTCGCCACACCCCGCGCGGCCGGTGCTCCGGGGGCGCCACGGTCCCAGCTTCCCGGGCGCGGCGACCCCGCTCCCCGGGTGACGAGAAGGAGTCCCGCATGAGCAGCGACCACGAGAACCCCCCACCGGCCCGACCCGCCCGACCCGCCGCGACCGACAGCTTCGGCCCGGACCTGGTCGACGTCTTCGGCCCCAGCCAGGCGGACGGAGGCCCCGAGCTGATCCAGCTGCTGACGCCCGAGGGTGAGCGGGTCCACCATCCCGACTTCGACCTGGACTTCTCCGCCGACGACCTGCGCGGCTTCTACCGCGACATGGTGCTGACCCGGCGCATCGACACCGAGGCGACCGCGCTGCAGCGCCACGGAGAGCTCGGTATCTGGGCCCAGCTCCTCGGCCAGGAGGCCGCGCAGATCGGCGCCGGCCGGGCCCTGCGCCCGCAGGACTACGTCTTCCCGACCTACCGCGAGCACGGCGTCGCCTGGTGCCGCGGTCTCGACCCGCTCAAGCTGCTCGGCCTCTTCCGCGGCGTCGACCACGGCAGCTGGGACCCCGCCGAGGTCAACTTCGGCCAGTACACGATCGTGATCGGGGCCCAGACCCTGCACGCGACCGGCTACGCGATGGGGGTGCAGCGCGACGGCGACGTCGGCACCGGCGACCCGGAGCGGGACGCCGCGGTGGTCGCCCACTTCGGTGACGGTGCCAGCAGCCAGGGCGACGTCAACGAGGCCTTCATCTTCGCGGCCTCCTACAACGCGCCGGTCGTCTTCTTCTGCCAGAACAACCAGTGGGCGATCTCCGAGCCGATCGAGCGCCAGTCCCGGATCCCGCTCTACCAGCGTGCGCTCGGCTTCGGCTTCCCGGGCGTCCGCGTCGACGGCAACGACGTGCTGGCGACGTACGCCGTCACCCAGGCCGCGCTGCAGCGTGCCCGCGACGGCCAGGGTCCCACCCTCGTCGAGGCCTACACCTACCGGATGGGCGCGCACACGACCACCGACGACCCCACCCGCTACCGGCTCTCCGACGACGTCGAGCGCTGGAAGCTCAAGGACCCGATCGCGCGCGTCAAGGTCTGGCTCGACCGCAACGGACTGGCCGACAAGGACTTCTACGAGACGGTGGCCGCCGAGGCCGACGACCTCGGCCACACGCTGCGCGAGGGGTGCAAGGCGATGCCGGACCCGGAGCCGATGTCGATGTTCGACCACGTCTACGCCGACATGCCGCCCGAGCTGATCGCCCAGAGGGACGGCTTCGCCGACTACCTCGCGAGCTTCGAGGAGGCACGAGCATGAGCACCCCGACCCCGGGCACCCCGACCCCGGGCACCCAGACCCCGGGCACCCAGACCCCGGGCACCCAGAAGATCACCCTCGCCAAGGGCCTCAACATGGGTCTGCGCCGCGCCATGGAGGACGACGACAAGGTCCTGCTCATGGGCGAGGACGTCGGCAAGCTCGGCGGCGTCTTCCGGATCACCGACGGCCTGCAGAAGGACTTCGGGGAGGACCGCGTCATCGACTCGCCGCTGGCCGAGTCCGGCATCGTCGGCACCGCCGTGGGCCTGGCGATGCGCGGGTACCGCCCCGTGGTGGAGATCCAGTTCGACGGCTTCGTCTACCCCGCCTACGACCAGATCGTGTGCCAGGTCGCGAAGATCCACTACCGCTCCCGGGGCAGGACGAAGATGCCGATGGTCATCCGGATCCCCTTCGGCGGCGGCATCGGCGCGGTCGAGCACCACAGCGAGTCGCCGGAGGCGCAGTTCGCCCACACGCCCGGCCTCAAGGTCGTGG
>NZZG01000154.1 GCA_002698575.1 Pimelobacter sp. | reverse complement strand
TACCGGGTCCCGCAGTCAAGGACGGCCGCAGGCCGCCGCGAAGCGGGCGCCGCAGGCGATCCTTGACGGCGGGAGCAGGTCGGCTACGCGCGCGGCCCCGCCGCCGCAACCACCGGGGCCAACGACCAGGGCCAACCCCGAACGACCAGGTCGACTAGCGAGCGGGCCCCACATCCACCACAAGACACATGGAGTGCAACAGCGAGGGTGCAACTCCCTAGAACACGTTCTAGGCTACGAACGTGATCGACGGCACATGCGCGGAGGCCTTCGCCCCGCTGAGAGATGTCCTGGACCGCAACCTCGCCGACGGCACCGACGTCGGGGCGAGCCTCGCGGTGGTGCACGACGGCGAGCTCGTCGCCGACCTGTGGGGAGGTGAGGCCAGGCCAGGGGTGCCGTGGACGCGGGACACGATCGTCCAGGTCTGGTCGGTCACCAAGACGATGGTCGGGCTGGCCGTGCTGGTGCTGGCCGACCGCGGCGAGATCGACCTCGACGCCCCGGTGGCGTCGTACTGGCCGGAGTTCGGGGCCGCCGGCAAGGAGCGCGTGCTCGTGCGTCACCTGATGGGGCACACCTCCGGCCTGCCCGGGTGGGACGCGCCGATCACCGCCGAGCAGTGCATCGACCTGGAGGCCAGCGAGGCGCTGCTCGCCGCGCAGGCGCCGTGGTACGAGCCGGGCTCGGCGCCGGCGTACCAGATCATCGACCACGGACACCTGCTCGACGGCGTCGTGCGGGCGGCGACCGGGCGCCCGCTGGCCGAGGTGCTGCGTGAGGAGGTGGTCGCCCCGCTCAGCGGCGGCTCGCCCGGCTTCCACCTCGGGGTGCCCGACGACGCGTTGGCGCACTGCGCCGACCTCCTGCCACCACCCCCCTCGCAGCTGGACTACTCGACGCTGCCGCCCGACCACTTCCTGATCAGGACCGCGATCAACCCGGTGCTGACGACCGGCTTCTGCAACGACACCCCGTGGCGTCGGTCGACGGTCGGGGGAGCCGCCGGGCACGGCAACGCCCGGGGCATCGCTCAGGTGCAGTCGGTGGTCTCCCACGGCGGCGAGGTGGGCGGCGTACGGCTGCTGTCGCGCGAGACGGTGGACCGGATCTGGGAGGTGCAGGCCTCCGGACCCGACCTGGTGCTGATGGCGCCGCTGACCTACGGGATGGGCTACGCCCTCCCGACGCCGTCGGCCCCGGCCGTGCCGGACGGCAAGGTCTGCTGGTGGACCGGGTACGGCGGCTCGATCGTGGTCAACGACGCGGAGCGCCGCACGACGGTCGCCTACGCGATGAACCAGATGGCCGACCACATGGTCGGATCGCCGAGGACCGACGAGTACGTCGCCACCGCCTTCGCGTGCCTGGAGAAGCTGTGAGCGCCCGGGTCTGCGTGATCGGCGCCGGGTGCTCCGGGTTGACGACGGCCAAGCGCCTCAAGGAGTTCGGCGTCGACTACGACCACTTCGAGCTCAGCGACGACGTGGGTGGCAACTGGTACTTCAAGAACCCCAACGGCCGCTCAGCCGTCTACGAGTCCCTGCACATCGACACCTCCACGCGACGGTTGGAGTTCGAGGACTTCCCGGCGCCCGAGGACTACCCGGACTTCCCGCACCACACCCTGATGCACCAGTACTTCCGCGACTACGCCGACCACTTCGACCTGCGCGACGCGATCGAGTTCGAGGTGGGCGTCGAGCGCGCCGTACGGCGACCGGCCGATGCCGAGGAGGCACCGGGCGGGTGGGACGTCGAGCTGTCGACGGGCGAGCAGCGCACCTACACCGACCTGGTCGTGGCCAACGGTCACCACTGGAGCCCGGCGCTCCCGACTACCCCGGTCACTTCGACGGCGTCCTCATGCACAGCCACGCCTACGTCAACCCGTTCGAGCCGGTCGAGATGCGCGGCAAGCGGGTGATCGTGGTCGGGATGGGCAACTCCGCCATGGACATCGCCTCGGAGCTCTCCAACCGCTGGATGGCCGAGACCCTCCACGTCTCGGCCCGGCGGGGAGTGTGGGTGCTGCCCAAGTACCGCAACGGGGTTGCCGCCGACAAGGTGATGGCGCCGCCGGACATCCCCAAGGACGTGGCCCTGAAGGCGTCGCGGGAGCTGATCCGCGACCTGGTGGGCTCGATGAGCGGCTACGGGCTGCCGGAGCCGGACCACGAGCCGCTGGCCGCGCACCCCTCGGTGAGCGCCGACTTCCTCACCCGGGCCGGCTCCGGCGACATCCACATGCTGCCCGCCATCGAGCGCCTCGACGGGTCCTCGGTGCACCTGGTCGACGGGACGTCGGTGGAGGCCGACGTCATCATCTGCGCCACCGGCTACGAGATGAAGTTTCCCTTCTTCGACCCCGGCGAGACGGCGCTGCACCCCGACGAGGAGCACCGGTACCCGTTGTTCAAGCGGATGATCAAGCCCGGCGTCGAGCACCTCTACTTCCTCGGGCTGGCCCAGTCCTCGCCGACGATCGTCAACCTCGCCGAGCAGCAGTCCAAGCTGCTGGCTCGCCTGCTGACCGGCGCCTACGTGCTGCCCCCGGTGGAGGAGCAGGAGCGCATCATGCGCGCCGACGAGGCCTTCCACCTCGAGCAGTACTACGCGGCGCCGCGGCACACGATCCAGATCGACTTCGGGCGCTACTGCGTGGACCTGCACGCGGAGATCGAGGCGGGGGAGGCCCGCGTGGCCGCGGCCGCTCCGGCAGGATGAGTGCATGGACCTGTACGCCGCCCTGGCCGACGAGCGTCGCGCGATCGCGGCCCGGCTCGACACCCTCACGCCCGAGCAGTGGCGCACCCCGTCGCTGTGCTCCTCGTGGACCGTGCACCAGATGGCGACCCACCTGCTCGTCAGCTGCGACTTCACCAAGCGCGAGGCCGCGCTCGCGCTGCTGAGGTCGCGCGGCGACGTGGACCGACTGCAGGAGGTGCTGGTCGCCAACCGGGCGGACCTGGCGCCGGGCCAGGTGGTGGCGCTGCTGCGCGAGAAGGCCGACGTACGGCAGGTCCCTCCGGTCGTGGGGGTGAAGGGCCCCTACACGGACGCCCTGGTCCACCAGCTCGACATGTGGATCCCCCTCGGTCTCGACGACGATCGTCCGGTGGAGCGGTGGCGGCCGGCCCTCGACTTCCTGATGACCAAGAAGGCCACCGTCGGGTTCCTCCCCTCGGCACCCCCCGACCTCTGGTACCAGGCCACCGACCTCGAGTGGCAGCACGGCACCGGCGACGTGGTCTCCGGCGCCGCCGCCGACCTCGCCCTGGCGATCCTCGGACGCACGCCGCGCCTGGACCGCCTCGACGGCCCCGGCGCCGACGCGCTGCGCACCTACGCGCACCGCTGAGTCCGCTCGGCGATCGAGGAGCAGGTCACCTCCTGTCGGCGATCGAGTAGCCGGGCAGCGAGCGTGCCTCTCGGTGATCGAGTAGCCGGGGCGAGCTTGCGAGCACCCGGCGTATCGAGATCCCTTGACCGACCCATCACCGCACGCACGCCACCACAACCCGTTGGGTGCTGTCGGCTCACCCCGCTAGACTGATGAACGCACGACAACTCAAGAGGGGCTGATCGGTTTCGACTTGGGACGTTAGTTCCAGGGGAAGCGGGTCGAGAAGCCAACGTCATCTCGTAAACGATCGTTGGAAACCTATAACTGCCAACACCAATCGCAGTTCCTTCGCTCTCGCTGCCTGAGCAGTGATCGAAGCGTCAGACCGGGCACCCGTCTCCGTCCCGGATCCTGGCGTCGACTAGGAGACTTGCTGATCACTCTCTGTCAGGAGGGGTGATCGGGACTCAATCCTGACTGAGCCTGTCGGCGACGTGTCAGTGCCAGCGCCGGGGCCGAGAAAACGACATCACTGACTGCACCCGGAGAAGACCTGGTTCGGCGCTCGAGGACGCGGGTTCGATTCCCGCCAGCTCCACCCAGAGGTCTTCGCAGAAATGGCGAGGATTCTTCGCAGAATTGCCGGTCCCGGCGGGTCACCTCGCCAGGAGCCAGCCCTCTTGAACATCGGCCGTCCCGACACCAGTCGGGGCGGCCGATGCGCATCGGCAGGCAAAGGATTGGTCGTGGGTCGCGTATCGAGCCCTTTGCGCCCTGGCGAAGCGCGACCTTGATGGATGGAACCGGTGAATCCTGAAGATGTAGGCGCCAACAGGTGCACGGTCATGCCGATGAGCGGATACGACAACTAACCTCAAGATTGTGGCCTTGTCCGACGCGCGTGAGTTGCAGATACAGCCGCTCAGTCCCGACCGAGTCCGGGTGTCATGGCTCTGCGATGACGGCTGGGTCTCTTTCGAGTACGTCGACCACGACAGCGGCTACGCCGACGACGAAGACATCCTCTGGTGGCTGCTGACGCAGGGTGCCTCCCTTGAGTTGGTGCGCCCCGCACTGGCCGCGGCCTACCCGGGCTTCGACGTAGACGCCGCCGTGGACTGGCGGACTATGCCCGACCGGGTTCAGCGGCATGCCGAGGACGCCGCTCGTCGTGAGACTCTCAAGCGAGAGTTCAGGGCGCGCCCACCTGACTGACGCGCGCTGATCTGCCGCGTCCCGGTCTTGCCGATGAGCGGATGCGCGCCAGGCATGCTGTCCTCATGGATCCGGTGGTTGTCACAGACGGGCGTATGAGGTTGGTTTTCTCCGACCCGGATGCCGAAACGACGCTCCCAGCGCAGTACCTGTCGATCACCCTTGACGGCCCCAACCTCCTGGCATCGCGTCAGGTCTACGAGGGGTACGACGGAGGGTTCAGCAGTCTTGCTTGCTACTTCAACGACCTAGCCGACAACTGGCGGGGCTGGGACGGGAGCCGCGATTACGAGTCCATCGAGGGTGACCTGCGATTGCAGGCAACTCACAACGGCCACGTGAACCTGCGTGTGTTGCTGTGGGAGAGCACCGTGCCTACGGGGTGGCGGGTCGAGGTCGAACTTCGCTTGGATGCAGGGGAAGCGCTCAGTTCGGCTGCCGCCGACATCGCTGGGCTTGTGCGAGCCCGACCGCACTAGCGTCCGCTTCTGCCGCGTGTTGTGCGCTCGCGTAGAAGTCCTCCCGAGAACCTTGGTCGGTTGGGTGGTCAGGCCGCGCCTCGCTCGAAAGTGCCTTGCTCGCCTCGAGCCTCAAGCAGGCGGCGAGCGTCGATCGCCTTCGCCTGCTCCTTCGTCAGGTCGGTGAAGCCCCAGTCGTGCGGGTCGAGCTGCAGCAGCGGGTGATCGGCCGGGCCGAGGCCGGTGTCCTCGTGCCAGCTGCGTAGCTGCTCCTCGTTGAAGACAGCGGCCTTGAGGCCGTTGATGAGGTTGGCCATGGCGAGCCCGGGTAGCCGGTTCTGGCCTCGGCGCATGCGCTGCCGGCTGGGGTTCTTCAGGATCCCGAACGCGCCCTCGACGCTGGAGCGCAGGTTGAAGGCGCGCCGCCAGCGGCGGGTGCCGACGTACTCGCGCTGCATGAGCTTGCGCTGGTGGTGCGGATTCGTCGGGTCAGGGGTGAAGTCCATGGTCTTGTTGGTGCAGCACGCCCGAGTCCGCCAGTCCTCGGGCGGCGTGTTGATCGGCAGTCCGGCCTCCCGCGCCACGGCGACGTTGTCGTTACCTCGGGCCCAGCAGCCCGTCCGGCCGGCCGCGGCGGGGCAGATCCACTTCGAGGACGGGTTCCCGGTCAGGCCAGACTCCTTGCGGTCGAAGGCCCAGTTGGCCTTGAACTCGTCGACCGCGTCGTAGTGGTCGTCGTCCTCATCGCTGGCGACGGACGCGGGGAGCGGCCGCTGGTCCATGGGAGCGGCGGGGCAGTGCATCCATCCGTACTGCATGACAGCGCCGTTGATGTCCACGCACCCGCCGCCGTCCTCGCGCATGGCGAGGATCTGCTCGATGCCGCGCTGAGCCAACGGCACGGCCCACCGGTCGGCCTTGAGGTTGGTGTAGAGCAGGTCCCCGGCGATGCGGGTGATCGTGGAGCGGGTCTGGATGCGGTCCAGGAGCCGGAGCGAGGCCTCGACGACATCTTCGTTGGCGGGCACGACGACCAGGCCCTCGACGAGCAGCGGCTCTGGTCGGCCGATGGAGTTCGGGTCGGCGGCGTACGACGGTGTGCTGGTGGAAGCCGTATCCGACCTCCTTCTGCCCGGCTTTGCCGGTCTTGTAGCCCCAGGCGGCGTCGAGGCATCGGCGGAGCATGGCCGTGAGGGTTCCGGGCGTTTGAGGGGCGTTGACGGCGTCGTCGGCCGGGATCTCGGTGACCTGCAGCGAGGTCTCGACGTCCTCGCTGGCTGCGTGGTTGGTGCCATCCCCCAGACGCTTCTGGGCCGCGCGCTGCTCCTTCTTGGGGCCGATGTTCCACGACCACTGGCCGGTGGCGTCGATCGCGACGGTGCTGCAGGCGCGGGGTGTGACGGTGGCTGTGATCAGGCAGTCGAGGGCGTCCTCGACCAGAGTGCGCCTGGTGATCCGCTCAGCGGGGGTGAGGTCCGGCGCGGAGCCGTGGCCGTAGTCGAGACGCGAGCGGATCTTGGTGACCACGTTGGCGAGGTCGTCGTACCCCAGACGTTCGTAGCCGTCTTCGGTCCAGATCTCCTTGCGTGACTTGCCGTTCGCCGTCAGGTGCGCGGACTCGGGGTCGTGCGCGCTGCGCTTGCTGGCGGCGTTGGTGGTGAGAGGGCGTAGCACCCCGAGCTCCCATTGAAGGTCTCGAGGCAGGGACTGGGTGAGGGCGTTGTGGACGCCCTTGATCGTGGTCTCGTGCCCGAGTCGGGTGCACAAGATGACGCCGATGACCCAGAGACGGGTGTTCTCCCTGATCCAACCCTTGCGCCCGCGCTGTCCCGCCGGGGTCGGCGGGGCGAGGATGTCGAGGATTCCGCTCTGGTCCGCGATCCACAGCGTGCGCTCGACCATCGGGCGGGTGATCCGCACGGTGCTCATGCCCCCTCACCCCGCAGCGCCAGGTTCGAGATGTCGGTGTGGTCGGTCAGGCCCTTGTACGCCAGCCACGGGCCGAGGTGGGGCTGCAGCTCGGCGAGTGTCCGTGCGGACCTGAGGCCTGCGGCCTGCAAGATCACCGCGAGGGGGATGGGGTCGGTCATCAGGTCCGAGAGCCAGGTCGCGCGCAGACGCGCGGGCTCGATGCGGGGGACGTTGTGCAGGGCTGCGCGCTCGGTGGCACGGGCGGCGGTGTTGCGACGGTCTTGCTTGCGGCCGAGGAGCAACTGGCCGGCGGGCATGTCGGTGACGGCGTCGCGCAGCATGGACTCGAAGCTGCGGCGGAGCACCACGATGCGGGGGCGGGGGCCCTGCACGTGGATACGGATGCCGGCCTCGCCGAGGTCCTCGATGTGGTCGGTGAGCAGGTCGCGCATGTCGACGCTGTCGAGGCCCGCGCCACTGCTGAGAGCGACGACGATGGCCAGGTCGCGCTGACGAGCTTCGGTGGGCTGGACCCGAGCTGCCCGCCTGATCACGGCGAGCTCGGCGGGGGAGTAGCAGGGCTTGACCGAGCTGTGCCCGATCGGGGTGAGCCGCGGCGGGACGTCCGGACCGGGGTTGGCCGTCCGAGCCAGGGAGAGCAGGCGCAGGCGCCGCTCCGAACGGTTGTGTCGCGACACCCGGGCCATCTCCACGCGGACGTACTCGTCGATGAACGCCGTGGTGAGTACGGCGGAGATCTCGAGCGGTACCCCGTGCTTGAGGGCGAAGCAGGCGAGCTGTGTGAGGTGGTTGCAGTGCTTGCGGACGCTCTCCTTGCCGCGCAGCGGCGAGGCGGTGATCGCCTCGAGGATGAACGGGCGGACGGTTTCCATCGTCGTGTCGCTGACCCGAGCGGGCGTGTAGCCCTCGATGACGGCGGCGACCTCTGCGGGCAGCTCGGTGTTCTTCGGTCGGGCCTCGACCTCGGCACGCAATCGGGCGACTGCGGCCTTGCTTGGGCGCCTGTCCTCTCGTCCAGTCACCCGTCCCTGGCGGGTGATCTGGACGCGCACGGTGCTCACGGGAGGACCCCGTGCAATCGCTGCACACCCGAGATCGCAGGTGTGTTTGGCGGGTGGGACTCGGAGGCTCAGGCGGTGCCACGCAGCAGGTCGTGGCGGCGACTGTCGGGGAGAGCGGGCATCGCGTGGACGGACGTCAGTGCAAGGTCCAGGTCGCGACGAGAGAGCCCGTAGTCGCGGACGAGTACGGCGACCGGCTGGTCGAGGTCGAGGGTCTCGTGGGTGACGCAGGCCTTGAGGAGCCGGTGGGTCAGGTTCCACCCGTGTCTGGCAGCGAATCGTCGTGCCCGCACCCAGTCGCCGTCCGCGACAGCGGACGGTGTGGCCGAGTCCCGTCGCGCTGTGCGTGCGGCATCGACCGCGAGTCTGAAGGCGACCGCGTCTGAGTCTGAGCCGGCCTCGTCCGCGTCGCGCAGGATTCGGTGCAAGGTGGAGACTTCTGAGTGCGGAACCAACTGCGCGGCCCGGACCCCGGGGCTCCGCTTCTCAGCTCGCCATGGCAAGCCCCGGTGCGCGGCCTGCAAGCGGCGCGCGATGCCTCGCTTGTTCTCTCGGGTCTTGTGACTGACCTGCAGCGACGTGTCGAACGAGAGCAGGGTGGTGTCACTGAGTACCTCGTCCAGCGTGATGGAGCGCCCGCGCTCAGCCAGGTGCGCGGCCACGGCACCGAGCAGCTGGATGTCCTTCTCGACCCGCAAGCGCGTCAGAGCGCCGGCGCGTGTCACCAGCTCGACCGCGTCCGACGCTATGGGACTCCACTGCGCCTCAGTGAGGGCCGTGGGGCGGTAGGCGAAGAGGAAGCGGTGAAGCTCGTCAGGCTCGTCGATCGAGACCTGTGGGGCGAGGGGGTCTGGGGGGCATCGGGAGGTGTCATGGGCCGGGACTGTCCCCGGCGCACGGGATGCCGCAACCACAGCGCCGCCGGAGTACAAGGCGGTGGGGCGGACCTTTCGGTCCGCCCCACCTGGTGATGTCCGGCCTCAGGCCGCGAGCGGTGCTCCTGAGCCGCCGCCGTTGTGCACGGCGATGGCACGGCACAGGCTGCACGTCTCCGTGGTCACCTGCGGGTGGTGCTCAGCCGCCGCTTCCTCCTCGGCCCAGTTCCCGACGTGTGCCTCGAAGGCGTCGGGGAACTCGTCGGCGAGGACCTGCTCGACCTCCAGCTGCAGGAGGTAGAGCTCGACGTGCTCGTCGAGCCCGTGGGATCGGTACTCGGCGGCCAGGTGTGCCACCCGCGTGCGGGTGTACAGGAGGTTCTCCAGGCGTCGGCGGCGCTTGACCTGCGGGAGGTCAGCGACGCCTCGGCCCGCTCGGCTGTGCTTCTTTGTGGACATCCGCCCTCCTGGGGCGATTGGCGCCCGGTCCGGCCCGGAATGCCGGACCGCGGCGCGGAGCGCCGAAGCGCTCGGACGGCACCGTGCCGGCGCACGCGATCGAGGCAAGAGCGTCGACGCCGCGACTCTCAGAGGTCGACGTAGGGGTCTGTGGAACCCAGCAGAACGGTGGGCGTGCAGCCATTGCGTGCCGGGCAGATGGCCGAACCGTTCGACTCGCCTCGGCAGCAGCCGGAGCGAACCTCTCACCAAAGGACTGCACCATGGACATCTTCGACATCATCACCCCCGGCGACGACGCCGGCCGCCGGGACGCCGCTGCGCTGAAGGAGATGGGCCTGCGCGCCGTCATCGCGCCGGATGGCCTCCACCTGTTCAGCGAGCCCGTCGGGCCCACACCCGCCCGCGCCGACCTCATCACCGACCGCGTCGACCTCACCGACCAGCCCTGCGACGAGCTCGGCGAGCCGGTGGACTACTCGGTCCTCTCGATCGAGCTCATCAACGACTTCATGGACATCGAGACCGCTTACTGGTTCGAGGTCTGACGGACCTGACGACGAAGCCCGAAGTCACGCCGACAGCCCGCGCATCACCCAGACGGCAGCTCGAAGGTCGCGTCAGAGCCGCGCCGGGGCGGGTTGACATACCTAGCCATTATCGGCGAGAGGCTTCTGCCTTGGCTGCGCTCGCACCGTCTGCCTGCGCAGAAACCGGGTGTGCATGCTGGCTCATGTCATGCGTCGTTGCCCCGAAGACGTTCGAGGGATCTGGCTGTCGACATGCTTGAGAAGAGTCCTGCGGTGTCGTTCAGCCCTGATTGCGTTCAAGGCCGCATACCGTAACCCGTCATGAATCTTCGCCCCACCCACCACGGGTACGCCTACCAGGACACGATGTGCGGCATCGCCTTCGTGGACCTGATGCTGGGCACGGCGACGCGCATCAAGGTCGACTTGAAAGTAGATGCGGACGACCGATTCGACGACCTCACCATCGAGTACGCGATCGGGCGACGCAGGCGTCTGCAAATCAAACACACCACCGTCGACCGGCAACTTTCACGGGCCGCATTCTCCGGCGACGGCCGAAGCCTGCGTCTGGACCTCCTGCTGCGATCGCTGCTCGATGACCTCGCATCGAACTCGGACGCCGATTACCGGGTCGTCGTGCGCGACAAGGGTCCGGACAGCGAATTGAGCCAAGTACTCGAACCAGTCGATGCGGGCGATGACCCCGGCGACCCACTGCCCGGGGTCGCCACGCGCCGGTACAGGTTCAACCCGCAGAAGCTTCGGGCCACCGACCCGTGGAAGAACGTCCTGAAGGGTTTCACCGACGACGAGCTCCACACCGCGTGCGCGCGGCTGGTCATCGACACCGACGCACCGGAAGCAACGCTGACCTTCGACTCTCCCGGCCCCGCCGAGCGTGCCCTTATGCGGCGGGCCGTCGAGGAGCTGGGAGCAGGCCGGCCGCCGAACCTGAACCGGTCTGCCGAAGACGTCGGGCTGGCGTTGCTTCATGCCGCGACCGGTGCCCGCGCCATCGAAGGGACCGTGACCCGCACGAGTCTCGCTCCCGAGGTTCGGCTGACCACGGACTTCGGTGCCGTGCGAGACGGCCATCCAGTTGAGGCAGCG
Source organism: Pimelobacter sp. (assembly GCA_002698575.1). Lineage (GTDB taxonomy): Bacteria > Actinomycetota > Actinomycetes > Propionibacteriales > Nocardioidaceae > Nocardioides. The sequence continues at coordinate 75,679 of NZZG01000154.1, read as the reverse complement.
TTCGCGGTCGACCGTGTCGACGCCGCGGATGTGGTGCGTGCGGCCATCGACGAAAGCCTGGCGGACGGTGGCCGGGTTGTGCTCACCGGCGAGCCGGGCGCGGGAAAGACGTGGCTATGCGAGCAGCTCGCCGAGTCCTACGTCGAGTCTGGTGTCCTGGTGCTGCGGCATCACTGCTGGCTCGGCGATGCCGACAGTGATCGGAACGAGCGGGTTCTGGCCGAGGTGGTCATCGGGAGCCTTTTGCATCAGCTGGAGGCGATTGCGCCCGAGTCGGTCGCGCACTTGCGGCCGCGGTTCGCTGCTACGCCCGAGGCGCTAGAGGAAGCCATCCGCGCATGTAGGGGTGCGAACCCGGATCAGCATCTTGTCATCATCGTCGACGGGCTCGACCACATCGACCGAGTTCTCGGCCGACAGGTCGGAGGGCCTCAGCGGCCGGACCCTGCACGCGCGCTGGTCGACCAACTCGGCGCCGTCGCCCTACCTGCTGGCGTGTCCGTCCTCATCGCCAGCCAGCCCGGGCAGCACCTCGACAACGCTCACCCGACGTCTGGCGCCGAGGTCCAGATGCCGTTGATGTCTCACGCAGAGCTGGGCACTCTGGCCGATCATCACGGTGTGCTCACCGACCCGCAGACGAGGCAACGGGTCACCGACGATGAGGAACGAACCATCGTCGACCTCCTGCATGCCCGCTCGAACGGGAACGCGCTGTATGCGACGTACCTGTGCCGACACGCGACAGGGACGTCTCCGCTGGACCCCGCCGGGTGTCCCACGACGGTCGCACACCTCATCGAACGTCTCCGTGAGGTGCCTGAGAACGCGACCGACCTCGACGAGTACTACGCGCACCTGCTCGCGACGCTGACCGGTGAGCAGGAGCAGGCAATCGGCGCTCTGGCTCTGTGCGACTTCGCGCTGTCAAAGCGGGAGTTGGGCGAGATTGCTCCGCTGGTCGAGCCGTGGCTCGATGACGCGCTCGCGAGGCTCGCGCCCATCCTAAACTCGAACCCGGGGCTGGGTGGGCTGAAAGTCCATCACGAGAGCTTCAGCCGGTTCATCCACCGCACGAAGCAGGCCGGCTGGTCGGATCGGGTTCGGCGCGACGCCGCGGACTGGCTCACCGCACGGGGATTCCACACTGACACTCGGGCGTTCCGGCACCTGCCGCAACTCCTTGCTGAACTCGGTGACTATGAGACCCTTCAGGGGCTCATCACGCCGGACTTTGTAACCAACGCCATCGCGGCGCTACAGCCCCCGGATGCCATCAAGCAGGTCCTGACCATCGTCGCCCACGAGGCACAAGCACGCCGCGATTGGGGAACGCTCCTGCGGTGCCTGGAGGCGCGCCGCGGCGTCGTGGTCTACGAGCACGAAGCGCTTCCCGACACCCTCGTCGAGTACGCCGACGTCGTGGTCGGCATCCTCGGCGCCGAGGTCGTCGCCGAACGACTCGTCTACGACGGCCGGGCAACATTCACCGCTAGGTGGGGTCTGCGGCTGTGTGAGGCGGTCGACCGGGCAGGTGCCGCGGCACCGTGGGAGGTGTATCTGGACGCGTTCGACCGACAGGCCGAGACCGACAACACCAGCTACGACGTCGAGACGGACGCGAGGACGCGTCTGGCCATCGAACTCGGCGATCTGCGGCTCGCTGGCGAGGCGGCGGCCATCGACATCGACGAGCTGGCCGAGCACCTCGACCAGCATCAGGGTCAGCCGTCGCTGCGGGACCTCGTAGCGGTGCTTGCCGTCGAGGTCCCGCTCGAGGACCTCCTCGGCGTGGCGCGAAAAATGACCGACCCGGCGCGGACCGCCGCGGTGCTCATCTCCCTCGCCAACGTCGCGAAGGACAACGGCGACAAAGCTCTCGGGACCGACCTAGCGCGCGAGGCTCACGGACACGCGCCTGGTCGCGACCTGGGCGCGTACCTGGACCACGGTATGGAACCGGATGACCTCCTGCGGGGTCTGGGCATCGCTGACCTGGACGCGAAACTTCGCGAAGTGACCGAGAAGCTTCTGGAGTCGAACAGTGCGGACCGGCCCGGTCTGATCGGCGGTTGGCTGAACCTGCTCAGGCTCGCTCACGCCATCGACCGCACCGCACCGGTCGGGTTGAACTCCGAACTCGGCGGGGAGGGGTTCTACCGGGCTTGGTTGCGGTTCGCGGTGGCCACGGTCGGGCTGGAAGAGGACGTCGCCTCCGGCGCGGTTGAACCGGAGGCGGCATCTACGACAGTTCGGGTGGCGTTAGAGCAGCTTGCTACCAACTCGTCGCATTTCGCGGGCAACCCGAGAGCGGTCGACCTGTACTCGATTCACGCAAAGATTCACGACGTCATCGAACGGTCTCTGCGCGTGGTGATGCCCGGCGACCTGGATTCCGTGATGGACCACCTGACGGCCATCGGTGACAGGACGACCAGTTCGTTGGCAGGGATGGCCGAGGGCGGTCCGTTGGCGACCAATGACCTCCTCGGCATTCTGGCGCGGGTGGCGGACCGGGTTGGTATCGAACCCATTCACCGGGTTCTGCCCGCGGTCCGTGAGGAACGAGACGACACCGAGACGATGTACTCGGTCACCGCGGACTTCGAGGTCGCGACCGCCCGCCTGTGTCTCGAGGCAGGCGCCCTGGAGGAAGCCGAGGAAAGCTGGCGGCTGGCGGCGGCGCTCTTTGGCGCGTATGGCGGCCACAAGGACATCACCATCACCGAGTTCATCGAGTCGGTCACGGACCTCGCGGCCATCGACCTGGTCGCCGCCCGCGCCGCCCTCGCACGCCTGCAGGACCCCGCGTACCTGGTCAGGCAGCACACAAACGGCCGCGAAACCAGCCACATCCCCGGCGCATGGTGGGAGCTCGCTGCGGACATCGACCCCATCGCGGCGGCGACCGGTGCCGCACACCTCCTCACGTCGGAGTTCGGGTTCGATGACCCCCGTGCGTACCAGGCGCAGGTCCGGCTCCTCATCAATAACCTCACGAACGCCGACCCCGTCGTTCTAGCGGCACTGCGCCTGACCGTCACCGACATGTGGCGACAGCCCGAACCAGACACCACCCTCCTGGAACGCCTTCGGCCCGAACTCGGCAGGAACGCACCGGCAGACGCCGCCCTGACGGTGGTCGCGAACAACGTCGCCGCCAGCTACGACAACCAGCCGCTAATGCGCGCCAGCGACCGGCCCGGAACGACCGCTCCCGCCGAACTCATCGAAGCGGTCCGGGCACTCGGCGGTCCTTCGTTCGCCGTTCGAGCCAAGAGGCCGGAGGACGAGAGAGGGTCACGGGAGACGTCCAACCGGTTCCGTGAACCCAGGGACGTCAAGGCGTTCATCGAGGAGGGACAGCGCCCCATCCTGGAAGCGGGTGCTCCGGGCGCTGCAGTCGCAGCGCGCGATTACAACCGGCAGGGGTACGGCACGAACGCGGCATCCCGGCGCTGGCACTCCGATGCGCTGGTCAACGCCGTCGGGTGGCGGGTGCTGGAGGCGACCTCGACTTGCGGGGCGGCCGCGGGGCGCAGCGTCTTGGACAGTGCCGCGAGAGAGATGACGTATTCCACGCACCAGGAAGCGTTCGCGACGCTCGCCGAAGGGCTCGAGGACCGTTGCGGCGGGACCATCGAAGGCCTCGAAGAGGTCACCAGCTACTGCTACGCCCTCGCCTACACGCGAATCTCGGCCCGCGGCGGGTGGCTGTCGTTCGCCGGCCGCGAACGGGTCGAACTCTGGAACCGGGCGCACTCTCTGAACCCGGACGTAGCTGAGCAGACGCTGGCGGCTGCTATCGCGACCAGCATCTCCAACCAGACCTACGCGACCTATGGGGTGGCGCAGGGAGTTGTGGCAGCGTTCGCCGCGAGCCCTGCGACAGAGTCCGCGGGTACCGCGGTCGAGGTCTGGAACGACGCGTTCGACGTCCTCGAGCAGCGCATCCCCGGTGCCGCTGCGCGCACCCATCCGCCGTATGTCCCGGGTCCGGTCCCAGACGACCCCAACGAGTTGGACCAAGCACTGGCCACCCTGGCTTTGGCGAACATCGGCCGCCCGAAACGGGAAGACATCCGCCTCTCACTCCTCGCGGCCGCGCTCCTGCTCACCTGCCGCCCGGCGCTTGGTCAGGGCGCGGTCGTCCCCCTCCTGAGTGCGAACCTGGATGCCGGGCGATTGACCTGGCTTCTGGAGACAGTCCGTGACCATCTGCCGCACGGCGAACTCACCGATGAGTTCGCCGACGCGCTGACCCACCTGGCCGGCGGAAGCGACATGCTGTCGGTCCGGGTGTCAGCCGGCGAGATACTCGACAAGCACGGACGCGCGGTGCCGAACCCGCCCGCAACCCCGGCCGACCGGACGCTGCGTGACGCGCTGAACGAAGCGTGGGGAGAGTGATGGCTGACGGGATGCCGCGGGAGCAGGCGGAGGCAATCGTCGCCGACTATCTGGAGGAGCGCCTGACGCTCGCCGGTGACCCGGCGGGCCTCAAGGACGCCGTCGTGGCTCGCTTGGTCGAACAGGGCCCGGCTGCGCTGGAACGCAGCAGGGGCCAAGCCAAGTACCTTCGAGCGCGAAGCACTGACCGGCCGCCGGTCTACTACGGCTACGAGGAAGCTTCAGAGGACGCGCTGCAGCGGGTAGCCGCCGGCGCACGCGCCGCGCTCGCCGCTACCGGCCAGATCGTCGACCCGATTCCGTTCGAGCGGCAACTCGCCGACGCGCTACGTCCAACCATGTCCTGGTCGCTGCGGGGCGAGGCATCCCGGGTGCCGCGACCTTCGATTCGTCCAGACAGTCTGGGATGGTCGGAGGAGCCGGCACCCTGGCGAAACGCGTCAGCCGGCACGTGGCCGCCAGCTGACGTGCAGGCACTCGAGGGGTATCACCAGTTCACCGAGGCTGAGGTTGCGCGGTGCGGAGAAGCACCGTACGAGGACTGGGTCCAGGTCGCGTTGATGGAACGCCATCACACGTTCCCCGACCAATACACCGGCACCGACGGGACGCAGCTGCTCATCGCCGCAGGGCTGGAGCTCTCCGACGGGACCGTGCTGGGGCGAGGCTTCCCCCTTTCTCACACGCGGCCTGACCTTTGGACGCGCCACCACGCCGATGTGGTCAGCGGACTCACAGTGGCCCGCGCTGGCGCGGAGCTCGTCGGTCGAGCCATGCCGCTGGCCACGACGTTGTCGTTCGACCAGGAGTTGGGTGTGCCGAATCCCGGCCGTGGTGCCGGTCTGCATCCGATGCTGCTCGGGCCCGGGGTTGAGCTGGTGGCGCTGCTAAATCTGCGTCCCGAGGACCCAGCGATGCGAATGATTCTGGTTGATGATGACGGTCCGGCAATGGTGTGTCGAACGTGGGATGGGTTCCTAGTTCACGACGGCAGTTTTGAGCCACCGGAGCCGGCGGTTGTCGGCACGGATCTGCTTCTCCGTCCAGACCTCTATCAGAGAGTGGTCGCGGCCGCGGGTAGGGATCGCGTCGTTCAGGGATTGTCTGTGACCATTTGGCAGGGCGACGAGGGGGGTGCCTGAGATTGCCGAGGATACGCGTTGACTTGGTCAGCTCGGCGGACATTGCCGGCGGACAACTGAAGGCCCAGATGTGATGAAGAAGGTGGCCGCTGAGCTCGACATCCTGATGGGGCCGTACGCCATCGACGTTGATGTTCCATTGGGATCCTGCGCGGTCGCGCAGACGACCGACCCCTTCGTGATGCCGCCGATAGGGACGGCCTGCTTCGTCGTTCTTGGGGATTGGCTTCCATCCGATGCGCCTATCGTCATGATGGTCACTTATCGCGAGTACATCCCGGCCGGTGAGACCGAATCGGCGCGAGAAGTCGGCACCGTGTTTGCGAACCAGACTGTTCGCGGACATCTGAACGCGGATGGCCAGACGGTAGCCGTCGCAATCGGGAAGTGGTTGTTCGGCAGCGGCTTCCTCACCCTGCACTCGCCCGATCGGACCGATGCAGGGGAGAGATGGGCGTGCGCTGTTGGAGGGAGGCGGCCGCCCAGGGATCAAGTGGGTACCGACGCGGCAGCCGTCGAGTCCGGTCAGATGGCGCTGGATCGGCTCAACCAAGAGCCTTGGCCCTCTCCTCCGTGGCCCGCGGGGTAACACTCGAGAGGCTGGGATGACTGCGGCGCGCCAAAGGTGCGGTGAATGGCGACATGGATGGGGTGCTGACTTCGGCTCCGGTGGGTGCAACCCCGGAATCCACTTCGCGGAAACGGTTCACTGACCTGCGGTCTCTTCAATCCACGAACACCCCACCCACCCAGGGGTCTTCGCAGAAATAGCGCAGACTCTTCGCAAAGCTGCCGGTCCCGGTGGGTCACACCACCGAGAGCCAGCCCTCTTGAACGACAGCCGCCCCGACCAGGTCGGGGCGGCTGTCGTGCTCCGCAGGTGGTGCCGGCGGGCCCGCAAGAGCGTCCGGAGACCTGCCCGTTCTCGACTTCTCGAACACCCAGCCTGAGACGCTTCCAGAAGTCTTCAAGACTCTCCCGATCTCGCGCTATCCGGCCTCGACGGGCAGCCAGAGCTCACAGGTCGCGGTCGCCGCTTCGGCGTCCAGGGCGAGCGTCGCCACGATCTCCGGCCCTGGGCGCAGCCGCCAGGGCTGGGACGGGAGCCAGGTCGTGGCTGTCGCGGCCCAGACCTCCTGCAGGGCGGCGGGGTGTGGGCCCTCGGTCCGGAACACGGCCCAGGTGCCGGCCGGCACCTCGATCACGTCGAGCCCTTCCGGCGGGTCGGCGGTGGTCGCCACGCCATGGAGGAAGGTGCACTCGCTGCCCTCGGCACGGTCGGGGTCGAGGTCGTCACTGACACCGAGCACGCCCGATGGCTCGGTGTCGTTGAGACTCTTGAGCCGCACCGTCTGCTGCACCTCGATGGAGGCGACATGGTCGGCGATGTGGGGGTTGATGCCGTCGTGGACCAGCGGCACGCGCGTGGCGTGACCGACCAGGCGGATGGCGGGCAGGGTGGTGATGCGGGTGTCCATCGGAATGCTCCCTTCGACGGTCAGGTGGAACCTGATCCGCGGTTGTGTGCGGAGGGGACCCCCGTCACGCCGTACGTCGCCCGGGCTGACGCCGTGAACGGCCCTGAACGCACGGCCGAACGCCTCGGTCGAGCCGTAGCCGTAGCGGACGGCGACAGTGAGCAGGCTGTCCTCGGCGTTCACCAGCTCGGCGGCCGCCGCGGCCATCCGGCGCCGCCGGACGTACTCCGAGAGCGGCATCCCGGCCAGCGACGCGAACATCCGGCGCAGGTGGTGCTCGGTGGTGCCCGACCTCGCGGCGATGACGGCGACAGCGACGTGAGCGGCCGGGTCGCTCGCGAGCTGCGACTCGACGTCTTCCACGGCGAGGTTCAGTACGGCGATCATCGCGGAGTCCCTTCTGTCGCGTTCCAGACTGCCGCGTCCTGGCCCGGCGAGCCCGATCATCGCGGCCCGCATCCATCACCTCGTGATCCGCCGTCTCCCCACGCCGCCCCACGTCTCGTCGGGCCGCTGCGGTACGTAGGCTCACGTCCATGAAGGTCGTGGGCGTCATCCTGCTCGCTGTCGTGTGGCTCGCCGCCTGCGGTGCGGACGAGGAGCCCGTCCCGGCAGGCCAGGAGACCACTCCGAGTGCTCCGAGCGAACCGAGCGGCCCGAGTGAACCGAGCGGCCCGGCCGGACTGGAGTCGGTCAAGCGCGACGTCGAGACCGCGGCGGTCTCGCTCGAGAGCTTCTACCGCGGCTCGCCGTACCCGCGCACCACCGCCGAGGTCGTCGAGACCCTCGGCGACGCCGGTCTGACCCTGGCGGCAGGGAACACGATCGCCGGCTACGTCTACGACGACGCCGCCGTCGAGTTCACGCTGTGCGTGGAGAGCGAGTCGGGGGCGTGGGCCACCTACGACACCGCTCCGATGACGTTGCGCGAGAACGGCGCCACAGGTGGCTGCCCGTTCGGCTGAGCGCGGGGACCTCAGACGCCGCCGAGCGCGGCGACCTCGTCGGCCAGGGTGGTCACGTCGGTCTTCTCCATCACGACGACCCCGGCGCTCTCGGTGCGGGCCCGGTCCAGGGTGGCGCTGAAACCGGTGAACAGCACGATCGGGGTCTGGTCGCCGCGGGCACGCAGGTCGTCGGCGACCTCGAGCCCGGAGCCCGGCGGCATGTTCTGGTCGAGCACCAGCACGTCGAAGCTCGCCCCACGCAGCGTGGCGAGCGTCTCCTTGCCGCTGGTGGTCGTCGTGACGCTCCAGCCGCGGCGCGAGAGGAGGGCGGAGACCACGAAGCGGATGTCCTCGTCGTCATCGGCCACGAGCACGTTCATCAGTCGGCCTCCGTGAGTCGGAGCACGAACCGGGTGTCGTGCTGGGGGGTCGATCCTAGGCTGAGGGTTCCGCCCTGGGCCGCTGCGGCGGCGCCGGAGACGAGGAGGTCCAGGTCGTTGTGCTGGGCCGGGGCCTGGCTCGGCTGCCTCGAGCCGGCGGCATACACCTCGACGTCCACCCCGTCGGCGCCCGGCGCGGACGTGGTCCAGCGGACGCCCACCGGTCCGTCCCCGCCGTCGCGTGCCCGGACGGCGAGGGTGCGCAGGATCTGCTCGGTACGGCGGGGATCGCACAGCACGCGCACGGGTCCGGACTCCTCGGGGTCGACGACGACACCGCGCTGGTCCAGCAGAGCCCGACGCACGAGGTCGTGCAGGTCGACCGAGGCCGTGACGGCCAGCAGCGGCAGGCCCGCGGCGATGCGGGAGCCGTCGAGGAACTGACGCACGAGTCGGTCCAGCACCACCATCCGGTCGCGAGCGCGGACGACGGCGTCCGCCCGGGCGTCGTCGTCGACCCCCGGCAGCGAGAGCATCTCGAGGGCCGACATGACGACCGACATCGGCGTCTGCAGGTCGTGGCTGAACTCCGCGAGCATGGCCGCCCGCGCGGCCGTCGCGGCGTGCTCGGTGCGCAGGCGGGTCAGCTCGAGGGTCGAGCGGCAGCGGGCGAGGAGCTCCTCGGAGGTGAAGGGCTTGGTGACGTAGTCGTCGGCGCCGGCGGCCAGGGCGGACGTCGCCGCGTCGGTGCCGGCTCGTGCCGAGAGCGCGATCACGGGCACACCGGAGTGCCGGGGGTCCGCGCGCAGGCGGGAGATCAGCCCCAGCCCGTTGAGGCGCGGCATCGTCATGTCCGTGACGACCAGGTCCACCTGCAGGTCCGTGAGGATCTCGAGGGCCTCGATCCCGTCGCGGGCAGTCACGGTCGACCCCAGGTCGGCCAGGACCCCGGCGACCCGGCCGCGGATGCCCTCGTTGTCGTCGACGACGAGGACCCGGGGGCGGCCGTCGTCGGGCATGGCCTCGGCCGACCCCTCGCCGGCGTCCGGCGCCGTGACGTCGCGGGCGAGCACCTCGGCCGCGATCGTCGAGCGCTGCTCGGTCTCCTCGCCCGGCGCCGCGACCAGACGGGGGAGGCGCACCGTGAAGACGGAGCCCTCACCCGGCGCGGAGTCGACCTCGATGGTGCCGCCCAGGGCCCGGACGGACTCGGCGACCACGGCAAGCCCCAGGCCGGTGCCCTCGACGCTGACCGACGTGTCGGTCTCGATGCGCTGGAAGCGGTCGAAGATGCGGGACTGGTCGGCCTGGCTGATCCCGATCCCACTGTCGCGGACCACGAAACGCAGGTGCTCCCCGTCGGCGTCGAGCTCGACCTCGACCCAGCCGGAGGGCGTGTACTTGACGGCGTTGGCCGTCAGGTTGATGACGATGCTCTCCCACAGGGCGGGGTCGATGGAGAGCACGCCCACCTCGTCGACGGTGGTCGTCAGCGTCAGTCCACCGCGCAGGGCAGCGACCTCGAAGGGAAGCACGAGGTCGCGGGTCAGGGCGCTGACCGCCACCGGCTCGATCCTCGTCGGGCGCGGCTCGACGTCACGCTGGGCTGCGTCCAGCAGGCCGTTGACCAGCCGGAGAAGCCGGTGTGCGCTCTGGTGCATGCTCGCGACCTGGACGCTGCTCAGCGTCGGCTCGGGGTCGGCGAGGGCGTCGTCCAGCGGGCCGAGCAGCAGCGTGAGGGGCGTCCGCAGCTCGTGGCTGACGGTCGAGAGGAACTCGGACTTCGCCGCGTCGAGCTGGGCCAGGGCCTCGACCCGGGCCTGCTCGTCGGCCCGGGAGGCGGCGGTGCCCACGACCTGGCTGACCTGGTCCCCGACCAGGCCGAGCCACTGGCGGTGGGCCCCGTCCAGGGGGCGGAGCGGGTGCAGCTCGAGGAGCAGCACGCCGACCCGCCGCCCGCTGGCCCGCACCGGCAGGGCGACGCCGTACCCGGAGTCCCACCGCTCCTCGGTCAGCTCGCCCGTCGTCCAGCAGGTCTCGACCAGTCGCCGAGCCCCGTCCCGCGCCTGTTCGGAGTCGTCCCGGGTCGTGGTGTCGAACCCCGGACCGCGAGTGAGCCGATCGTTCGCCTCGGCGACGTAGTAGGAGCCGTGCACCAGGTCGTCGCGGGCCTCGGCCAGGACGTGCATCGTGCGCTCGAGGGCCTCGTCGGGGTCGGCCGAGGCCGCCGTGCGCATGGCCAGGGCGTTGAGAAGGGCGAGCCTGCGGGCACCGACGACCTCGCCGGTGCGCTCGGTCAGCACCGTCAGCACCCCGCCGAGGCCGGGGGCCTGCCCGTCGAGCGAGACGTGCGACCAGCAGAACGTGTAGAACGTCTCCTCCGGCCCGGACCCTCGCTCGAGGACGAAGGGCACGTCCTCGTCGGACTCGGACTCGCCGCCGGCGAGGACCGCTCGCTGTCGGGGACCGATCTCGTCCCAGATCTCGGCGAACTGGTGGGGCAGGTCGCTGCCCAGCGCCCCCGGGTGCTTGGCGCCCAGCGTCGGGATGTAGCCGTCGTTGTAGATCATCACGAACTCGTCACCCCAGGTGACGGTCATCGGGAAGCGGCTACGCAGGACCATGCCGACCACGGCTCGCATGCTGGCCGGCCAGGTCGAGGGCTCCCCCAGGGGAGTGGAGGCCCAGTCGAAGCTCGCACAACGCTCGGCCATCTCCCCGGAACAGGCGAAGATCGGGTCGCGGGACCCGTCCACGGCCGGAGGAGAGGACATGGCAGCCATCGTGTCATCTTCGGTCATCGAATGGTTGTCACTTCACACGGCGAAGTCGTCAGGTTTTCGTGAGGAGGCGGCGGCGCGTCCTGCACCGGGCCGGTGCCCACCCAGCAGGCATCATCTGGTCCATGCGACACCTCTCTCGGATGGCCAGCCTCTGTCTGCTCGCTGCACTCGTCTCGCCCGTCCCCCTGGCCTCCGCCGAGGGGCCGGAGACGCCCCAGGATCCGGCACCCACTACGCTGGCCCTGAACGCCACGAAGACCTACGCCGGCCGTGAGACGAGGCTCACCGTGACCGCGCTGAGTGGTGCCCCGGAGCCGTTGTCGCAGGTGTCGGTGAGGATCGAGCGGCGCGTCGACGGGTCGTGGCGCCCGGCCGGGGAGGCGGTCACCGGCGAGGACGGCACCGTGGAGGTCGAGCGGACGATGTCCAGGTCCGCCGACGACAACCGCTTCCGGGCCTCGTACGACGGCGACGAGACGCACGCGCCCAGCACCAGCGGTGCCGTGGTCGCCGCCCTGGCGCGGCGCGAGGGCGTCGTCCGGCTCCGTGGTCCGGCCGACGTCGTCGACGGCCGGAGGATCACGCTGCGGGTCACCTCCCGCACTCGATCCGGGGAGCCGGTCACCGGTGACGCACGCGTGCTGAGGCGCCTGGACGGCCGGCGCACCGGCACGTCCTGGCGCGAGGTCCGCACCGTCTCGACCGGAGGCAAGGGGAAGGCGCGCATCAGGGTCCGCCCGCGGGTCGACACCCGTTGGCGAGTGGTCGGGCTCGCCCAGGACTGGGTCACGCGAGGGCGCAGCGACGTGCTGCGCGTCGACAACCTCCCGCCGGTGGCACCCGTGCGGCTCCCCCCGGCGGCGCCGAAGCCGCGCGTCCACCTGCCCACCCAGCGTCGTGGCACCGGCAGGGGCGCCCATCCGGTCGTGACCCGGATCCCCGACGGTGTCTGGGGATCGATGACGGGCCGTTCCTGGCACGCGGGCTGCCCCGTCGGTCGCGCCGGCCTCCGGCTGCTCCGCATCAACTACTGGGGCTACGACGGCTACCGTCACCGCGGCGAGCTCGTCGCCGCCGTCGGCGCCATGCCGGCGATGAGGAATGCCCTGGTCGGCCTCTTCAAGGCCGAGCTGCCGATCCGCTCGATGTACCGCGTCGACCGGTTCGGCTGGTCGGCGAGGCTGCAGGGTGCCGACGACTACCGCTCGATGGCCGCGGGCAACACCTCGGCCTTCAACTGCCGACAGGTCGTCAACCGGCCCGGGGTGCGTTCGCCGCACTCCTACGGTCGCTCGCTGGACCTCAACACCTGGGAGAACCCCTACCGCTCTCCCACGGGACTGGTGCCGAACACGTGGTGGCAGAGCCACTCCCACCCACGGGTCGCCTGGCGCTCGCGCGAGCACCGCGTCGTGCAGATCCTCACGAGGGCAGGCTTCCGGTGGACCTACGGCAACGGCGACACCCAGCACTTCGACGTGGGTGGCGGCCACGGTCGGGCGATCGCTGCACCGCCGGCGCGACGCTGCGGGGGAGCGGCGTGCGACTGAGACCGTGACCGGCGCTGCGGTGGCGTCCTTACGCTCCTGCGGGACGAGGTGGGCGCCGCGTAGGTTCGGCACGTGAGCTGTGTCTTCTGCGCCATCGTCCACGGCGAGGCCGAGGCCTTCGTGGTGCTCGACGAGCCCGCGGTGATGGCGTTCCTCGACGTCCGCCCGGTCTTCCAGGGCCACGTCCTGCTGGTGCCGCGCGAGCACCACGTGACCCTGCCGGACCTGCCGGCCGACCAGCGCGACGGTTTCCTCGAGGCTGCGCAACGGCTGTGCGCCGCCGTCGTCGCGCTCGGGGCGCAGGGGAGCTTCGTCGCGATGAACAACACTGTCAGCCAGTCCGTGCCCCACCTGCACCTGCACGTCGTGCCGCGCACCAAGGGCGACGGGCTGCGCGGCTTCTTCTGGCCGCGCACGCGCTACGGCGTCGGGCAGGCCGAGGAGCACGCCGCGCGTCTGCGGGCGGTGCTCGGGCAGGCCGACTCCAGGCCCTAGTGTGAGAGGAGCTGCACCAGTCATCAGCACCAGTCACCAGCTAGTCATCAGCACAGAGGAGTCAGTCAGATGGGTCGTTACGACGGTCGGGTAGCGGTGGTCACCGGAGCCGCCCAGGGCATCGGGTTCGGGATCGCCACGAGGTTCGCCGAGGAGGGTGCCTCCGTCGCGATCCTCGACCTCGACGGGACCAAGGCCGCCGAGGCCGCGGCCAAGCTGCCGACGGTCGGTGACGGGGTCAAGCACGTCGGCATCGCCTGCGACGTCGGCAACACCGAGGCCGCCTCGGGCGCGGTGGAGAAGGTCGTCTCCGAGCTCGGCGGCATCCACGTGCTGGTCAACAACGCCGGCATCACCCGCGACAACCTGCTCTTCAAGCTGACCGAGGACGACTGGGACCTCGTGATGAACGTGCACCTCAAGGGCGCCTTCAACATGACGAAGGCCGCCCAGAAGCACTTCGTGGAGCAGAAGTACGGCAAGATCCTCAACCTCTCCAGCGTCTCCGCGCTCGGCAACCGGGGCCAGGCCAACTACTCGGCCGCCAAGATGGGCGTCCAGGGTCTGACCCGCACGCTCGGCATCGAGCTCGGGCCCTTCGGCATCAACACCAACGCCATCGCGCCCGGCTTCATCGCCACCGAGATGACCGACGCCACCGCGGCCCGGCTCAAGATGGACGTCGACGAGTTCCGCAAGCTCAACGCCGAGGCCAACCCCGTCAAGCGGGTCGGCTTCCCCGAGGACATCGCGGCCGCGGCCGCCTTCCTGTGCAGCGACGAGGCCTCGTACATCACCGGCCAGACCCTGTACGTCGACGGCGGCGCCAAGCTCGGCTGATCTCGTGACGCGTCGGCGCGGGCGCCGGGCACGCCTGCTGGTCGGGCTGCTGCTCGGCACCTCGCTGGCGCTCGCGGGCTGCTCGGCCACGCCCGAGGAGCCCGACGAGCCGCGGCAGCGCACGGCCCCTCAGACGTGGCCCCTGACCGGGCTCCGCGTCGAGGGCGGCTCGGGGGCGCGCAGGCACCCGGTCCTGGTGCTCAAGATGGACAACACCGCCTCCAGCGCGCCGCAGCGAGGCCTGTCCTCGGCCGACCTGGTCGTCGAGGAGCTGGTCGAGGGGGGCGTCACCCGGCTCGCGGCCTTCTACTACTCCGACATCCCGGGGGTGGTCGGGCCGGTCCGGTCGATGCGCGCCTCCGACATCGGGATCGTCTCGCCCGCCGAGGCCACCATGGTGACCAGCGGCGCGGCGCGTCAGACGATCGCCCGGCTCGCGGAGGCGGGAGTCCCCTACGTCACCGAGGGGAGCACCGGGTTCTTCCGTGACGCGGCGCGGCGGGCGCCGTACAACCTGATGACCGACCTCTCCGAGGTCGCCGCGGCGCTGAGCGAGGGCCGGGATCGCAGCCGACCGGTCGACTACCTGCCGTTCGGTCCTGCGCGGGCCATGCCGAAGGGGCAGCGAGCCACCTCGGTCGCGGTGCGCTTCTCGCCGGCGCACACGACGACGTGGGCCTACCGCGACGGCGGGTACGTCGACACCGGCTCCCTGGCCGCCCCCGGTGACGAGTTCCCGGCCGACTCGGTGCTGGTGCTGCGCGTGGTGGTCGGGGACGCCGGCTACCTCGACCCCGCGGGCAGCTCGGTGCCCGAGACGGTGCTGACCGGCGACGGGGAGGCGGTGCTGTTCCACGGTGGTCGGGAGGTGCGCGGAACGTGGAGCAAGGAGGACCTGGACGCCCCGCTCGTGCTGTCCCGTCCGGGCGCCGGGGGGCGCGCCGTACCGCTGACGGTCCCGCGGGGCCGGACCTGGATCGAGCTGGTGCCGTTGGCCGGGAGCGTGGCGGTCGGCTCGGGCTAGGCGGTCACCGCAGCGGGGCCTGTCAGCGCGCGTCGTCAGTCCGAGACGATGCCGGTCGGCATCTCGACGCCGCCGTCGGCCAGCGCCTGGAAGCCCGCGATGATGAAGCCGATCGCGACCTCGACCCGTTCGGCGGCGGCCTCGGCATCGTCGGAGCCGGCCACGGACTCGCCGGCCGAGGACATCGCGCCGAAGAAGATCCGCGCGAAGGTCTGCACCATGTCCTCGTCGAGCTCCCACTGCCCGGCCTCGAGGACGGCGCGCAGGATCTCCACCACCGTGGCGAAGGTGGAGCGCTCCTCCTGCTCGCGGTAGCGCTCGTAGCCCAGGACGGAGGGGCCCTCCTGCACGACGATGCGACGGTAGCGCGGCTCCTGGACGACGGCGAGGAACGCGCGCAGCCCGCTGCGGGCCTTGACCCACGGGTCCTTCTTGTTCTTGATGGCCTTCTGGATCGACTTCGACGACTCCGCCTCGACGCGCTCGAAGACGGCCTCGAAGAGCGCCTGCTTGCCCGAGAAGTGGTGGTAGAGCGCGCCCTTGGTCACCTGGGCCCCGGCGACGATCGCGTCGAGGGAGGTGTTGGCGTAGCCGTGGTCGGTGAACAGGACCTCGGCCACGTCGACCAGGGCGCGCTGGGTGGAGGCGGAGTACGCCGCTCGCCGTCCGGTCCCCGGCACGCTCGGGAGGGTCGGCACCTTGGGCACCAGCTTGCTCACCGAGGACTTGGCCATTGGTCCACCTTATGCCGGGCGCCTCGTGCCGGGCGCCTGTGGCGCAGATCATCGTGGGCAGGATCACGGTGGATGAACTTTGAAAGACCGTCGGTCGGATCCATACTCGAAGTACGTACTCGCAGTATGTGAGTGTGATCAACGAGGAGCTGACCATGACCTGGAAGTCCTTCCACAACCGCGGCGAGACCCTGCGCGCGGTGATCGAGACCGCCAACACCCGCCTCGACGCCCGCCTGCCGATGGATGTCGACGGTGTGGCCGAGACCTTCGGCGACGAGCTGACCCTGCTCGGAGCCCTGCAGCTGAAGTGGCACACCCGTCTGTCCGGGCACGTCGAGCAGCAGCTGCTCTCCCAGCCGATGGACCTCGAGCGCGCCGTCGTGGCCGCCTGGATCGCGGCGTACGACGAGCTGCCGGGTGTCCGGGCGCTGCTCGACCACTACCGCAGCCACCCGCTCGACGACGAGATGGGCTGGGCGATGGCCCGAGCGACGGTCAAGGAGCGGGTGCTCATGGCGACGATGGCCGGCCAGTCCGGGATCGGCGACCTCGCCGGCGCGCCGATCGGTGCCCGGATCGAGGAGTCGGCGCGCGCCACGCGTGCGGCCCGTCCCGTGCCGACCGTGCACACCCTGGCCCCGCAGCGGCCCTCGTTCATGGACCGCCTGCGCTCCGTGCTCGCCGCCTGAGCCGACGAAGCCTCGTCCGCGGTGAGTCCCTGAACCACCCCGTCCTCCCACGGGGTGCATCCGCAGCCTCGGTCACGCGTCATGATGGATGCGTGACCGAGGTGCGGGCAGGGATGCTGCTGGTGGCGACACCGGCCCTGCGCGACCCCAACTTCGCGGCCACCGTCGTGCTGCTGATCGACGTCGCCGACGACGGAGTCCTCGGGGTCGTGCTCAACCGCCCCACCGGCCTGGCGGTCGGGCAGGTGCTGCCGCCCTGGGCCGAGGTGGTCGCCGAGCCCGAGGTCCTCTTCCAGGGCGGTCCCGTCGAGACCGACGGTGCGATCGCCGTGGCCCTGCGCAGCGGGGACGACGACGTCCTGGGCTTCCGCCCCGTGCTGGACCGGCTCGCGCTGCTCGACCTCGACACCCCCGTCGAGCTCGCCGGCCCCGAGCTCGCCGGCCTGCGGATCTTCGCCGGCTACTCCGGCTGGGGGAGCGGTCAGCTCGAGGCCGAGATCGCCGAGGGCAGCTGGTACGTCGTGCCCGGGGACGCGGGTGACATCTTCCGCATCGACACCGGGAGCCTGTGGCGTGACGTGCTGCGCCGCCAGCCCGGCGACCTGGCGCTGCACTCGACCCGACCCAGCGACCCCGAGCTCAACTGAGTATCGGCCTGAGTATCCGGGCGCATCAGCCGCGCGAGGATCTCCCGCAGGGTCGTCGACATGACATCCCACCCCGCCGTCCCGGTCCAGCAGTCCGCCCCGGTCCACCGGTCCGCACCGCCGCTGCTGCTTCTCACCCGTCTGCTCGCCGCTCTGCACGCGCTGGCAGGCCTGGGTGCGCTCGGCCTGGCCGCTCACTCGTTCCTCTCCTACCGTGACGCTCCCGCCGACGAGACCTTCGCGGGTCTGTGGATCATCGTCGGCGCCGGCTACGTCGTGCTCGGCCTCGGTCTGGTCGTGCTGGGGATCGGCGCGACGTTGGCCCGCGGGCGCGTCGCGACGTACGGAGTGGGGCTCGCCACCGGTGTCTTCGCCCTGGTCGGCTCCGGACCCGGCAGCCTGCTCCTGCCCTACTCGGCCCTGGCCTCGCTCGTCACGGCGCTGCCGCCGGTGCTGCTGACCTGCGCGGTCGTCGGCCTGGCCACGGCGAAGTCGAATCGAGCCTGAGAACCCTCTAGACTCCTGCCGGTGACCTCCTCCTCCGGCATCATCGGCTTCGGCGATACCGACCTCAAGACTCGTGAGGAGGAGCGCACCGTCCCGACGGACGAGGGCGACCACGAGAAGTTCAGCCACTACGTCGAGAAGGACAAGCTCACCGAGGCGATGGTGATGGGCACGCCCGTCGTCGCCCTGTGCGGCAAGGTCTGGGTGCCCAGCCGGGCGCCCGAGAAGTTCCCGGTCTGTCCGGACTGCAAGGAAGCCTGGGAGCAGCTCAACGACGACGCGGGATCGGGCGAGTGACGGACGGCGTCCCTTCCCCCGACACCTCCTCCCTCGACGAAGACCCACACCTCACTCCCGCGCTCCCCCCGGCCTGGCCCGAGCGGGCCGCCTGGGGGACCGCGCCGTCCCTGCGCGCCTGGCAGACCGCAGCGATGCGCGACTACCTGGAGCGGTCCCCGCGCGACTTCCTCGCGGTGGCGACCCCCGGCGCCGGCAAGACGACGTTCGCGCTGTCGGTGGCCGCGGACCTGATCGGGCGACGGGTCGTCGACCGGGTCACCGTGGTCGCTCCGACCGAGCACCTCAAGCTCCAGTGGGCCGAGGCCGCCGCGCGCGCCGGCATCCCACTGGACCCGACGTACTCCGCAGGCAAGGGCAAGATCTCCAGCGACTACCTCGGCATCGCCGTCACCTACGCCGGTGTCGGGGTCAACCCGCTGGCGCTACGGGTGCGCACCGAGCGGTTCAAGACGCTGGTCATCCTCGACGAGGTGCACCACGCCGGCGACGCGCTCTCGTGGGGTGAGGGCGTGCGCGAGGCGTTCGAGCCGGCGACCAGGCGCCTGGCCCTGACCGGGACGCCGTTCCGCTCCGACGTCAACCCGATCCCGTTTGTCACCTATGCCCCGGGCGCCGACGGCATCCCGCGCTCGGTGGCCGACTACACCTACGGCTACGCCGAGGCCCTGTCGGACCACGTCGTGCGGCCGGTGCTCTTTCTGGCCTACTCCGGGGAGATGTCGTGGCGCACCAGCGCCGGTGACGAGGTGGCGGCCAGGCTCGGTGAGCCGCTGACCAAGGACATGACCAACCAGGCGCTGCGCACCGCGCTGGACCCCTCGGGCTCGTGGATCCCGTCGGTGCTGGCGGCGGCCGACAAGCGCCTCACGGAGGTACGTCGCCACGTGCCCGACGCCGGTGGGATGGTGATCGCGACCGACCAGGAGTCGGCGCGCGCCTACGCCAAGACCCTCAAGGCGATCAGTGGCGAGGCGCCCACGGTGGTGCTCTCCGACGAGAAGGGCTCGTCGAAGAAGATCAGCGACTTCACCCACGCCGACTCGCGCTGGCTGGTCGCCGTCCGCATGGTCTCCGAGGGCGTCGACGTGCCGCGCCTGGCCGTGGGCGTCTTCGCCACGACCACCTCGACGCCGTTGTTCTTCGCCCAGGCGATCGGGCGCTTCGTGCGCGCCCGCACCCGTGGCGAGACCGCCTCCATCTTCCTGCCGTCGGTCCCGGTGCTGCTGACCCACGCCTCCGAGATGGAGGTCGCGCGCGACCACGTGCTGGGTCGCAAGGTCACCGACGAGGACGACATCTTCGCCGCGGAGAAGGAGCTGATGGCGCAGGCCGAGGCGGGCGACGGCGACGGTGACGCCGACGCGCTGCCCTTCGAGGCGCTCGGATCGGAGGCGACCTTCGACCACGTGCTCTACGACGGCGACCAGTACGGCTCGGAGGAGGAGATGGACTTCCTCGGCATCCCCGGGCTGCTCGAGCCCGACCAGATGCGTGAGCTGCTCAAGACCCGCACCGCCGAGAGCGCGAAGGCGCAGGCCCGCGCCGCGGCGAGGGCGCCAGGTCAGGCGCGTCCCGCCGACACCCTGGCCGAGGTCTCGACGCACGAGCAGCTCGCCGTGCTGCGCCGCGAGCTCAACGGCCTGGTCGCGGCCTGGTTCCACCGCACCGGCCAGCCGCACGGCGTCACCCACGCAGCGCTGCGCAAGGAGTGCGGTGGTCCCGCCTCGGCGGTGGCCAACGCCGAGCAGCTGCGCGCGCGGATCGACGCCGTCCGCACGTGGGCGGTCAGGAAGTCGTCGTAGCCGACGCGGTCTCCTCGCACCGGCTCGCCCGACGAGCGGCGCTCTCGGGGTCGTCACACCCGGTCGCCGCGGTTCGTCAGCACCACGACGGACCGATCGTGGAAGGGTGAGGACGTGGACCAGACGGACGGCTTCGAGAGGGAGCGGCCCCGGCTGCTGAGGATCGCGACGCGCGTGCTGGGCGACCACGCCGAGGCCGAGGACGTCGTGCAGCAGGCGTGGCTGCGGCTCCACCGCACCGACGCCGCGGACGCGGCGGTGATCGAGAGCCTCCCTGCGTGGTTGACCACCGTGACGACCCGGCTCTGCCTGGACCGGCTGCGCGTGCGCACCCCGGAGCCGGTCGAGGAGGTCGACGGCCTCGGCGCGGGGGACTCCCTGGCCTGGGCAACCGGTCCGACCGACCCCGCCGACGACGTCGCGCTCGCCGACACCGTCGGGCTCGCGCTCCAGGTCGTCCTGGAGCGACTCTCACCTCGGGAGCGGGTGGCGTTCGTGCTGCACGACAGCTTCGGCGTCGGGTTCCCGACGATCGCCACGATCCTCGACACGACGCCCGTGGCCGCCCGCAAGCTCGCCTCCCGAGCCCGCACCAAGGTGGCCACGGTGCCGGCCGGGGCGTCGGACGGCGGGTGGGACGGCGGGTGGGACGGCGGGTCGGGCGACAGCCGCGGCGCAACGGACTGGGAGGTGGTCGACGCCTTCATGGCGGCTGCCAGGGCGGGGGAGTTCGAGCGGCTGCTGAGCCTGCTGGCGCCCGGCGCCTCGATGACCGCCGACGCCGCCGCCATCGCGGTCGGCACCCCGGAGCGGATCGAGGGTCGCCAGGAGGTGGCGGAGTTCCTCAACGGCAGTGCTCACGCTGCGCTCGCGGTCTTCGCGGGCGAGCGCGCCGGCGCCGCCTGGTACGACCGCGGTGTCGCGCGGGTGCTGTTCGACTTCACGGTCGTCGACGGGCGGGTCGCGAGCATCGTCTTCCGGGCCGATCCCGCAGTGCTGTGTGACGTCGTACGGCGTGACGGCGGCCGACGTCGAACCTGACCGGCAGGCCTTCGTGCCGGTCACACCCGGCGACCGCCATCCGTCATCGCGATGAGAACCAGTACCGATCCAAGGAGCAACCATGAAGACCATGTCCTGCCGCCAGCTCGGCGGACCCTGCGACCTCGAGCACCGCGGCGAGAGCGCCGACGACGTGATCAACGCCCAGGACCGCCACCTGAAGGAGGCCGAGAAGGCCGGCGACGCCACCCACCAGGAGGCGCGCGACGAGATGAAGTCGCGTTGGCGGCACCCGAAGCGGTCGATGGGGTGGTACCGGGCGACCAAGGCCACCTTCGCCGCCCTCCCGGAGGACTGACGGGCGACCGGTCAGGAGGCCGGCTTGACGCCCGGCCCCGGCTGCGGGGCGATCCGCCGTACGTCGTCGACCCGGTGACCCACGTCGCACACCACCTCGACGTGGACCACGGCCCCGCAGTCGCGGTGGGCGAACTCCACGGGAGGTCCCTCGGGGTCGGCGAGGTAGCGGTCGCCCCACGAGGCGATGGCAACGAGCACCGGGTAGAGGTCGAAGCCCTTGGGCGTGAGGCGGTACTCGTGCCGCTCGCGCTCGCCCGGGTCCCGGTAGGGGACCCGGTGCAGGACGTCGTGCTCGACGAGCAGGCTGAGCCGGTTGCTGAGGACCTGGCGGGGGATGCCGCTGTGGCGCCGCATGTCGTCGAAGCGCCGGATGCCGTTGCACACGTCGCGCAGCACCATGAACGTGGATCGCTCGCCGAGGATCGCCATGGTGCGGCCGACCGTGCAGTTCTCGGTGGAGTAGGCCATCGCGGGCGGGCGGGACGTGGGCATCTTCACAGGATAGCCACCCTGAGTCTCATTGACAGACCCAGCCGAGCGCACCGATGCTGAGTCCATGACACAGCCCCAGCCCGCCGAGACGCACCCGTTCGCCACCGCCAGCCGGACCGTCACGTGGCAGCGGCCGGGTCAGGGCGACCTCACCGCGTTGACCGCGATGACCGGTCTCGAGCAGCTGCGCTCCATCGAGCAGGGCCTGATGCCCCGCCCGCCGGTGATGGACACGATCGACGTCTGCGGCTTCACCGCAGAGGAGGGTCGCGTCGTGGTCGAGATGCGCGCCCAGGAGTTCCACTACAACCCGCTCGGCGGCATGCACGGCGGGATGATCGCCACGCTGCTCGACACCGCCGCCGGCTGCTCGGTCCACTCGACGCTCGCGGTGGGGGAGGGCTACACCTCGCTGGACCTGACCACGAAGTTCCTGCGCGCGGTCACCCTCGACTCCGGCCTGCTGCGCTGCGAGGGCACGGTGCTCCAGCGCGGACGCCGTACGGCGCTCGCCCAGGCAGAGCTGCGCGACGAGGCGGGCAGGCTGGTCGCCCACGCCACGTCGTCCTGCATGATCTTCGCGTAGCCGAGCCGTGGTGCGCCAGCGCCAGTAGCATCACCGCATGTCCGAGTTCTCCTGGCGTCCGGCCAACCAGGCGACGCCCGAGGACGTGGAGTCGGTCTTCGCCACCGGGGGCGCCCACAAGTGCCGTTGCCAGGCGATGAAGGTCGCCGGCTGGATCTGGCGCGACACCACCCAGGAGCAGCGCGACACCGCGCTGATCGAGCAGACCGCCTGCGGCACGGCCGGGCCGACGTCCGGCCTGATCGGCTACGTCGACGGTCAGCCGGCCGGCTGGGCGGCGGTCGAGCCGCGGGAGAACTACCCGCGTCTGTGGAGCCGCAAGCAGGCCTGGATGCGGATGGACCCGGACCTCGAGGGCGTGTGGTCGGTGACCTGCTTCGTCGTGCGCAAGGGGTTCCGTCAGGCGGGGCTGACCTATGAGCTGGCCTGCGCCACGGTCGAGTACGGCGAGCAGGTCGGCGCCCGGGTGCTGGAGGGCTACCCGATCGAGCCGGCGCCGGGCAAGCGCGTCATCTGGGACGAGGCGTCGGTCGGGCTGGTGCAGGTCTTCGTCGAGGCCGGCTACGAGGTCGTCGCCTCGCCCACCCTGCGCCGACGCGTGGTGCGTCGCCTGCTCCGCGACCCGGCCTGAGCGAGCTGAGCCGGACCGAGGTCCGGGCACCGGGCTCAGCGGGACTCGCGCCGGATCCGCTCCTCGGTCTCCTGCGCTGCCTCGTCGGCCTCGACGAACTCGGGGTCGACGCGCAGCTGCTCGCCCAACGTCGTCAGGTTGCGCTGCACGGTCTCGCGCACGCGTGCCGCCGACGGGTGCTCGTCCCGGCCTTGGAGGACGTCGTCCCAGGTCGTGGCGCCGGCGTCGACCCGACGCTGGACCTGCTGCATGTCCGGGCCGAGCTCGCCACCGCGGGCCTGCTCGGCACGGTCGGTGGCGCGCTGCTGGCGCTCGCGCCGGAACGCCGCCTGCTCGCGGCGGATCTCGGCGGCCATCGAGCGCAGCGACGACACGGCTGCCGCGCTCTGCTCGCGGGCCTGGGCGGCTGCTGCCGCGAGTCGGGGGTCCTGGGGCACGGGCATCTCTCCGGATCGGTGGTGGGGGTGACGGCCTGGTCGCGACGGCTCAGCCGAAGCCGCGGTCGGCCGTCTCGTCGAGGTGGCTGCCGGCGCTGCCGCTGGCCACGACGTTGCCGAAGTCGAGCGTCGTGCTGAGCACGCTGAGCCCGGCGTTGACGTACTTGAGCACCGTCACCACCGCGCGGCAGGCGGCGGTGAACTTCTCGATCGCCTCCAGGCCTCGGTGGATCAGGTCGATCACCTTCTTGGCCTTCCCCGGGGCGCTGAAGGCGCCCTTGGCCCACCCCACCACGGGGATGGCCGCGTCGAGCAGGATCTCCTGGATGACGTCGTCGATGAAGCTGATCGCCGCGGCGACCACCTCCGCGGTCGCCTGCGCGACCTCCAGCACGTGACCGAGCTGGTCCTGCAGGTGGGAGCAGGCCTCCTGCTGGTCGGCGTGCATGCCGGCCACGCTCGTCAGCCGGCTCCGGGCGCTCCGCGCGCCCTCGCCCTCCCACACGCCGGGCAGCTGGCCGGCGAGCGAGTCGTAGTTGTCGCCGGTCGCGCCCAGCGCCAGACCGACCTGGCCCCAGGCGAGCTGCATGGAGGCGAGGGCGTTGAAGTCACCGGCGATCTTCACCAGCAGCGCCTCCAGCAGGCTCCACCCGGTGAGCTTCTCCACGGCCCAGTCGATCTTGGGGATGATGAAGCCGCAGTCGTCCTTGAGCCCCTCGATGTACTCGCCCATGCCGCCGTCGGGGCGGCCGCCCGAGACCGCCGAACCGGCGTCGTACATCTCGTAGATCGCGCTCATCGGCCGGCCCATTCCTGGCTGGAGCGGTCGGGAGTGGAGTCCTCGAAGTCGTCGTAGTCGCCGATGTCCTCGAGGGTCTCGTCGAGCTGCTCGACGCCCTCCCCGATGTCCTGCACGTTGTCGACGACCTGCTGGACGCCCTGGTAGGTGTCGAGCAGGGTCCGTCCGTCGTCCAGGATGTCGGTGCGGTTCCGGTGGTCGCGCGAGTCGTCGGACCGGGACCGGGCCGCGGCGTCGGAGGCGGCGCTGCGGGCCTCCTCCGGACTGCGTCCGGCAGCGATCGCCTCGTCGTAGGCGCGGTCGTAGGCGCCCTCGGCGCGGGACTCGATCGTGGCGTGCACGTGGTCGGAGGCGATGTCGTCGGGACTGCGCTGGCTGGCGCGGACGTAGGCGTCGTCGGCGGGCACTCCCTGCTCGCGCAGGGCGAGGTACTCCTCGCGCACCTGCCGGTCGCGGATCCGCGAGAGGATCTCGTCCTCCAGGGCGGCCTGCGGGTCGACGATGCCGGGCAGGTCTCCGCCGTCGGGCGACTCGTGGAAGCGGCCCGCGGGGCCGCTGACCCCTGCGGGGACTCCCGGAAGGCCTTCGAAGCCCGGGCCCTCGACGTCGCCCGGGTCCGGGACCGGGTCGCTGTAGGGGCCGCCGGGCACGCTGTTGCCGCTCCCCGGCTCGACGTACGGCGGGAGCCCGGCGACGTGGTCGAACCGCTTGGCGAAGTCGTCGTACACCGCCCGGTCGGTGTCGAGGTACTCCGTGCGCGTGAGGAGCGTGGCCTCCTCGAGACGGTCGGCCACCGTGCGCGAGTCGCGCATGCCGTCCTGGGCCGCCGTGACGGCCTCGCGGTACTGGCCCTCGAACAGGTTGAGCACGCCCGAGAAGGCGCCGAACTGGCTGCAGGCGTCGCTGATGTAGTCGGAGGTGCGTTGGAGGTGGGCGTGCTGTCGGCGAGCCACCTCGGCGCCGGCCAGCAACGCGTCCGGGTCCACGAACAGGTCGTCGGTCATGGTCAGGGCCCTACCCAGGTCGCGGGGTCATGACACCCCGAACCGGCAGATCACTCGTGGGTGGGCGGGCGGTCCTCGTCGCGCTGCCGCTCCTGGAAGCGCCTCTCCAGGCGCTCGGCCGTGCGGTCGTGACGCCGCTGCTCACGCGTCCGGTCGTGCGGTCCGTGGCGGAGGTAGAGGAGCAGGTAGAAGCCGACGATGACGACTCCGAGAGCGACGACGATGCCGAGGACCATGGCCTGATCGTGGCACGGGGTCCCTCGGCTCAGGGCGTGGCGGTGGAGGCCTCGAGCAGCGGCAGCACCCGGAACGGCACCTGCGTGGCCAGCGCCATCACCGTGGAGGCCCGTTGGACGCCCTCGATCGCCAGCACGGTGTCGATGACCCGCTGCAGGTCAGCGTTGGAGCGCGAGACGACGCGGCACCACAGGTCGCCCGCCCCGGTGATCGTGTAGGCCTCGAGCACCTCGGGGATGCCGGCGAGCTGGTCGGCGACGCGCTCGTGGCCGGCGGACTGGCTGATCTCCAGGGTCAGGAAGGCGGTCACGCCGAAGCCGAGGGCCTCGGGCGAGAGATCGGGTCCCCACCCGGTGATCACTCCCGAGGAGCCGAGCTTGTCGAGGCGAGCCTGCACGGTGCCGCGGGCCACGCCGAGCCGGCGGGACGCCTCCAGGACACCGACGCGCGGCTCGGCGGCGAACAGACTGATCAGCTTGCGGTCCACGTCGTCCACGACGGCCTCCCTCAGTGAGCAGATTGTCCAGTCCCGCGCCGTACTGTTGCACAGAGTGTCGCTCTGCGCGAACCTCGAGGCATGACCTTGACGCCTGACGAGCTCCGCGCTGACCTCACCCTCGACCAGCTCAAGGAGCTGGTCGGCCTCGTGGAGTACGACGCCAGCCGCGACCCGTTCCCGGTCACCGCGATGGACGCCGTCGGGTTCGTGGTCGGCAACGCGACGCAGACCGCGGCGTTCTACCAGCTCGCGCTGGGCATGGAGCTCGAGGCCTACCGCGGCCCCGAGACCGGCGCCCGCGACGCGAAGTCCTACGTCCTGCGCTCGGGCAGCGCCCGGTTCGTCTTCACCGGTGGCGTCACGCCCGACAGTCCGCTGCACGAGCACCACCGCAAGCACGGGGACGGTGTCGTCGACCTCGCCCTCGAGGTGCCCGACGTCGACCGCTGCATCGAGCACGCGCGCGCGATGGGCGCCACCGTGCTGGTCGAGCCGCACGACGTCAGCGACGAGCACGGCACCGTCCGGACCGGTGCCATCGCGACGTACGGCGAGACCCGTCACACCCTGGTCGACCGCAGCCGCTACTCCGGCCCCTACCTGCCCGGCTACGTCTCCCGGCGCTCGAGCGCCACGCGCCGCGACGGCCAGCCCAAGCGCCTCTTCCAGGCGGTCGACCACTGCGTCGGCAACGTCGAGCTCGGGCGGATGGACGAGTGGGTGACCTTCTACAACAAGGTCATGGGCTTCACGAACATGGCCGAGTTCATCGGCGACGACATCGCGACCGACTACTCGGCGCTGATGAGCAAGGTCGTGGCCAGCGGCAACCACCGCGTGAAGTTCCCGCTCAACGAGCCGGCGATCGCGGCGAAGAGGTCACAGATCGACGAGTACCTCGAGTTCTACGACGGCGCCGGCTGCCAGCACATCGCCCTGGCCACCGGCGACATCCTGCGCAGCGTCGACATCCTGCGCGACAACGGCATCGAGTTCCTCGACACCCCCGACTCCTACTACGACGACCCGGAGCTGCGCGCCCGGATCGGTGAGGTGCGGGTGCCGATCGAGGAGCTGAAGAAGCGCAAGATCCTCGTCGATCGTGACGAGGACGGCTACCTCCTGCAGATCTTCACCAAGCCGATGGGCGACCGGCCGACGGTGTTCTACGAGTTCATCGAGCGGCACGGCTCGCTGGGCTTCGGCAAGGGCAACTTCAAGGCGCTCTTCGAGGCCATCGAGCGCGAGCAGGACGCCCGCGGAAATCTCTGAGCCTCCGGGGTCGCGTGCGTGGCACGATCGGGCCGTGCCGCTGACCCCCGAGACCATCGCGTCCCTGCGCGTGCTGGAGTGGTTCGACCGCGACCTGCGCTGACGGTCTGCCGGGGCGGCTGCGAGACAGCTCAGAGGCCGCTCACAGGCAGGCCAGACGGGCTCAGGCCTGGTCCCCGACCACCACGGCCTCGGCCTCGTCGCGGGTGCCGGCCGCGGCGTGCTCGGTGCTGCCGACGACGAGTCGGCGTCCGGCGGTGAGGACCACGACACCGACGGCGAGGGCCGCGGCCCCGAAGACGAACGGCGCGTGCGGGTTCAGGCTCTCGCCCAGCTTGAGCGCCGCGAACGGACCGATGGCGCCGCCGGTGAAGCGGAGGAACGAGTACGCCGCCGACGCGACCGGGCGCTCGACCGGGGCCGCGCCCATCACCGCCTCGGTGACCAGGGTGTTGTTGATGCCGATGAACGCGCCCGAGAGCACGATCCCGGTGATGACCACCGGTGCGTGCGAGGTGAAGGTCGCCATCACGAGCTGGTCGAGCATGAACAGCGCCAGCATCGCGATGATCGCCGGCACGGTGCCCAGCCACCGCTGCACGAGCGGCGCCACGAAGACCGACGTGAAGGCGAGGAGCAGGCCCCAGCCGAAGAAGACCCAGCCGATCTGGAGGATGCCGGCGTCCGGCAGGGCGAAGGGGCCGGCGGCGAGGATCGTGAAGAAGCCGATGTTGTAGAAGATCGCGGTGACGCCGAGCAGCAGCAGGGCCGGGTGCCGCAGCGCTCGGAACGGGTCGGCCAGGGAGGTGCGGCGACCGCCGGGGGGCGTGGAGGGCAGGAGCACGGTTGTGGCGACCAGCGCGATCGTCATCAGCACCGAGACGCCGAAGAACGGCGCCCGCCAGCTCTGGTTGCCCAGCAGTCCGCCGAGCAGCGGGCCCGAGGCGATCCCGATGCCCAGGGCGGCCTCGAAGAGGATGACCGCCTGCTTGGTGGAGCCTGCCGACGCCTGGACGATGGTGGCCAGCGCGGTCGCGACGAAGAGCGCGTTGCCCAGGCCCCACCCGCCGCGGAACGCGACGATCTGCTCGACCGAGCCCGAGGCGCCGGCCAGGCCGGCGAAGACGACGATGAGCGCGAGCCCGGCCAGCAGCGTGCGCTTGGCACCGATGCGGCTCGAGACGACGCCGGTCACGAGCATCGCCACCCCCATCACGAGCATGTAGCCGCTGAACATCAACGACACCTGGCTCGGCGTCGCGTCCAGCTTGGCCGCGATGTCCTTGAGGATCGGGTCGACGAGCCCGATGCCCATGAAAGCGATGACGCACGCGAACGCGACGGCCCACACGGCTCGTGGCTGCCGGAGGATCGACGACCCTGACGCCTGGCCTGTCGGGCCGGTCGGGCTGGTCGGGCCGGGCGGGCCGGGCGTCTTGGTGGTCGTGGACGGGTCGGTGGTGTGGTCGAGCTGGGTCACAGGCTCCTTCTCTCGGTGTCGTCGGTGTCGAGGAGGTCGCGCAGCACGGCGACCGCCACCGCGAGGTCCTCGGGCGTGTGGCGGGGGTGGGCGGCGAGTCGCGCCGCGATCGCCTCGCCGTTGAGCCGGCGGACGCGCGCGAGCTCGGCGCGGCCCGCTGCGGTGAGCGTCGCGACGCTGCTGCGTGCGTCGGTCGGGTGGGCACCCTTGCTGACCCAGCCCCGCGCGGCCAGGTCCCGCACCGCGGTGGACATGCTCGGCTGCGACGACCGGTCGACCTCCGCGAGGGCGCTCACGCCGAGCGCGCCGTGCTCGTCGAGGAGCGACAGGATGCGGACGCCGGCCGGGAGGTGGTGCTCGCGTCGCACGGCACGCACCAGGCGCGCGGCGTACGTCACGAGGTCGCTGCTGAGCTCGACGGGGTCCTGCACCTCATCGACTTTACATAGGAAACCTATGCATATCCACGTGGGCCGGGTCACAGGTCGAGGTGGCACGATGCGAGCCATGACGACGTACGTCGGTTTCCTGCGGGCGATCAACCTCGGTGCCACTCGGAAGTTCCCGAAGGAGGCGATCGTGGCCGCGACCGAGGGGGCGGGGTGCTCGGGAGTGGCCACCCACATCAACACCGGCAACGTGCGGCTCGAGACGGCCATGAGGTCCCGCGCACGGATCGAGGCCGCCCTCGAGAAGGCCTACCTGGCCGACCGTGGCTTCGCGGTGCCGACGATCGTCTACCGCGCGGACGAGCTCGCCGAGGTCGCTGCGGACGCCGACCGCTTCGGCGACGGCCACGAGGGCAAGCACTACGTCTGGCTCCTGAAGGAGGAGCCGACGGCCACGGTGCGCGACGACCTCGAGGCGCTCTCGACCGATCAGGAGCGGGTGCGGCTCTCGACGCGAGCCGTGCACCTGCTGCTCGACGGTGGCTACCTCGACGCGACCCTGCTCAAGCCGGTCGAGAAGCAGATCGGCGTCGCCACCAACCGCAACGCGACCGTCATCCGGGCTCTGGTGCAGAAGTGGTGCTGACCCCGGCATCCACCTCCGTGCTGACGAGGCGCGGCAGCCGACGCACCGACGAGGAGAGCAGCACCAGCAGGCACACCACGACGTAGACCACCCCGCTGACGATCAGCACGTCGGTGAAGCCGAACGCGACAGCCAGCGGGCCGAAGGCGATCTGCCCGACGGGGATGGCGACGAAGGAGCCCAGGGCGTCGTAGGAGTAGGCCCGCGAGAGCATCTCGTCGGGCACGTGCTCCTGCATGGCGAGGTTCCAGCCCATCGAGAAGACCTCGGTGCCGGCGCCGGCGACGAAGGTCGCGATCATCAGGATCGCCAGGTGCGGGTGGGCGCCGAGGATCAGGATCGGCACGCCGAGCAGTGAGATGCCGAGCATCCCGTGGAGCAGGGGCCGTTGCAACGGCACGCGCAGCATCACGAGAGTCATCACGAGCAGCCCGATCGCCTCCGCCGACAGCACGAGACCCCAGCCCTGCTCGCCGATCGTGTCCTTGGCGCGGGCCGGCCCGAGGGTGAACCAGGCGCCCATGTGGATCGCGTTGAGGACGCCGAAGCCGAGCACGACCACCCACAACCACGTCGTACGGCGGAAGTAGGTCCAGCCCTCGCGGAGCTCGGCGATGGTGCCGGCCTCCTGCTCCTTGGGGGCTCGCTCGGGAAGGACGACGAAGCCGAGCAGCACGGCCGAGACCAGCCACGTGGAGGCGTCGACCGCCAGGGCCCACCCGGGGCCGACGCCGACGACGAGCAACGCGCTGAGCGTCGGGCCGAGGATGGTCAGGGCCGAGCGCGCCAGGGACATCAGGGCATTGGAGCGCTGGAGCTCACCGCGTGGCACCAGCTGCGGCATGATGCTCGCCATCGCCGGGAAGCTGACCGCCGACACGATGCCGTGCACGACGCTGAGGGCCACGAGCATCCACAGCTCGGCGAGGCCGGTGATGACCAGCGCCGCGATCAGGCCCTGCGTGATCGCCGAGGCGATGTTGGAGACCTGGATGACGACGTTGCGCGGGAACCGGTCGGCGATCACGCCGCCCCACAGGAGCAGCAGCACCATCGGGATCGAGTGGGCCGCGAGCACGAAGCCGAGCGCGGCAGGGTCGTCGTCGGTGATCTTGAGGACCGCGAACGCCAGGGCCACCGAGGCCATCGCGTTGCCCATCATGTTGACCACGCGCGAGGCGTAGTAGAAGCGGAAGTTGCGCTCGCGCAGCGGGGCGAGCGACTCGGCCCAGGTCATGGCTGCTCCATCTGGAAGGCCCACGCCGTGTGGCTGACGTGGATCGTGCCGGGGCTGCGTGGCGCCCGGTTGGCCTCGTGGAGCAGGAAGGAGGCCTCGGCGAGCAGCTCGCAGGCCCTCGCCCAGGCCTCGGGGTCCACCCAGCCCTCGAGGTCGCTGTGGAAGCCCTTCGACCCTCCCTCGGTCCGGCGCTGCTGGACACGGCGCTCGATCTCCTGCCCCAGGGCGCGGGCGTAGAAGACCTGGTCGTCGGAGGTCGGCCGGTCGGGACGGGCATGCTGGCCGCGCCGCTCGTGCGGGTAGCGGTAGCGCTTGGCCACCCCGCCCCGGATCTTCTCCTCGCCCGCCACCACGATCTCGTCGGCGTCCACGAGCACGCGCAGGTGGTAGGAGGCGTTGGCGTGCGTCAGGTCCAGCTCGCGCGCCACCTCGGCCGCGCTCATCTCGGTGCCGGTCAGCAGCGAGAGCATCTGCAGGCGCACCGGGTGCGCCACGGCGCGCATCGCGCTCACCGCGGCGCCGGTCTCGGCCTCGTCCACCGTCGATCACTCCCCAAGAGTTGTTGGGAGGTGATTCTGACCGGTCCGGCGCCACACTGTCAAACAGTTGTTGGGGGGTTGGGTGGTGGGGGCTACTCCCCGCGGAACGCCGGCTTGCGTCGCTCGGAGAAGGCGCGCATGCCCTCGGCGGCGTCGGCGGTGCGCATCAGGACCGTCTGGCCGGTGCGCTCGCGCTCGAGGGCGGGCTCGAGCCCCCAGTCGCCGGTGAGGGTGGCGGCGTTGATCGCGCGCTTGGTCGCCGTCTGGGACAGCGGCGCCCCGGAGGACAGGCGCCGCGCCAGCGTCGAGACCAGCGCGTCGTACTCCTCCGTCGACGCGAGGTGGGTGATCAGCCCCGCGTCGTAGGCCTCGGTCGCGGACAGCGGTTCGGCCAGCAGGGCCATCCGCATCGCGCGCGGCCGACCGATGGCGGCCGCGACCGTGGCCGAGGTGCCCCCGTCGGGCATGAAGCCGATCCGGGCGAAGGCCAGCAGGAACGACGCCGAGTCGCGGGCCACGATGATGTCGCTGGCCAGCGCCAGCGAGCACCCGACGCCTGCCGCCATCCCGTTGACCGCCGCGAGCACGGGCTTGGGGCAGTCGACGACCGCGCGGATCAGCGCGTTGGCGGCGTCCATGGCCCGGACGTCGAACCGCTCGATCGCGTCCTCGCCCGAGATGTCGGCTCCGGCGCTGAAGGCGTCGCCGGCACCGGTGAGCACGACGAGTCGTACGTCGTCGCGACTCGCGGCGGTGCGCACCGCATCGGTCAGCGCGAGCGTCATCTCGCCGGTCATCGCGTTGAACGTCTCGGGCCGGTCCATCGTCAACCACAGGGCGTCGTCCCGTACCTGCAAGAGAAGGCCTGGGGGGCTGGGTTCCTCGACTCCGGTCATGGCGGCGAGTGTGCCACCATGGGTGACTATGGGAGCCGTTGCCACTGCGAGCCCTGACGTCGACTCCGGGCTCGAGACGACCCTGGATCCCGACCAGGTCACGGTCCTGGCCACCCCGTGGGTCACCATCGTCTGGAACGATCCGGTCAACCTGATGTCCTACGTCAGCTTCGTCTTCCAGGAGCACTTCGGCTACTCCAGGAAGAAGGCGGAGAAGCTGATGATGGAGGTCCACGAGCAGGGCAGGTCCGTGGTCAGCACCGGCACCCGCGAGCAGATGGAGCGCGACGTCCAGGCCATGCACGAGTACGGGCTGTGGGCCACCCTGCAGAAGTCGGAGTAGGGGGTGAGCGGGTTTCAGCGCCACCGCCGCAGCGGGCGCGTGATCGCGACGTTCACCGGGTTCGAGGCCGATCTGCTGCGCTCCCTCACCAGCCAGCTCGTCGAGCTGCTCCGCAACGAGGCCGCCGTGCCGGACGACACGCGCGACGCCTTCGAGGCACTGATGGACTTCTCCGGTCCCACCAGCGAGCCGGAGGACCCGGTCCTGGCGCGCCTGTTCCCCAGCGCCTACCGCGACGACGACGAGGCGGCCTCCGAGTTCCGCCGGTTCACCGAGGGCTCGCTGCGCGACGGCAAGGCGCAGGCGGCCTGCCTGGTCATCGACACCCTCGAGGAGGCGGGCCTGCCGCCCCAGCTGGAGGAGGACGGCCTGATGATCGACGTCGAGCTCGAGCCGGACGCCGCGCGCACCTGGATGCGCTCGTTCACCGACGTACGACTCGCGCTCGCCACGCGGCTCGGGGTCGAGGACGGCGACGAGGAGTACTGGTTCGCCCTGCCCGACGACGACCCGCGGGCCCAGGCCCACGACATCTACGACTGGGTGGGCTACCTGCAGGAGACCCTGGTCGAGTCGCTCATGCGCTGACACGCCGCACCACGGCGCGGTGGTGCTAGTTTCCCGCCCATGACCACTCCCTCCCGCCTTGCCCGCCCCGCTGCCGCACTCGGTGCCGTCGCCCTCCTCGGGGCCCTGCTGACCGCGTGCGCCGACGAGTACGACAGCACCAAGTGCGGGGAGTACCTCGACTTCTCGCAGGACGAGAAGGTCTCCTTCGTCACCGACGCCCTCGAGGCGCAGGCCTCCGACGACGAGGTGGCGCAGTTCGAGGAGCTCGGCGGTGAGGCCGCCTACGACCAGTTCGCCACCGCCTTCACCACCCTGTGCGAGGCCGAGGACCCCGACAAGACGCTCGGCGAGATCAGCGAGGAAGTGGTCGGCTGACCCCCGTCGCGGCGACCGGTCCTTCCCAGGTGCTGGCGCGGGCGTGAGCGCGACGCCGGTGGGCCCTAGGCTGGCCGTGTGCTGACCATCGACCGAGCCACCTACGACGGCATCGTGGCGCACGCCAAGCGGGACCATCCCGACGAGGCGTGCGGCATCGTCGCGGGCCCCGAGGGCAGTGACCGTCCCACCCGCCTGGTGGAGATGGTCAACGCCGCCGGGAGCCCGACGTTCTACGAGTTCGACTCCACCGAGCTGCTGGCGCTCTACAAGCAGATGTGGGACCTCGACGAGGAGCCCGTCGTCGTCTACCACTCCCATACCGCCACCGAGGCCTACCCGAGCGTCACCGACATCGGCCTGGCGAGCGAGCCCGGCGCGCACTACGTGCTCGTGAGCACCCGCGAGCACGGGAATAACGACGGCCCGGTGGAGTTCAGGTCCTACAGGATCGTGGACGGCGAAGTGACCGAGGAAGAGGTCGCCGTGGTCGCCGCGCTCCCCACGACGTGAGGCCGCGCGGCCGGCACCGCACCTGACCAGCACCATCGACGCACCACCACACGCACCACCACATGCACCAGGCAACCCAGACAGCTGAGGAGCACCACCACATGGCCATCGAGGTCCGGATCCCGACCATCCTGCGCACCTACACCGGCGGCGAGAAGGCCGTCGACGCCGCGGGCGGCACCCTCAGCGCGGTCATCGACGACCTCGAGGGCAACCACCCGGGCATCAAGGAGCGTCTGGTCGACAACGGCGACCTGCGTCGCTTCATCAACATCTACGTCAACGACGAGGACGTGCGCTTCATCGGCGGGCTCGAGGCCGAGCTCAAGGACGGCGACCAGGTCGTCGTGCTCCCCGCCGTCGCGGGGGGATGAGGGCTGATGACGAGGCCGCGTCCGTGACCGAGCCCTCGGGTCGCCGTACCTTCGTCCTCGTCGACGGCGAGAACATCGACGCCACGCTCGGCGGGTCGGTCCTGGGTCGTCGGCCACACCCCGAGGAGCGACCGCGCTGGGAGCGGGTCACCGCCCACGCCGAGCAGGCCTGGGGGCAGCCGGTCACCGGACTGTTCTTCCTCAACGCCAGCCACGGGACCCTGCCGACGTCGTTAGTGCAGGCGTTGCTGGCGATGGACTACCGGCCGGTGCCCCTGTCCGGCGGCGTCGACGAGAAGGTCGTCGACATCGGGATCCAGCGCACCCTCACCGCGCTGCTCGAGCGCGAGGACGCCGACGTCGTCCTGGCCAGCCACGACGCCGACTTCGCCCCGCAGCTCGCCTCGCTCCTGGGGCACGACGCGCCCGAGCGGCGCGTGGGCCTGCTGGGGTTCCGGGAGTTCACCAGCACCCACCTCGCCGACCTGGTCGATGACGGACTCGAGCTCTTCGACCTCGAGTACGACGTGCGCGCCTTCAACGCCGAGCTGCCGCGCGTGCGGATCATCCCGCTCGGCGACTTCGACCCGACCTACTTCCTGCGCTGAGAAGGGACTGTCCCATGCGGTACGACAACCTGCTCGCCTCCGTCGGCAACACCCCGCTCGTGGGGCTGCCGCGGCTCTCGCCGAGCCCGGACGTGCGGCTGTGGGCCAAGCTGGAGGACCGCAACCCGACCGGGTCCATCAAGGACCGTCCCGCGTTGAAGATGATCGAGGAGGCGGAGAAGGACGGCACCCTGCGTCCGGGCTGCACCATCCTCGAGCCGACCTCGGGCAACACCGGGATCTCGCTGGCGATGGCGGCCAAGCTCAAGGGCTACCGGATCGTGTGCGTGATGCCGGAGAACACCTCGTCCGAGCGTCGCCAGCTGCTGCGGATGTGGGGTGCCGAGATCATCTCCTCGCCGGCTGCGGGCGGCTCCAACGAGGCCGTCCGGGTCGCCAAGCAGGTCGCCGAGGAGCACCCCGACTGGGTGATGCTCTACCAGTACGGCAACGCCGCCAACGCCCTCGCCCACGAGGAGGGGACCGGCCCGGAGATCCTGGCCGACCTGCCCTCGGTCACCCACGTCGTCGCCGGGCTCGGCACCACCGGCACCCTGATGGGCGTCAGCCGCTTCTTCCGCAAGAACCAGCCCGAGGTCAGGATCGTCGCCGCCGAGCCGCGCTACGGCGAGCTGGTCTACGGCCTGCGCAACCTCGACGAGGGCTTCGTGCCGGAGCTCTACGACGCCGAGCTGATCGACTCCCGCTTCTCGGTCGGCCCGCGTGACGCCGTACGACGTACCCGCGAGCTGCTCGAGCTCGAGGGCATCTTCGCCGGGATCTCGACCGGCGCGATCCTGCACGCGGCTCTCGGCCAGGCGGCCAAGGCCGTCAAGGCCGGCGAGCGCG
The DNA here is from genome assembly GCA_002698575.1 of Pimelobacter sp. Taxonomy (GTDB): domain Bacteria; phylum Actinomycetota; class Actinomycetes; order Propionibacteriales; family Nocardioidaceae; genus Nocardioides. The sequence continues at coordinate 39,810 of NZZG01000154.1, read as the reverse complement.
CCGACATCGCCTTCGTCGTGTGCGACGGCGGGTGGAAGTACCTGTCGACCGGCGCCTACGAGGGCACCGTCGACGAGGCCGAGGACCGGCTCGAGGGCCAGCTCTGGGCCTGACGACCCCCGTGCATCGCGGTCCTCAGCCGCCCGTGGCGGGGCCCTTGTCGCGGCCCGTTTCCTGGCCCGCGTCCAGGCTGGCCGGGGCCGAGCGCACCAGGGCACGGTCGTCGTGCTCGTCGTACTGCTCCTCGAGCAGGTCGGTCATCATCCGGCTCGCCGCGGCCAACGTCTGACGCAGGTAGCCGCCGACCCGCTCGGTGTCGTCGAGCTCGAGGGCGTAGATCGCCGCGGTGAGTCCCTGGACCAGGTTGTCGTTGATCTCCGAGGCCTGCCGGCGCCGCAGCCCTGCGTCGCCCAGGCGCAGCGCCGCCTCGGCACGGGCCTGCTCGGTGAGCACCCGCTCGGTGATGTCGATGCTGGTGCCGCGCATCCGGACCGGCTTGCCGTCTGCGTCGCGGATCACCTCGCCGTTGGTCCACAGGTAGCGGAGCTCGCCGTCGGTCCGCCGGATCCGCTCGACCATCTCGTACGGCGCCCCGGTGGCGAGGGAGCGCTGGTAGGCCGCCCGGACGGTCTCCCGGTCCTCGGGGTGGACGTGCTCGTAGAACAGCGTGTACGACGGATCGATCGCGCCAGGGTCGTAGCCGTAGATGCGGAACAGCTCGTCGGAGCAGGTGTTGACGTTCGTCGCGAGGTGGAAGTCGAAGTCGCCCATGGCGGCGAAGGACTGGGCCGTCGACATGCGTTCGCGTAGCTGCCACAGGTGGTCGAGGCCGGTGGTGCGCGCGTGCTCGTTGTCGGCGAGGGTCTCCGCGATCTGCGCCGCGGAGTCGTCGTCGAGACCCAGCTCGGCGGCGAGCGCGTCGACCAGGGCGTCCTGCTGCTTCCAGGCGGCGGGATCGGCCAGCAGGTCGGACAGTGCGCTCATGGCGTCATCGTCCACCACGGGCCGCTCGCGCGGCTACCGTGACCGCATGCGCGCCGTGATCCCCACCCTGGTCTTGTCCGCCGCCCTGACCGTCGCTCTGACCGCGGCCCCGGCGGTAGCGTTCCCGGCTGCCGTGGCCGCGCCGGGCAGCGCCCAGGCCGACGGCAAGGCCGGCGCCCAGGCCGACGGGGAGGCCGGCGGGGACGTCGACGGGGAGGTCGCGAACGTGACGCCGCCCGCGGTGGTCGGCGTGGCTCGTTTCGGCAGGACCCTGTCCGCGGACCCGGGGGAGTGGGCCCCCGAGGGTGTCACCCTGACCTACCGCTGGCTGCGCGACGGGACGCCGATCGGCAAGGCTCGCGAGGACCGCTACGCCGTGCGCGCCTCCGACCTGGGGCACCGCCTCAGCGTCGTGGTCACCGCGACCCACCCCGACGGCGCCGCGGCGGGCCGGGTCGCAGCCACCTCCGAGCCCAGCGCGAAGGTCCGGCGCGGCACCCAGGTGAACCGGCGACAGCCGACGGTCCGCGGGGTGCCTCGCTTCACCCGGGCGGTCACCGCGACGCAGGGTCGGTGGCGCGTCGAGCCGGACCGGGTCCGCTACCGGTGGCTGCGCGACGGCAAGCCCATCAGGGGCGCGACGTCGCGCCGCTACCGCTTCGCCCCCCGCGACGTCGGGCACCGCGTCCGCGTGCAGGTCACCTCGTACGTCGAGGGGTACCGCCCCGCACGGGCCACGTCCTCGGTGGGACCGCGCGTGAAGCACCGGGTCGACGTGCGACGCAAGGTCACCTACTCGGTGATCACCCGGGGCACGATCACCGCCGACAAGAAGTTGTTCGCCCGGCTCTCGCAGCAGACCTTCGACGACCCGCGCGGCTGGCGCGGCAAGGGCGTGGAGTTCAGCAGGGTCGCCCAGGGAGGGTCGTTCTCCCTGGTGCTGGCCGAGGCGAGCACGGTGCCGAGCTTCTCCAGCCAGTGCAGCTCGACGTACTCGTGCCGGGTCGGGCGCTACGTGATCATCAACCAGACCCGCTGGCAGCAGGCGACTCCGACGTGGAACGACGCCGGCAAGTCGCTGCGCGGCTACCGGCACATGGTCGTCAACCACGAGACCGGCCACTGGCTCGGCAAGGGACACGCCTCGTGCCCGGGAGCGGGTCGGCTCGCGCCGGTGATGATGCAGCAGTCGAAGGGCACGCAGGGATGTCGGCTCAACCCGTGGCCCACGGCCGCAGAGCTGCGCTGACCTCGTCGCGAGCCGCGAGCGGGCGCGACGGGTCTGCTGGGGGCGGTCGGGCGGTCAGTCGGCGGCGGTCACGAGCAACGACCGGCGGACGCCGAACCTGCTCCCGGGCACCGGGTCCAGCCCGAGGAGACCGAGGGCGAGGTTGGCCACGTCGCCGTTGCGCACCGGTTGCTTGCCCTTCAGGCCGGGTCGGCTCCTGCCGGGGTCGCGGTAGCCGGGGTTGAGGTCGTAGAGGTCCGCGGGGGAGATGCCCGGCCCCCAGACCGTGAACGGCACCCGGTAGTCGTCCAGCGCCCGGGCGTCGCCGTGGTCACGGGTGCCGGGGACCCCGCCGTGGTCGGCGGTCAGGATGATCGTCAGGTCGTCGAGACGGGAGTCGGTGTCGGCGGCGTCGAGGATGGTGCCGAGCAGGCCGTCGAGCCGCCGTACGGCGCGCAGGTAGCCGCGGCTCATGAAACCCTTCGTGTGACCGGCCTTGTCGGCGGCGCCGAGGTGCACGAACGTGACGCCGCGGTCGCGCCTGAGCAGGTCGCGCACGACCTTGCGCACCACGACCGCGTCCTTCTCCTCCTTGATCGTGACCCGGTCCAGGCCGTCGGGCCACGAACGCTGGAAGAGCGAGAACTTCGTCTTGGTGGCGAAGAGTGCCGTGCTCTGCCCGGCTGCGTGGGCGGTGCTGAAGAGGGAGGCGACGTCGTGGCCGGCGGCGGCCTGGACGGTCGGCGGGCGCCCCGGCGCGTCGTCGTTCCAGGTGACGCCGTGCCCGCCCCTGGAGGCCCGGATCCGGCGCCCGGTGACCATGCTGGTGTGGTTGGGCAGGGTCACGGTCAGCTCGACCTGGGTGCGGGCCTCGAGGGTGGAGGCGCCCTCGTCGAGCAGGCGCCACAGGCTGGGTGCCCGGTCGCGGCCGAGCCGCCGGACGGCGCGCGGCATCAACGCGTCGATCGAGATCGCGAGCACCTGGGGGTCGGGCCGGTCGGCGGCGAGGACCCGGGAGTCGGGGCGCCCGGGGCTCATCGGGACCACGGGCTGCGCCGCGGTCGCGGCCGGCCCGGCGACGACAGGCGCGAGGACCGGTAGCACGATCGGCAGGGCGGTGCCGAGGACGGCGACCAGGACGACGGAGGTGATGCTGCGCACGAGGACCACCCGAGGCACCCTACGTCGCCCCGGGTGCCCGCGGAGGCCGTAGGTTGGGTCCGTGCACCTGACGCAGTCGCCGCGACCGAGTCGCGCCGAGGGCCGGCCCACGGCCGAGCAACGTGAAGCGCCGATCGGTATCTTCGACTCCGGCTTCGGCGGGCTCACCGTGGCCCGTTCGGTGATCGACCAGCTGCCCCACGAGTCGCTGCTGTACGTCGGCGACACCGCGCGCCAGCCCTACGGGCCCAAGCCGATCGCGGAGGTCCGCGAGTACGCGCTGGAGTGCCTGGACCACCTGGTGCACCAGGGGGTCAAGGCGCTGGTCATCGCGTGCAACTCGGCGAGCGGTGCGATGCTGCGCGACGCGCGCGAGCGCTACGACGTACCGGTCGTGGAGGTCATCTACCCGGCGACGCGTCGTGCCGTCGCCGCCACCCGCAACGGGCGGATCGGGGTCATCTGCACGGCCTCCACCGCGGAGTCGATGGCCTACGACGACGCCTTCGCGGCCGCGCCCCACCTGCAGCTGTCGACGCGCACCTGCCCGGCCTTCGTCGACTTCGTCGAGGCCGGCGTGACCGGTGGCGACGAGCTCATCCGCCTCGCCCACACCTACCTCGACCCGCTCACCGAGACCGGCGTCGACACCCTGATCCTCGGCTGCACCCACTACCCCCTGCTCACCGGAGTGATCTCCTACGTCATGGGCGACGGGGTGACGCTGGTGAGCAGCGCGGAGGAGTGCGCCAAGGACGTCTACAAGATGCTCGCCGACACCGGACTGATGCGCCCCGTCGACGCGGGCGGCCATCCCGCCGGGGCACCGACGTACCGCTTCGTGACCACCGGGTCGCCGGCGGAGTTCGAGACCATCGGACGCCGCTTCCTCGGACCTGAGATGGTGGCGGCCACCCAGTTCGCCGGACGGCTTCCCTAGCCTCCGAGGAATGGGCGGAAGCGCTGCAGCACGGCCTAGCCTCGTCTAGCGTGGAGCGGTCTCGGGTCATGCAACCAGCTGTCGTTCCAAGGAGTCTCCCATGCTCGCTGATGCCTCTCGTCCCAGCGCTCCCCGCGCACTCGTCTCCCTCGTCGCCGCCCTGGTCCTGGCCGTGGGCTGCCTGGTCGCCCTCAGCACCCCGTCGGCGACCGCCGCCCCTGCCTCGGACGTCCCCGTGGCGGCCAAGAAGGCCAAGAAGCCGAAGGTCAGTCTGAAGATCCTCCAGAACAAGGTGGAGGGCAAGGACACGTTCACCGTGAAGTGGAAGGTCAAGAAGCGGCCGAAGAAGACGCGCCTGGTGCTGCAACGCCGCGACTCGGCCTTCGCCGACTGGTCTGACGTCCGCAAGCTCGGCAAGAACAAGGGCAAGGCGTCGTTGCGCGCCCCGGAGATCGGGAAGTGGACCTACAGCCTCGCGGTGCAGCGCAAGCGCGGCGGCGCCACGATCAAGCGAGCCTCCGCGAACCTGTTCGCCTACAAGACGGTGAAGCTCGATGCGCTCAACTACCGGACCGAGGACACCGTCACCATCGGCGGACAGCTCTTCACCTACCTGTTGAACTGGCGCGGCCAGTTCACCGGCACCCTCTACAACGGTGTCACCTGGGCCTCGGACGTGCCGACCTCCTGCCGCTGGGTGCAGTGGTCGTTCGCGGCGCTCAACGACGACGACTCGGTACCCACCCAGGCCGAGATCACACTGTCGGCGACCAAGAGCGACCCGGACGTGTTCGACCTGCCCTTCGACTCGGTCGTCACCCGACCCAAGCAGGTGCTCAAGGGCAACGGCGCCTTCGCCGCCACCGCGTCGTATCCCGACAGCGACACCTACGTGTACGCCAACGCACGCGTGAGCTGCTACACCCTCGACGGCGAGCGCTGAGCTCGGGCCCCTGTCTCGACCGGGGCGAGGGCATCGCTGCGCGAGGTCCCCTCGACCGCGTACCGTTGGCTCTTGTGCCCCGGTCGAGACTCATGTGCGTGCACCCACGAGCGGGAGGGCACGAGGTGGTCGCCTCCTCGTCAGAGCATCGGCGTCGAGGGAGGCAGCAGGCATGAGGCTCACGATCGTCGGATGCTCCGGGTCCTACCCGGGGCCGGACTCGCCCGCGAGCTGCTACCTGCTCGAGGCCGACGTCGGCGACGGTGACGACAAGCGGGTCTGGCGGATCCTGCTCGACCTCGGAAACGGCGCCCTGGGCCAGCTGCACCGCTACGTCGACCCGCTCTCGATCGACGCCGTCCTGATCAGCCACCACCACGCCGACCACTGCCTCGACATGTGCGGCTACTACGTGATGCGCAAGTACCACCCGACGGGGCCGCAGCCGCCGATCCCGGTGTGGGGCCCCGCCGGCACCGCCGAGCGGGTCGCGCGGGCCTACGAGCTGCCCGAGGACCCCGGCATGACCGAGGAGTTCGACTTCCACACCTACGACGGCCCGTTCACGATCGGCCCGTTCACGATCCTGCCGATCCCGGTGGACCATCCGATCGAGGCCTACGGCATGCGGATCAGCGCCGGCGGCTCGACGATGGGCTACAGCGGCGACACCGCGCCGTGCGAGGGCCTCGACCGGATCGCGGCCAACGTGCGGCTGCTGCTGTGCGAGGCGTCGTTCCGTGACACCGACGAGAACCCTCCCGGGATCCACCTCACCGGCGTCGACGCCGGCTCGGTGGCCGCCCGCTCCCAGGCCAGTCGTCTCGTCCTCACGCACGTGCCGCCGTGGTTCGACCGCGACGCCATGATGGCCGAGGCGCGCACGGCGTACTCCGGTCCGGTCGAGCTCGCCTCCGCGGGAGCGACCTACGAGTTTTAGCGGTGGCGCGTAGGGCAGAGTGGCGCCCATGATCACGGTCGAGCACCTCTCCCGGCGGTACGGCACCTTCACCGCCGTGGACGACGTCAGCTTCGCCTGCCAGCCCGGTCGGGTCACCGGCTTCCTGGGTCCCAACGGGGCCGGAAAGACCACGACCATGCGGATCCTGGTCGGCCTGACCGCGGCCAGCGCCGGCACGGCCACCATCGGCGGGCACCGCTATGCCGACATCCCCAACCCGGGACGTCACGTCGGCGTGCTCCTCGACGCCGGCGCCCAGCACGGCGGACGGACCGGCCGCGAGATCCTGACGCTCGGTGCGCTGAGCATGGGACTGCCGAAGGCGCGGGTCGAGGAGATGCTGCACCTGGTCTCGCTGACCGGCGACGAGTCGACGCGGCGCCTGCGCAACTACTCGCTCGGCATGAAGCAGCGCCTGGGCATCGCCCACGCCCTGCTGGGCGACCCCGAGGTGCTGATCCTGGACGAGCCCGCCAACGGCCTGGACCCGGCTGGCATCCGGTGGATGCGTGGCCTGCTCAAGGGGTACGCCGACCGCGGGGGCACCGTGCTGCTGTCGAGCCACCTGCTCAACGAGGTCGAGCTGATCGCGGACGAGATGATCCTCATCGGCCACGGCCGGATCGTCGCGCAGGGGGACAAGAAGTCGCTGCTGCAGAGCAACCAGCACACCAGGAGCGCCACGACCACCGTCTCCTCCCTCGACGACGACCGGCTGGCCGGCGCCCTGCACCAGCGGGGGGTCGCCCTCACCCGGGGACCGGACGGGATCACCGCCCAGTGCGAGAGCGTCGAGGTCGGCCGGGTGGCCGCGGAGCACCAGATCGTCCTCACCGACCTGCGCTCGGTCGAGGGCGGCCTGGAGGATCTCTTCCTCGAGCTCACCTCCGGCACCCAGCGGGAGCGGTCGCCGTACGGCGCGCCCGGTGGCCCGCCACCCCCACCGCCCCCGCCCGGTCCGCCCGGTCCGCAGACCCACCCCGGCCAGCCCGGCCAGCACCCAGGAGCCCCGCGATGAACGCCTACGGACCGCCCCCGCCCGCGGCTGCCCCCCGCGGGCTCGACGTCGGGGCGAGCGAGCCCACGCCCCTGCTGCGCCTGGTGCAGGTCGAGCTGCGCAAGGCGGTCGACACCTTGGCCAGCTTCTGGCTGGTCGCCGCGATCGCCATCCTGATCATCATCGTGGAGGGTGGTCTGCTCCTCATCGTCCTCATCGAGGGCAGCGAGTCGTCGGCCGGCGACTACGCGTTCTTCGCCAGCTACATCACCGCGGTGGTGCTCCCGGTGCTGGCGATCATGCTGGTGACCAGCGAGTGGACCCAGCGCACGGCGATGGTCACCTTCTCCCTGGAGCCGCGCCGCTCGCGGGTGCTGCTGGCCAAGTACCTCACCGGCATCGTGCTGACGCTGGTCGCGGTGGTCACCGCCGTGGTGATCGGGCTCGCGTGCGCCCTGATCTGCCAGGTCGTGCAGTCCGAGCAGACGTCGTTCGACCTGGGCGGAGCCTTCCTCGGTGGCTTCCTGGTCACGCAGGTGCTGGCGATGAGCCTCGGCTTCGCGATCGCGTGCCTGCTGCTCAACACCCCGGCCTCGATCGTGGTCTTCGTGGCCTACCGGGTGATCCCGGTCTCGGTCTTCGCCGTGCTGGCCGCCAACTTCGAGACGTTCGCCGACATCCGTCCCTGGATCGACATCGAGTTCGCCCAGGGCCCGCTCTACGACCTCTCGCTCTCCGGCATCGAGTGGGGCCACCTGCTCACCTCCGGGGCGTTGTGGCTGGGCATCCCGTTGACGCTGGGTGTGCTGCGGATCCTGCGGGCCGAGGTGAAGTAGCCCGGCGTGGGCGCTCACCGGGAGGCTGACGCGTGGCCTTCACCTCACGTTGCGGGACACGACACGTGAGCGAGGCGTGGGCGTAGCCCCGGCCGCCACCGTTGACCCGTGTCCACGTACCTGAGGGTCGCAGCGCTCGGAGACAGCACGACCGTCGGCATCGGTGACCCCGTGCCGGGAGGCTGGCGTGGGTGGTCGCGCCTGTTGGTCGACGCCCTGGCGCCGGCCTACGACGTGTCCTACTGCAACACCGCGGTCAGCGGGTGCACGACCAGCCAGATGCGGGAGCACCAGCTCGCCGACGCCGTGGCCCACCGGCCGGACGTGGCCACGATGCTGGTCGGGGTCAACGACACGCTGCGGGCCACGTGGGACGCCGAGCGCACCCGGCGCGACCTGCTCGCGTGCGCCGAGGCGCTCACGGACGTCGGGGCGTTGCTGGTGACGATCCGCTACCACGACCACCCGAGCCTGGTCGGTCTGCCCGAGCTCGTACGGCGTCCGCTCAGCGCGCGGCTGGCCGCGGTCAACGCCGCCTACGACGAGGTCCACGAACGGTTCGGTGGCGTGCGCCTGGACCTGGACCGGTGCCCCGAGATCCTCGACCGCGGCTGCTGGTCGGTCGACCGCCTGCACCCCTCCGAGCGTGGCCACCGGGCACTGGCACGGGCCTATGCCACGCTGCTCGCCGACCGCGGGTTCCGGGTGCGGGAACCGTCGCTGGAGCCGGCCGGTGGGTTGGCGCGCAGCTGGCGCCGGGACGCGGCGTGGGTGATGGTCGAGGGCGGCCCGTGGGTGGGCAGGCGCGCCCGTGACCTCGGCCCCCTGGCGGCGCGCGCCCTGTGGAGCACCGCCGTACGGTCGGCGGGCCCGTCAGCCGGCCAGGCGACCGGAGGTCGGGAGCTGGGCGGCGACCCGCTCGAGGGCGTCCAGGAAGACCAGGCCCCAGCGCTCGTGGTCGAGGAAGAGCGAGGCATGCCCGCCCGGTGAGCTCAGCTCGACGGCGCCGGGGATGGCTGCGGCGAGGGCACGTTGGCGGGCGGCGGGGATGGCACCGTCGCGCTCGGTGACGACCACTGCCGTCGGGACGTCCACCTCGCCGATCCACGCCGCGGAGTCGAAACGTCCCAGCTCGGCCATCACGTGCGGGGTCGTCCAGCCGCTGGTGCTGCGCAGCTCGGCCAGGCCCCAGGAGGTCAGGTGGGTCGTGTCGAAGGACGGGAGGTCCGGCAGCGAGGCGGAGCGACGCTCGACGGCGGCGACCGCGAGCCGGGACAGGGGTGTGATGGCCGCGCCGAGCACCGGGAAGAAGAGCCGCTCCCCGCGGTCCACGGCCCAGGAGCCCGACGTCGAGCAGAGCACCAGGCCGCTGACCTTCTCGGGGTGACGGTGCCAGGTCTCCTGCGCGACGGCGCCCCCCAGGGAGTAGCCGGCGAGCACGGCACGCTCGATCCCCAGGTGCTCCAGCACGGCGGCCACGTCGTCGGCGCAGTCGGCCAGCCGGAACGACTCGCCGCGCAGTCCGCGGCCGTGCCACCGCAGGTCGAAGGTGACGACGCGGTAGTGCTCGGCGACGGCGCCCAGGGCGGCGAACCACGACAGGTAGGCAGTGGTCGCCAGTCCGTGGAGCAGCACCACCGTGGGGGCCTCGGGCGTGGGGCCGGGGACGTCGGCCACGAACATCCGGCCACGGCCCGGGACATCGACCATCCGACCCTCGGGCACCGAGGCGACCTCGGGCAGGGTGACCAGCCGCCGGGCGCCGTACGCCAGCCCGGCGATGGTGAGACGTCGCGGCACGTAGGTCGCCAGGAGGAAGGCGTGCTGGGCGGCCTCGTAGGTCAGCCTGCGGTGGCGGCGGGAGATCCGGAACATCTGCGTCACCTTTCGGTCGGGGCCGGGGCCAGGAGGGCGTCGAGGGCCGGTCGGAAGTGCGCTGTCAGGGGGGCGAGGTCGTCGATCAGGTCGGGACACGTCAGGAGGGAGAAGTTCATCCGGTCCACGTAGCTCCAGACTGTCACGTTGAGGCCGATCCCTTCGAGGATCGGCCCGACCGAGAACAGGTCGGCCAGCTCGGCCGCGCCGATGTGGGCGGGCTCGCGCGGTCCCGGGACGTTGGAGACGATCACGTTGAACGGGGCCGCGTGCCACGAGGCGGCCCGCAGTCGCGAGTAGAGCCGCATGAAGGCGCTGAACGGCGCGGGCGGGGTGAACTGGGTCCACTCGGTGAGCATCTGCGGCCCGAGCTGCCGCTGGATCTCCTTGGAGTGCACGGTGATCCGCGAGATGGCGCGCAGGCGCTCGTGCGGGTCGTCGACGTCGGTGGCGAGCGAGGTGAAGAGGTTGGAGACGCGGTTGCCGTGCAGACGGGGGACGGCGCCCGCGGGGTCGGTGGCGGTCGGGACCCCGGCCATCAGCGGGGCACTCGGGTGCTCGCCGCGCTCGTCCAGCCAGGCCCGCATCGCGCCGCCGACGATCGCCAGCACGACGTCGTTGAGGGTGGCGCCGGGGTGAGCCGTGCGGGCGGCCTTGAGGTCGGCGAGCGGCAGCGTGACCGTGCCGAAGCTGCGTCGCGGCGTCAACGCCCCGTTGAACGACGTACGCGGGGCATCCAGGACCGGACGGGGCACGTCGGGCCGCTCGGTGCGGCGGTAGCGCAGCATCGAGCGCAGGCCGATGAGGGTGCGCCGGAGGAGCGCCGGGATCAACGCGATCTGCACGACGGCGTCGAGCAGCGCCGACCGCACGAGGGCCGGACCGTCCGGGGTCTCGTCGGTGGCCGCCGGGGTCGCGGCCCGGGCCTCGCGGGGCAGGAAGGCCTCCGACCCGGCGACGTCGGTGACGTTGCCGAGCAGGGCGTTGGCGGCCATGCCGTCAGCCAGGGCGTGGTGCATCTTGCCGACGATCGCCGAGCTCCCGTCGGCGAGGCCCTCGCACAGGTGCAGCTCCCACAGCGGGACCGAGCGGTCCAGGGGGGTGGAGGCGATCTCGCCGATCAGTCGCTCCAGGTCGTTGCGGGACCCGCGGCCGCCGACGTCGTGGCGGAAGAAGTGCCGCGCGGGATCGACGCGTCGCTGGGTCACCCACACCGGGTGGTTGAGCTGCCAGGGCACCGGCACGGCCTTGCGCCGCAGCGGCGGCAGCCGGGACAGCCGGGCCAGTACCCCGGACCGGAAGGAGTCGAAGGTGAGGTCGGTGTTGGGAGCCATCACCGCGATCTTCAGCGTGTGCATGTGCTGCGAGGGGGTCTCCATGTAGAGGAACCCGGCGTCGGCGCCGTCCATCCGCTCCACGCCGGGCCGACTCACGCGGTCAGCTCGCGCTTCATGACCTTGCCCGACGCGTTGCGCGGCAGCTCGTCGAGCAGCACGACGTCCCGGGGGACCTTGTAGCCGGCCAGGTGGGCCTTGACGTGGGCCCTGAGGTCGTCGGGTCCGGCCGTGGCGCCCGGCACGAGCACGACGTACGCCGCCAAGCGCTGGCCGTAGGACTCGTCGTCGACGCCGATCACGGCGACCTCGCGGACCGACGGGTGCTCGCCGAGGGTCTTCTCGACCTCCAGCGGGTAGACGTTCTCCCCACCGGAGACGATCATCTCGTCGTCGCGGCCCACGACGTACAGGCGTCCCTCGGCATCGAGGCGACCGACGTCGCCGGAGACCATGAAGCCCTGTCCGGCCGACGAGGGGTCCGAGTCCTTGGTGTCACCGGCGGTGTAGCCGTCGAACTCGGAGGCGCCCTTGACGGTGATCCGGCCGACCTGGCCCACCTCGACGGGCTGCCAGGCGTCGTCGACGATACGCAGCAGGGTGCCGCGCACCGCCCGGCCCGCGGTGTCGGGGGCGTGACGCAGGTCGGCGGGGGAGGCGACGGTGATCTGGCCGGCCTCGGTGGCGTTGTAGGCGTTGAAGACGACGTCGCCGAAGCGGTCCATGAACGCGATCACCGCGTCGGGGCGCATCCGTGAGCCGCTGGCGGAGACGAACCGCAGGCTCTCGAGGCGGTAGCGGTCGAGAACCTCGGCAGGCAGGTCGACGATGCGCTCGAGCATCACCGGGACGACGGCCAGCCCGCTGGCGCGGTGCTCGTCGACGAGGGCCAGGGTGACCTCGGGGTCGAACTTGCGGCGCATCACGACGGTGCACGTCATCGTGCCGGCGATGGCGAGCTGGCCGAAGCCCCAGGCGTGGAACATCGGGGCCGCCACCACCACGGTCTGCTCGGCCTTCCACGGGACGGCGGTCAGGGTCGCGGCGAGCTCGTCCGGGCCGCCACCGCCGCGCTTGGCGCCCTTAGGCGTCCCGGTGGTGCCCGAGGTGAGCAGGATGACGCGACCGGGGGTGTCCGGGACGGGAGGGCGCCGGCCCGCGTGGGCGGCGACGAGGGCCTCCACGCTCAGTGGTGCGTCGCTGCCGTCGACCGACGGGGTCGGATCGTCCTGCCAGGCGACCACCTCGACCAGCCCGGGGATGCGGGCCCGGGCGTCGGCGACCACACCGGCGAACTCCTCGTCGTAGACGATCAGGGCGCCGGACTCGCGCACCATGACGTCGGCCAGCTGGGGACCGGAGAAGCCGGTGTTGAGCAGCAGGGCCTGTGCGCCGAGACGGGCGCTGGCGCTGAGTGTCTCGACGAACCCGCGGTGGTTGCGGCACAGCAGCGCCACGGTCGGTACGTCCTGGCCACCCGCGGCCGCGCGCAGGCCGACCGCGAGCGCGTCGGAGCGCTGGTCGAGCTCGCGCCAGGTCAACGACCCGCGCTCGTCGACCAGGCCGACGGCGTGCGGTCGTCGCACGGCCGCCATGGCCAGGCCGGTCGTGGCGTTGGTGCCCTGGGTGCGCACGACGCGGGCCATACCGACGTACTTGTCCGGGCGCAGCAGCGTCAGCATGCCGCTGCGCACCAGGGTGCTCATCACCCACAGCTGGGTCCGGAGCCGGGCCAGGAGCCGCTGGAGCCTCGTCATCCGACCACTCACCCGATCACGGGGAAGCGTCGCTCGTGGGCGAGCTCGTCGAGGGTGGCCTGCATGCGGCGCCGGATCTCCACGTCGACCGCGGCGACGTCGGGGTCCTCGCCGAACTCCGCGACCACGTCCACCGGCTCGAGGACCTCGGTGACGATCTTGGTGGGCAGCGGCAGGTTGGGCGGGAAGGCGGCCGTCAGGCCGAACGGGAAGCCGAAGGAGATCGGGAAGTACTTCGTACGCAGCAGGGAGTCGAGGCGGAGCAGCTTGGCGATGATCTCACCGCGCCACAGGTGCAGCTGGTCCTCGTGACCGCCGATGCTGACCACCGGCACGATCGGCACCCCGCTGCGCAGCGCCGTGCGGACGTAGCCGGTGCGGCCCGCGAAGTCGATGGTGTTCTTGGCCGACGACGGGCGGAAGACATCGTGGTCACCACCCGGGAAGAGGATCGTCACGGCGCCGGAGTCGAGGATGGCGGCTGCGTTCTCGCGGGTGGCGGGCATGAAGCCGCAACGACGCATGACCGGGCCGGCGGCGCCGGTGAAGAGCAGGTCGTGGGCCAGGACGTAGAGGGGACGGTCGGGTCCGAACTCGTCCACGAAGGCCGCCGCCAGGATCGGGACGTCCATCGGCATCAGGCCGCCGGAGTGGTTGGAGACGATCAGGGCGCCGCCCTCGGCAGGGATCGCGTCGACGCCACGGACCTCGGAGCGGAAGTACATCTTCATCAGCCGGCCCAGCAGCGGGATGATCCTGGCGACGTAGGCGCCGTCGCGCATCGCGAGGTCCGCCTGCTGGAGCGCCTGCCGGAGCGAGGGGTCGTGGTCGCGCGTGCTCACGTGGCCTCCCCTGTGCCGCGGTGTGCTGCTGCACTCGATGTGACGAGCGTCGCGGGCGAGTATCCCGCTCCGGACGCGGCCCGGGCAAGGAATCGGGATTTCGGGGGCCTAGGGTCGGACCATGACTTCTCGCGAGGACGGCCGGGCCGACGACGAGCTCCGCCCCGTCACCATCACCCGCAACTGGCTCGACCACGCCGCCGGCTCCGTGCTGGTGGAGTTCGGCAAGACTCGGGTCCTGTGCGTCGCCTCGGCCTCCGAGGGCGTGCCGCGCTGGCGCAAGGGCTCCGGACTGGGCTGGGTCACCGCCGAGTACGCGATGCTGCCGGGCTCGACGCACACCCGCTCCGACCGGGAGTCGGTCAAGGGGCGCATCGGTGGTCGCACGCACGAGATCAGCCGTCTGATCGGCCGCTCGCTGCGAGCGATCGTCGACGACAAGGCGATGGGCGAGAACACCATCCAGCTCGACTGCGACGTGCTGCAGGCCGACGGCGGCACCCGCACCGCGGCGATCACCGGCGCCTACGTCGCCCTGGTCGACGCCTGCGCGTCGCTCGGCGTCTCCGGGGCACTGACCGGCTCGGTGTCGGCGATCAGCGTCGGGATCATCGACGGCGTGCCGCGCCTGGACCTGCCCTACGTCGAGGACGTGCGCGCCGAGACCGACATGAACGTCGTGATGACCGGTGCCGGNTCGTACGTCGAGGTGCAGGGCACCGCCGAGGGGGCGGCCTTCGACCGTGCCGAGCTGGACGCGCTGCTGGGCCTGGCCGAGAAGGGCTGCGCCGACCTGACGCGCCTGCAGCAGNAGGCCCTCGGAGCATGAGCACCCCGCATGAACACCCCGCATGAGGGCCCGATGAGCGACAGCGACCTCGAACCGACCCGGCTGCACCTGGCCTCGCGCAACGCCAAGAAGATCGTGGAGATGGAGCGGATCATCGCCCTGCACCTCCCCGGTGTCGCGGTCGTCGGGCTCGACGACGTCCCGGCCTACGACGAGCCGGTCGAGGACGCACCGACCTTCGAGGGCAACGCCCTGATCAAGGCGCGCGCCGGGGCCACGGCCACGGGGCTGACGACGGTCGCCGACGACAGCGGCCTGTGCGTCGACGCGCTCAACGGGATGCCGGGGGTGCTCTCGGCGCGGTGGTCGGGTCCGCCCAAGTCCGACGAGCGCAACAACGCGCTGCTGCTCGCCCAGCTCTCCGACGTCCCCGACGAGCGCCGCACCGCGCACTTCCGGTCCGCGATNGCCATCGTCACCCCCGACGGTCGTGAGCTGGTGGTCGAGGACCGGATGGACGGGCGGGTGATCCGTGAGGTCCGCGGTGGCGGCGGCTTCGGGTACGACGTGCTCTTCGTCGCCGACGACCGACCCGGTCTGACCACCGCCGAGCTGTCCCGCGAGGAGAAGGACGAGATCTCGCACCGGGGGCGCGCCCTGCGCGCGCTGGGCCCGCGGCTGAGCGCCTTCCTGGAGCACGCAGCACGGTAGTCCCTGACGAAGTGGCCCTTCGGGACCTCCCGGCGGGGCCACTTCGTCGGTCTCGGGAGGCGCAGCCGCAGCGCCGGGTGACGAGCCTCGGGCTCAGCTCGTCCAGGACCAGCTGTCCAGCACCTTGGCGAAGTCGTCCTCGGAGACCGCGTCGTTCTCCGAGGGAAGGGTCAGGGCGATGGAGTACTGGTTGCCGTCGTGGATCGTCAGGTAGGCGACCTGGTCGATGACGAAGTCGTTGACGTTGACGCGGTCGCTGAACCGTACGCCGATCGCGCGCTCCCCGTCGATGGTGATGTCGTCGATGTCGTCGGGCACGGCGCCGTCGGAGCCACCGAGGTTGCGCTTCCACTGACCCTCAAGGGACTCCAGGTCCGGGGCTCCGCCCGAGGTGAGGGTCTCCACGAGGATGTTGCTCTGCGCGAGGTCCAGCGAGGTGCCCAGGATGATGATGGAGTCCAGGGTCGCTCCCAGCCCGCTCGCCTGGGCCTCGGCCAAGGCGTCCTGCCATCCGACGCCGGGCAGCTCGAAGGTGTAGCCGTCACCCGAGATGGCTCCCTCGGTGCTGGGCGGCGGGTCGTCGGACGGGGTCGGGTCGGAGGTCTCGGTGGATCCGGTGCCTTCGTTCTCCGACGGGGTTCCGCCGGGGTCGCTGGTGGCCGAGGTCGTCGAGTCGTCCCCGGCGGTCCCGG
The DNA here is from genome assembly GCA_002698575.1 of Pimelobacter sp. Lineage (GTDB taxonomy): Bacteria > Actinomycetota > Actinomycetes > Propionibacteriales > Nocardioidaceae > Nocardioides. Next base: position 23,759 of record NZZG01000154.1, on the reverse strand, counting down.
CGTCGTCGCCCCCGGTCGTGACGACCAGCGTCACCACGACGGCCGCCACGACGACCAGCGCGCCGACCACGGCCGCGACGATGGCGGCGGTGCTGCGCCTGCGGGGTGGAGGTCCCTGAGGGCTCTGAGGTCCCTGAGGGCCCTGCGGGCCCAGGGGTCCGCCGTACGACGGGGGGCCGTAGCCGCCCGGCGGAGTCGGTGGCGGCGGGGGAGGGGTCCCGCCCGGGCTGCCCGAGGACGGTCCGTAGCCGCTGGGCGGTGGGGGCTGCCCCCACGGGCTCTGCTCGCTCACGGGACCAGTATGCGGTGCCGGTGCCGGGTGCCGAAGGCGGGACTTGAACCCGCACGCCCTGGAGCACAGGTACCTAAAACCTGCGTGTCTGCCAATTCCACCACTTCGGCTCGGCGCCCGCTGGGGACGCCGCGTTCATTGTGTCAGTCGCGAGCAGGAGCGCCAGGTGACCGTGGAGGGCCGGACCTTCCGTCCTCAGTCCAGGCCGAGGTCGCGGCGCAGCTTGGCGACGTGCCCGGTCGCCTTGACGTTGTACTGCGCNACCTCGATCGTGCCGTTCTCGTCGACCACGAAGGTGGATCGGATGACGCCCTGGACCGTCTTGCCGTACATCGTCTTCTCGCCGAACGCGGCGTAGGACTCCATGACGGCCTTGTCGGGGTCGGAGAGCAGCCTCAGCGTGAGGCTCTCCTTCTCGCGGAACTTCGCCAGCTTCTCCGGCTTGTCCGGCGAGATGCCGAGCACCTCGTAGCCCGAGGCCTTGAGCGAGTCGAGGGAATCGCTGAAGTCGCAGGCCTGCTTGGTGCACCCCGGCGTCATCGCGGCCGGGTAGAAGTAGACGACCACCTTGCGGCCGCGCAGGCTCGAGAGCGAGACCTCGGCACCGGTGTCGTCGGTGAGGGTGAAGTCGGGGGCGGGGTCGCCGGCGGCGAGGCGTGCGGTGCTCATCGAAGGGGCTCCAATCCGGAACGAGGGGTTGTTGCGAACGTCTTGCAACAGCGTAGGGTGATCAGCAGCTCGACCACGCCCGCGCCCAAGGTACTGATCCCGATCCCACCCACGCAGGGAGCCCGCCCATGCACGTGCCCGACGGATTCTTCGACGCACCCACCTCGGTGGTGACCGGCGTGGTGGCGGCGGCCGCCGTCGGCGTCTCGCTGCGCAAGGCGCGCAACGAGCTGGACGACCGCACAGCGCCGCTCGTCGGCCTCGTGGCCGCCTTCGTCTTCGCCGCGCAGATGCTCAACTTCCCCGTGGTCTCCGGCACGAGCGGGCACCTGATGGGCGGCGCGATCGCCGCGGTGCTCGTCGGGCCGTGGACCGGCGTGCTCTGCGTCAGCACCGTCCTGCTGGTCCAGGGGCTGCTCTTCGCCGACGGCGGGATCACCGCCCTGGGGACCAACGTCGTGCTCATGGCCCTGACGACGGTGGTCGTCGGCTGGGCGCTCTTCCGTGCCCTGCAGGTGGTCCTGCCCAAGAAGACCGCGATGGTTCCCGTGTGCGCCGCCGTCGGTGCCTTCGTGAGCGTGCCGGTGGCCTCGCTCGTCTTCGTCGCCCTGTACGCCGTGGGCGGCACCGCCGACATCTCCATCGGCGGTCTCGCGACCGCGATGCTCGGGGTCCACACCCTGATCGGCATCGGGGAGGCGGCGATCACGTTCCTGGCGGTCGGCAGCATCCTCGCGGTCCGCCCCGACCTGGTCTACGGCGCCAGGCGCGTGCTCGAGCAGCGCGAGCTCGTCATCAAGTCCAGCACCACGGACAGCACCACGGAGGTCGCGGCATGAGGCAGGTCAGCACCAGGCTCGTGGCCGGCGGGATCCTCCTGGTCGCCCTCCTCCTGGCGGGAGTCGTCAGCTTCTACGCCTCCAGCAGCCCGGACGGGCTGGAGAGCGTCGCCGACGAGAAGGGCTTCATCGACACCGCCGGTGACCACGCGACCGGCGACGGTCCGCTCGCCGACTACGACGCCGGCCTCGACAGCGACCGCGCGTCGGTGGGGGTCGCCGGGGTCGTCGGCGTCCTCGTCGTCCTGGGTCTCGGCACCGGCCTGACCTACGTCGTACGACGTCGTACGCCCGAGACCCAGGTCGAGCGCGACTCCGTCTCGACGTCGGCCTGATCCGGTGGGCGGGGCGCACGGCCACCTGCTGCACTTCCACGCTCACTCGGCGATCCACCGCGCACCCGCGCACCTCAAGGTCGTCGCGCTGCTGGTCTTCATGATCACGGTGGTGGCCACCCCGGACGACTGGTTCGCGGCCTTCGGCGCCTACCTGATGGTGCTGGTGGCCGTCATCGGACTGTCACGGGTGCCTGCGACGTACATCCTCAAGCGGATGGTCGTCGAGGTGCCGTTCGTCCTCTTCGCCGTGCTGCTGCCGTTCGTGGCTCGTGGGCCGCGCGTCGAGGTGCTCGGTCTCAGCCTGTCGGAGTCGGGACTGCTGGCGGCCTTCGGCCTGCTCGCGACCGCCACGCTCGGGGTGATCGCCAGCCTGACGTTGGCGGCCACCACCGAGCCACAGGCCCTGCTCAAGGGGCTGGAGCGGCTGCGGTTGCCGACCACGCTCGTGCAGATCATGGCCTTCATGATCCGCTACCTGTCCGTGGTCACCGAGGAGCTGCGCCGGATGCACGTCGCGCGCGTCTCGCGTGGCTTCGAGGCCCGCAACCCCCGGCACTGGCCGGTGCTGGCGAAGTCGTTCGGGGCGCTCTTCATCCGCTCCTACGAGCGCGGCGAGCGGGTGCACCTGGCGATGCTCTCGCGCGGCTACACCGGCAAGATGCCGCTATGAAGCAGCGAGGCAAGCGATGAGCACCCCCGTCCTCGAGGTCCGCGGCCTCGCCTACGCCTACCCCGACGGACACCAGGCGCTCGCCGGCGTCGACCTGCACGTGCACCAGGGTGAGTCGGTGGCGCTGCTGGGGCCCAACGGCGCGGGCAAGACCACGCTGGTGCTCCACCTCAACGGGATCCTCACCGCCGGGGCCGGGACGGTCTCGGTCAGCGGGATGCCCGTGGAGAAGGAGCACGTCCAGGAGATCCGACGTCGGGTCGGGATCGTCTTCCAGGACCCCGACGACCAGCTCTTCATGGGCACCGTCCGCGCCGACGTGGGGTTCGGCCCGGCCAACCTCGGGCTGAGCGGCGCCGCGCTCGAGGCGCGGGTGATGACCGCCCTGGACCTCGTCGGGATGGCGGACTTCGCCGACCGGCCGCCCCACCACCTCTCGTTCGGGCAACGGCGCCGGGTCGCGGTGGCGACCGTGCTGGCGATGGAGCCGGAGATCCTGGTGCTCGACGAGCCGTCGTCCAACCTCGATCCGGCCTCGCGGCGCGAGCTGGCCGACATCCTGAGCTCGCTCGACGTGACGGTGCTGATGGTCACCCACGACCTGCCCTACGCCCTGGAGCTGTGTCCTCGGTCGGTGGTGCTCAGCGATGGGCACGTGGTGGCCGACGGCACGACGTACGACGTGCTCACCGACGACGACCTGATGCGCCGCCACCGCCTCGAGCTGCCCTTCGGCTTCGATCCCCGCACGGTCGCGGCCACCCTCGGCCTCGGGGATTGATAGCGTGCTCCCGTGAGCAAAGAAGCAGACGACCTCGCCCGTGAGATCGAGGAGACGCGCGAGCGCCTCGCCACGACGATCGACCAGCTGCTCTACCGCTCGTCGCCCAAGACGATCGCCAAGCGCGAGGTGGCCGCGATCAAGGGCTACTACGTCGACGCGGCCACCGGCGAGCCTCGCACCGACAACATCCTGAAGACGGTCGGCGGCGTCGTCGGCACGATCGTGCTGTTCGTCGTGGTCCGCAAGATCGCCAGCTGAGCCGCCGGTGAGCCCGCAGCCCATCAAGATGCTGCACGACCGCATCCTGTGCGAGCTCGACGTCGACGCAGGGGAGCGGCGCTCCAGCGGCGGCATCGTCATCCCGGCCACCGCGGCCATGGGCGCCCGCCGCCTGGCGTGGGCCAAGGTCGCTGCTGTCGGTCCTCACGCCCGGTCGGTCGAGGCCGGTGACCGGGTGCTCTTCGACCCCGAGGACAAGGCCGAGGTCGAGGTCAACGCCGAGGTCTACGTCGTGATGCGCGAGCGCGACGTGCACGCCGTGGCTGCCGACCGGCTCGGCGACGAGTCGGCCGGGCTCTACCTCTGAGCCGGCCCGGTGTGAGCGCTGCGGGCCGATTGGCGCCGCGTCGGCCGTAACGCCCGTCACAGTCGGTAGTTGAGCCGATCATGCGCAGATTCATCACCCCTCTCGTCGGCACCGTCGCCGCCGTGCTGGTCATCCCCGTCGCGGCGACGTCGCCGACGGCCAGCGCGACACCAACGCCCCCGGCCCTCACCCAGGCCGCCGACCCCCGGACCCCGACCACCTCCATCAGCACCCCCGCCCGCTCGACGGGCGACGTCCGGAGACCGAAGGGCACCAAGCGCTTCGCCGCGAAGATCCGCTTCACCGAGCACGGCATCCCCCACGTCACGGCCAAGAACTTCGGCTCCCTCGGGTTTGGCAGCGGCTACGGCGCCGCCCAGGCCTCCATCTGCACCCTCGCCGACACCCTCGTCACCGGTCGGGGTGAGCGGTCACGCTGGTTCGGTGCCGACGGGACCTACACCGACTACGTGACGCTCGAGGCGTCCAACCTCCAGATCGACGCCTTCGTCACCGACCTGCACAACCGCAGGGTCGTCGAGAAGCTGTTGAGGTCGAAGGCGGGACCGGGCAAGCAGGCCTCCGCGATGGTGCGCGGCTATGTCGCGGGCATCAACAAGTGGCTGCGCACCAACAAGGTGACCGACCCCGCCTGCAAGGGCGACGGCTACCTCACCCCCGACGCCAAGCCCATCGACGTCTGGTACGGCGTCTACCTCGCCAACCTGCTCGCCTCGGCCGGCGTCTTCGTCAAGGAGATCGTCGACGCCGACCCGCCGAACCTCGACGACCCCGGACTGCCGGAGATCCCGTTGCGCGCCGCCGCCTACGACGAGGACGACCGCGCCGCGCTGCTCACGGCGCTCGGCAAGGACCCGGAGAGCCCGTTCGGCTCCAACGCGACGGCCATCGGCGGGGGAGAGACCTCCACCGGGAAGGGGATGCTGCTCGGGAACCCGCACTTCCCGTGGTTCGGCCGCTACCACTTCACCCAGCAGCACCTCACGATCCCGGGGCGGTACGACGTCGCCGGCGCCTCGCTGGTCGGCTCGCCGGTCGTCAACATCGGCTTCAACAACGACGTCGCCTGGAGCCACACCGTCTCGACGGCGTACCGCTTCACGCCGTACGAGTACCCGCTGCTGGGCCGCACGACGTACGTCACCGGCTCGGGTCCGAAGGAGCTGGAGCGCCGGGTCGTGAAGGTCACGGTGCTCAAGCCCAACGGCAAGCTCGCAACGGTCCGGGAGGACCTGTACCGCACCGAGACCGGCTACGTGGTCGACTCGCCGGCCACCTTCATGCCGTGGTCGGTGGCCAGCGTGTGGTCGATCCGAGACGCCAACGGGGAGCACCTGCGCACCCTGGACACCTTCTTGGACATGGGCAAGGCGAAGAACGTGCGCGACCTCCTGCGTCGCCAGGACAAGGGCGGCGGGATGCCCTGGGTCAACACGACCGCGGCCGACCGCAAGGGCAACGCGCTGTATGCCGACCACTCGGTCGTCCCGCACGTCAGCAACGCGATGAAGAACCAGTGCCTGACCCCCGTCGGGACCCTCGTGGACCAGCTCGCCGGGCTGCCCGGCCTGGACGGCACCCGGGCGAAGGGCGCGTGTGCGTGGGGCACCGACGCCGACGCCCAGCGCCCGGGCATCTTCGGCCCCCAGAACCTGCCGCGGGCGATCCGCCGCGACTGGGTGATGAACGCCAACGACTCCTACTGGCTGCCCAACCCCGAGGAGCGGCTCGAGGGCTTCGCCACGATCATCGGGTGCGAGGAGTGCCAGCGCACCATGCGCACCCGGATGGTCTCGCAGTACGTCATCGATCGCTTGCAGGGCAAGCGCAAGGAGACGCCGCGCTCGCTGGCCGCACACCAGCACGCCAACCGGCTGCGCGCAGCCGAGGTGATGCGCCAGGGAGGCTCGTTGGACGACGTCTGCGACGCCACCGGGGAGACCGAGGCGTGCGCCGTCCTCGAGGCATGGGACGGGCGCTCGGAGACCGACTCGGTCGGCACGCACATCTTCGAGGAGTTCATCGCCCGGGTGCCCGACGACCTCCAGCTGTGGCGGGTGCAGTTCGACCCGGACAACCCGTTGAACACCCCGCGCGGTCTCAACACCTCCAGCCCGGCCGTCGTGACCGCGATGCAGGAGGCGATCGACGCCTTGCGGCAGCAGAAGATCCCCTTCGACAAGCCGTGGGGTGAGCTCCAGGTCGCCGGCGACCCGGGCGCGCCGCCGATCGCGCTGGGTGGCGGCACGGGCGACTCGGCCGGCAACGCCAACGCCCTGGCCTCGCGCGGCGCGCTCAGCAACACCGGGCGCTACCGCGCGGTGAGCTACGGCTCGTCGCACATCCAGTCGATCGCGTTCCTGCCGAAGGGAAGGCTGTCCACCCGCACCATCCTGACCTACGGCCAGGACGAGGACCCTGCTTCGCCGTACTCGGTCGACCAGACGCGCCTGTTCGGCCAGGGGAAGTGGGTGCGCTTCGCCTGGACCGGCAAGCAGATCAAGCGCGACCTGGTCCGGACGGTGCGGATCCGGGGCTGACCCGCCGCCGGACCATCACCACGGGGCGCGTGATCCCGAGGCGCACCGTGCCTCGGGACTCCTGGGGACGACGCGTCGGTGGCTACTGCGCCGGTGGCTACTGTGTCGGTGGCTACTGGGGTGCCGGGGCAGCGGGAAGCAGCCCGAGCTCGGCGTTGTCGGCGTCGGCCAGGCGTGGGCGGTGGGGCCGGTCCCCGCGGGTGTCCGGGAGGTAGGCGGCCGCCACCGTCGCGGCGAGCATCCCCACCGCGAGCAGGCAGAAGCCGATCGTGTAGCCCCGCTCGAGCGGGAACCCCGATGGTCCGAGCTGCGCGGTCAGGACACCGGCCATGACGGCTGAGCCGATGGAGCCGCCGATGGTGCGGATGTTGGCGTTCATGCCGCTGGCCACACCCGTCTGGCTCCGCGCCACGCTGGCGATCACGACGCCCGCGAGTGACGAGAAGACGAGACCGGAACCGAGGCCCTGCCCGGTGGTGGCGAGGAAGAGCTCCCACTTGGCGTCGTGGAAGAAGGCCACCGACGCGAAGGCCGCGGCGCTGATCAGGGTGCCGGCCATGATCACCCGGCGTGCGCCGAGCCTGGCGATGAACCACGCCGTGGTGAAGCCCACCAGGAAGCTCGCCAGCGCGCTCGGCACGAGCAGCGTGCCGGACTCGCTGATCGTCGCGTCGAAGCCGTAGCCGGCCGACGAGGGGGTCTGGAAGAACTGCGGCAGGAAGCCGAAGGACGCGAAGGTGCTGAAGCCGACGAAGAACGCGATGACGTTGGTGGTCCAGACGCCGCGCAGGCGCATCATCTGCATGTCGATCATCGGTACGGCGACACGCATCTCCGTGCGCACCCACACCACCCCCGCGACGGCCGACGTCGCCAGGAGCGAGACGACGGCGGGCGACCCCCAGCCCCACTTGTTGCCCTGGCTCACCGCCAGCAGCAGGGCCACGAGGGTGATCGCCAGCGGCAGGGCGGGCAGCACCGGGACGCCGCCCGGGGTGCGCTCGGGTGACTCCGGCACGAGCAGCAGTGCGGCCAGGGCGGCGACGGCCGTGACGATCATCGGGAGCCAGAAGAGCCAGTGGTAGCCGAGCCCGTCGACGATGGGGCCCGCGATCACGATGCCGAAGCCGAAGCCGACCGCAGTCAGCGAGGCGATGACGCTGAGGGCACCGGTGACCCGGTCGGTGAACTCGTCACGGATGATGCCGAAGGAGAGCGGCAGCACCCCACCGCCGAGACCCTGCACGACGCGGGCCGCGATGAGCCAGCCGATCGACGGCGCCAGCGCAGCGGCCAGGGAGCCCACGGCGAGGATGAGCAGGGTGGCGACCAGGACCTTCTTCTTGCCGACGGCGTCGCCGATGCGCCCGAGGATGGGAGTGGCGATCGAGGCCGACAGCAGGTAGCCCGTCAGCACCCAGGTGACGGTGGCCTGGTCGGTGTCGTACTCCACCTGGATCGTCTGCAGCACCGGGACGATGAGGGACTGAAGCAGCGCGAAGGAGGAGACCGAGACGGCCAGGACCACGAACGTGACGCGCTGCTGGTGCAGGGAGGCTCGACGTGGCGTTGGTTGCATCAGGCAACGAAGTCTAGCCGGATCCGCACCCACAACACCGCCGGGCTCTGGCGGGGACCGGCAGCGGTGAGGTCAGGACCTGGTGCGGAGGACTCGTGCCATCCGCTTCGGCTCGAAGTCGAAGGTGAGGAGGGTCCCGAAGTTCTGCCCGAACACGGAGCGGTCCGAACCGCCGTCCCGGATCGCGTAGAGGATGGCGGGACCGACGTAGGGGCGAGAGGCGGCCGCCTCGAGCGACCGCACCAGCAGCGCGGCCTGTTCCTTCTGGCTCGGTCCGTCGGTCGAGGTCGAGTTGCCGATCTCGGTGAACCAGATCGGTCGCTCGGCGTGACCTCGGCGCCGCATGAGGGTGCGCACGTCGTCCACGTCGCCGTAGACGCGCTTCCACGAGGCCTCGGACTCGGTGGTGTAGGGGTGCAACGAGATGGCGTCGAAGAACTTCGCGGCGCCCGCTGCGTACATGCGCCGCACGAACGTCGGCATCCGGAAACCCTTGTCGTTGTTCAGCCCGGCGGCCAGCGACCCGGCCACGACGGTCGAGCGACGGTCCTGCCTCTTGATCGCCCGGTAGGCGCGCTTCACCAGCTTGGTGTAGGTCTCCGGCGCCCGCGCGTGGTAGGACCCTCCGCCGTAGTGGGAGGCCAGGTTGGGCTCGTTCCAGAGCTCCCAGTGCTGGACCTTGCCGACGAAGTGCTCGACGGCGGCGCCGGCGAACCTCCCGTAGGTCTTGGCGGAGCGTGGCGGGGCGGTCGGCTCCGACTCTGCCGCTCGGGCCCACGTCGGGGCGTAGGAGATGTTGGCCAGCACCGTGAGGCCGTGCCTCCGGGCCGCGCGCACCACCCGATCGACCTGGCTCCAGTCGTAGGTCCCGCGCTGGGACTCGATGTGCGACCAGTTGAACGGCACACGTAGCCAGGTGGCGTCGGTGCGGGCGACAGCGTCCAGCTGTCGGCGCAGGTCGCGGCGGCTCAGCTGCACGAGCCGAGCCCCGTCGGAGAACCCGTAGCCGGCCCGCGGGACCACCAGGCTGCGTCCCCGCTCTGCCGGCTGCGGGGTATCGGCCCGCTGCTCGGATGCGCTGGTCCCGGGGGTTGGCGCACCACGGTCGACGCCGGTCGGCGGCATCGCCATGGCACTCAGGACCAGGGCTGCGACGAGTCCGAGGACGAGCCCGGTGGCGGAGGCGACGGTGCGCAGTCCGGGGAGCTGGCTACGGCGAGACATGGGGGAGTCCTCAAGGGAAGGGGGCACCCCTCCCGTATCCGCTACGAGCCCTGGGTATGCCCTGATCGCCTCGGCAGGACGAAACTCACCCCTTCGGGGAAGCGGCCGTGGCCGTCAGGGGAGCAGGTCGACGACCGACAGCACGGTCGCCAACGCCTTCGGGCGGAAGTCGTAGGTGAGCAGCGTCCCGAAGTTCTGGCCGTAGTCCGTCCGGTCGGTGCCGCTGTCCCGGATCGAGTACAGGAAGGCGGGTCCGACGTAGGGGCGTGCGGCGGCCGCCGCGAGCTCCTTGACCACCCATGCCGCCTGGGCGACCTCCGAGAGCCCGCCGAGGGGGCTCGTGTGGCCGAACTCGGTGTACCAGATCTTGCGGCGACCGTTCTTGTGGGCGCGCATCAGCTGGCGCACCTCGGTGACATCGCCGTAGACCCGGTCCCACGAAGCGGGGGACGTGGTCGTGTAGGGGTGCAGCGAGATCGCGTCGAAGAAGCGCCGCGCCCCGGCGTCGTACATCCGCTGCACGAAGGTCGGCATCGAGTAGGTCTCGTCGGTGTCCGTGCCGGGAGCCAGCCCTCCCGCCACGACGACCGCCTGGCGGCTCTCGGCCCTGATCGCGCGGGACGCCTTCTTGAGTAGCCGGGTGTACTTCTCGGGGGCGTGCGCATGAGTCGCCGACCCCCCGAAGAACTTCGCGAAGTTGGGTTCGTTCCAGATCTCGAAGTGCTCGACGCGTCCGGCGAAGTGGCGCGTCGCGGCGCCGGCGAAGGCGCCGTACGTGCGACCGGCCCTCGGTGGACCCGTGCCCGTCGTACGGGAGGCACGCGCCCAGGTCGGCGCATAGGCGAGGTTGGCCAGGACCTCCAGACCATGCGCCCGGGCGCGGTCGACCACACGGTCGACCTGGCTCCAGTCATAGACGCCGCGAGTGGACTCGATCAGGGACCAGTTGAAGGGCACGCGGAGCCACCGCGCATCGGTGAGTGCCACCGCCTCGAGCTGCTTCTCGAGGTCCTCCGGGCTCATCTGGACCAGCTTCATCCCGTCCGCGAAGCCGAAGCCGGCTTTCGGGAGTACCAGTGCGTCGGTCAGGGGCAGCAGGTCGCGGGACTGGACCCCCGCGATCGCCCGGTCGATCCCCGGGCCGGATGACGTGCCCTCGGCTCCCGCGGGCACGTGCGCGGACGCACAGGTGGCCGCGGCCACTGCTGCAGCCAGTACGACGGCGCGCGTGCGCCCCAAGATCCCCATGACCTTCCCTCCCCGGAAAGTTCTGCTCCCACCCCCGAGGGTATCGGCGTCGGCCGATCCTGGTGTCAGAACCGGTCAATCAGTCCGTGCGCGGTGGGCGCGACGCAGGGTGCGGTACAAGGGTTTCGGCTCGAAGTCGTGGCTCAGGAGTGACCCGAAGTTCTGGCTCACGTCCGCCCTGCTGGCACCGTTGTCGCGGATCGCGTACACGAAGACCGGGCCGACGTAGGCGCGGTCGGCCCCGGCAGCGAGCTGCTCCAGGATGAGGCTCCGTTGGCGCTGGGGGCTGACACCACCCACCCACGTGGAGTGGCCGAGCTCGGTCCACCAGATCGGCAACTGCTTGTTGCGGTGCTCGACCATGAGGCGACGGACTCGCCGTACGTCGGCGTTGACCCGCCGTCGGGTGTCGTCGGTGCCGCTGCCGATGTAGGGGTGCAGAGCGAGGGCGTCGAAGGAGCCGCGCGCGCCGGCGTCGTACATGCGTCGGACGAAGGCCGACATGGAGTACGAGGACGAGGAGCTGGTCGCTGCCGCCAGCGCCCCGGCGACGACCACCGGGCGCTTCTGGACCCGGTGGATGGCCCGGTAGGCCGGCTCGAGAAGGCGGGTGTAGAGCTCGGGGGCGCTCGCGTGGGTGCGGACCCCGCCGAAGAAGCCGTTGAGGTTGGGCTCGTTCCAGATCTCCCAGTGCTTGATCTTCCCCCGGTAGCGCTTGGCGACGGTGGCACTGAAGCGGGCGTAGGTGCTCGGGTCCTGGGGCGGGGCAGACGACTCCGACAGGAGCGCCCGTGACCACCGGGGGGCCTGCGAGATGTTGGCCAGGATGGACAAGCCGTGGCGTCGGGCCTTGCGGACGACTCGGTCGAGGACCGTCCACTGGAAGCGGCCTCTGCGCTGCTCGATCTGCGACCAGTTGACCGGGACTCGCAGCCACGTGGCACCCGCGCGCTCGACCGCGGTCAGCTGGCGCTCGAGGGCGCTGGGGGTCAGGGACAAGATGCTCATGCCGTCGGCGAAGCCGAAGCCGGCGTCGGGGACCACCACCGGCCCGGAGGTACGGCGTGAGCTCTGCTCGGTCTCGGAGCTCACCCCAGGCCGACCCGGCCCGTCAGCCGCGGCCGGCGACGGGATCGGCAGTGGCCCGGACAGCAGGAGGGCGGCGACGACGATGCCGCAGCACCACGCTCGGCGGGTCGGTGCTTGCGAGAGGCTCACCTGAGTCATCGTCCCCTACCCAGGCCCCGTTGTCTGCGCAGCCGACGGCCGAGCGCCACTACGCTGTGGCCGGTGGACACGCTGCGCACGCCTGAGCACCGTTTCTCCGGCCTCGACGACTTCCCGTGGGTGCCCCGCTACGCCGACCTCGACCACGGCGTCCGGATGGCGTACGTCGACGAGGGCCCGCGGGATGCCCCCGTCGTGCTGATGCTGCACGGCGAGCCGACCTGGGGGTACCTCTACCGGCACATGATCGGCCCGGTGCTCGATGCCGGCCTGCGCGTCGTCGTACCCGACCTGATCGGCTTCGGACGCTCGGACAAGCCCACCGCCATCGCCGACTACTCCTACGCCCGCCACGTCGACTGGGTCACCGAGCTCCTCGATCAGCTCGCGCTCGACGAGATCACGCTGTTCTGCCAGGACTGGGGCTCGCTGATCGGTCTGCGGATCGCCGGGCTCGCCCCCGGACGCTTCGCTCGGATCGTCGTCGGCAACGGGTTCCTTCCGGCCGGCCAGGTCGCTCCCACGATGGCGTTCCGCGGCTGGCGTGCCTTCGCCCGCTTCTCCCCGGTCTTCCCGGTCGGGCGCATCGTGGCCACCGGGAGTGCGCGCCGCCTCACGCGTGCGGAGCGAGCGGCGTACGACGCACCCTTCCCCGACCGCCGCTACCTCGCCGGGGCGCGGGCGTTCCCCCTGCTGGTGCCGACCACGAGCGACGACCCCGCGATGCCGGCCAACGAGGCCGCCTGGGCGGGCCTCGGGGCCTACGAGCGACCGTTCCTCACCCTCTTCGGGCGCAGGGACCCGATCCTCGGCAAGGGCGATGCGCCGCTGCAGGCGCACGTGCCCGGCGCCGCGGGACAACCGCACGCGCGCCTCGACGGCAGTCACTTCGTGCAGGAGGACTGTGGGCCCGAGCTGGCGCGTCGGGTCGTCGACCTGGTGCGCACCACCTCGACCTCGTAGCCGGACCCAGGGGCCGGGTAGGTGTTTTCTACTCATGGCCGAACCCCGTGCGCCGTGGTGGGGTGACCTCCTCCCTGCCGCCCCGAGAAGGACCTCCCATGACCATGCCCGCCCGTGCCCGCCGCTCGACTCGCACCCTGCTGGGTCTGGCCGCCGCCTGCACCCTGCTGCTCGCCTCCGGCTGCAGCGCCGATGACGTCGCCGACCGGGTGACAGAGAAGGCCATCGAGAACGCCGCCGGTGGTGAGGCGGACGTCGACCTCGACGTGGACTCGGGAGAGTTCAAGGTCGAGACCGACGAGGGAAGCTTCAGCTCGGGAGGATCTCTGCCCGACGACTTCCCCGTCGACCAGGTCCCCCTGATCGACGGCGACGTCATCCAGGCGGTCTCGTCGCAGCAGGCGGGTGCGTCGGGCTTCGTGGTCCTGGTGATGGTCGATGCCGGCGTGGAGGACGCGCTCGCCGAGGCCGAGCAGCGGCTGCTGGACGCCGGCTACGAGGGCGACCCCGAGATGGCCGACATCCCCGGCATGAGCGTCGTGCAGGTCGTCCGGGCGCCGTACACGGTGGTCCTGTCGTCCTACGAGGCGGATGGCGGCTCCGCTATCAACTACGTGATCTCCGTCGAGTGAGGCAACGGCGAAGCCCCCGGTGCGCGAGGCGGACCGGGGGCTTCGTGGTGGTACGGCATCAGGGACTTGAACCCCGAACCCGCTGAGTAGAGGCACCCTCTTCACTAGAACTCATGGCTCTTCACTCAATCCCGCTCAGCAGGCGGGGATTGGCCCGAATCTCTCACTTTGAGCTAACCGAGCATTACCCGGATTCACTCTCAATCCGGGTAGTAAGCGGGTAACGCGGCTGGCTAGACTTCGGAGTCGTCGCCGTAGTTCTCGGGGTCGGGCATGGGCGCGGTAGCGCTGGACCACAGCCTCCAAGTCGCCACGGCACCAAGGATGAACGGGAGGAAGGCAATGCTGGCGTCGGTCCCTCCGGTGGCAAGGATGAGCACGACGGCGATGACGGCAGACAGCAGTTGTATGCCGATGGTGGTGCCGATCAAGCGGGCGAGCCATGTAGCCACGGACTGCCGGTGTAGGTCACTCTCGAAACTCATGCACGGGAGCCTAGGGCCAGGGTTGCTCTCGAAAGACAGAAACGCCCCCACCTCGCGACTGGAGGTGGGGGCGTCTGTGTCGTGGTGCTAGCGCTGGCTGTTGGCTTACAGCCAGCCTCCTCGGGCCTTGCCGACAGCCGCGAACAGGTCTTCCTCGGTTCCGAGGGACGAGCCGGGTGCCGCGTTGTAGATGAGCGTCTTGTTGATCGTGGTTCCAGTCGCGGGCGCGGTGGACGCACGCGCCACGGCCCCACTGGGGGCGAGCGTCTGCATCCGGGAGCCCTTGACTCCGGGGCCCTTGCCCCCGCCGTTGTTGCCGGGGATGTTGACGGTCACGATGTCGCCGAGACTGAGCTTGAGGGCGTCAGCCTTGAGCTGCTCGCGCAGCGCCTTCATCAGGTCCTTGACGAACCGCTGGATCTTCTTCTGGAGCGGCACGAGCTTCTTGAGAAGCTTCTGCACGTCCTTCTCGGCGTCCACGATGAGGTCGCCGTAGATCTCGGTGCCCGCGGCGTTGGCGACTCCGCCAGCGGCGTCCGCAAGCTGCTCCTGGAGCTCGTTGACCTGATCGACACCTCCGGAGAGGATCGCCTGGGCCACCGCCAAGCCGGCCTCGGGGCCAGCCTGGAGGAGCTGCTGCAAGGTGGTCTCGTTGAGGTCCGCCTTGATGAGACCGCTGATGACCGCCTGGAACTCTTCGGCACGCTCGGCCGCGTCGGCAAGACCGCGGACGATTCCGTCGTACGTGAGGGCGCCAAGCTGGGTGACGTCTCCGGTCGCGATGACCGTCGAGGAGACCTGCTCCCTGAACGCCTTGAGCTCACGACGGTATGCCGCGAGCTTGCTGACCGCCTTGTCGTACTGACCGTTGAGCCTGTCGTAGAACTTGGTGAGCCCCTTGAGCGACTGGAGGTCGTCCACGAACATGTCGCGGAGCTTGGCCTTCTGCGTCCGGTCCTCGAACTTGTTGAGCAGCTTCCCGAAGGCGTTGTCCGCCTGGCTCTGCATCCGGTCCAACACGCGCTCGAAGTTCTTGGCGTAGGCCTTCTGCAACTGCGAGAGCGCGTCGGGGTTGACCCTGCCGAGCGGGTCGTTCAGTGAGGTGCTGGGACGTCCGCCGCGGGTGGTGTACGTCGTCCGGTGCTCGGTGTAGACCGTCGCCTTGCGGTTGTTGAGTGCGGTGAGGGCCTGGGAGACGCGGTTGATGCCGGCGGTGGCCTGGTCGTTGACCTTGATGGTCGCCGTGGCGACCTTGGCCGCGTACCTCTCCAGGGCAAGCTGCGTCTTGTCGATGACGGGGTTGGCGTCGTCCTTTGCGTCGAGCTGTGCCGAGTAGGTGACGTCGGCGATGTTCTCCGCGGCCTTGCGGGTGCCCTTGAGCTTCTCGTTGACCTCTGCGTCGCCCACGAGGGAGAGCAGGATCTTGCGCTCGCGGGTGGTGAGGTCGAGTCGCTCACCGAGGCGCTTGGCCTCCGCGAGGGACTGCGGCACACCCTTGTTGGAGATGACCGTGCGGACCGTCTCGGGGAGCCTGTCCAGTTGGCCCTGGAGTTCCTTGAGCTGCTTGCGGGAGAGGTCCACGCCGATCTGCTTGAACACGGTGCGCACCAGCTTGGGCGTGAGCCCGATGGCGTTGGCGCGGGCCTCGATCGCGGCCGTGCTGCCATCGGCTGCGGTGCCCTCCTTGATGAACTCCTCGCGTGCTTGAGCGACGAGTGCGGCAATCTTGCCGGCGCTCGCACCGTTCTCTGCCTGGGCGACGAGCAGTTCCTTGACGGTTGCGATGTAGTCGCGGGTGGCTGCCTTGTTGGCGATGGCGTCCTCGCCGAAGCCGCGGAAGCCAAGCCCGGTCTCGTCAAACTGGTCTCCCAGCTCCTGCAAGGCCACCTTGTAGGCGTCCAGGGCTGCCTCTGCGCCGATCTGCGGGTCCAGCAGTGCGTCGAGGGAAGCCTTGAGCGCTTCGGCCGAAACCGAGGCGCTGATGGCCTGCTGGTCGAGTAGTCCGATGGCCTCGGTGAGCCTGCTGGTACGGCCGGCCTGGGAGTCCATCTCCGCGGTGTAGGTCGCGAGCTGGTCGTAGAGGTCCAGGATGGATCCGTCGCGGACCGCGGCGATGATGTCCTCCACCGAGTACCCGAAGGCCTGGAGTGCCGGTGCTGCGGCCTGGAAGGCTGCGTCCATCTGGCCGACAGTGATCGCTGACTTGGCGATGGAGTCGGGCACGATCCCGAACTGCACCGCGAGATCGCGGCCGGCGAGCTGGAGGTCGTCCAACCCTGCGGCAGCATCCGCAGCGGCAGCCGTCATCTGCGCGGCCTTCTCGGAGCCGGATCCGAAGATGAAGTCCAGATTGGTGATGAGGCCGCTCGGGGTGAGGCTCTTCGCGATTTGCGTACCGAAGGACCCGTCTCCGAGGGAGTCGAAGTAGGCGTCCGTCGCCGCGGTGAGGTCGCTCAGCGACGTTGCGTAGGCCGCAACCGATGCTCCGTCCATCCCGGCGATGGCCTTGGCGAACTGCACCTGGGCGTCCTTGGCTGCGTCGCTCTTGGCCGAGAAGTCCTTGAGCGCTCCGGCGGCAGCGCCGACCGCTGCCCCGTAGGGTCCGAAGGCGCTGCCGATCAGACCGTAGGTGAGTGTGTTCTGGACTCCGAGCTTCTCCCCGAGATCCGACGATGCGAGCGCAACCGCGCCCACTCCGACAGCAGCCTTGCCCGCGGTGACACCGATCCCCTTGAGCGCCGTGCGCATGCGCGCAGACTCACGCTGGGTACGCGCTCCTGCGGTGAGCATCGTGGAGGCAACGGTGGAGATGTTCTGCGCGAAGGTGCCGACCGAGGTGGAGGCCAGTCGCTCGTTGAGCGTCTTGGCCGAGGTGCTGAGTCCCGTCATGGCGACCTTGGCCTTGTTGGCTGCCAGGTAGGCCACGCCGAGGGCGAGGGCGACAGCGGAGAGTCCGGCGGGCAGCGTCGCGATAGCTCCGCTTGCGAAGGTGGAGGCCACGACTGTGATGTCGCCGAGAGTCTCGATCAGCGGGAGGAGTGCGGTGACAACCTCATCGAAGATGGGTCCGAGGTTCTCGATGATCGGCGTGAGCGCGCCAGCGATGGTCTCAATGAGGATCGAGGCGATATCCACGACTCCGGCCAGGTGCTCGGCCAGTCCGTCGAGCGATGGGCCGAGATCCTCGGTAGCCCGCTCGATCGAGTCGAACAGACCCGTCAGGGCCTCCTGTACCCGGTCGGTGTCGAGGGCATTGAAGAGCCCGGACAGCAGGTTGCCGGCAGCGCGTCCAGCCGAGGGAAGGACGTCTGAGAGCACGCTGGACAGCCGCAGTGCGAATCCCTCAGCCTCCTCGCGCGAGGCGTCCACGATGGCCGAGAAGCCCTCGTGCGAGGCGCGGAAGACATCGGAGAGCGCGGCCTGGAACGTGGGCCCGTTGACGGCGCTGGCGGCACCTTCGAGCGTCTCCCGCAGGATGGCGAGGGTAGAGCCTCCCGCGTCTTCTGCGGCCCGGGAGAGGCCCGCGAACAGACTGCCCGCTGCCTTGATGGCTCCGCCGAGATCCTGGAGTGCGCCCACGCCACTGTCGATGTAGGCCTGGAGCCCGTCCGGGCCCTTCTCGCCGAGGAAGCTGTCGAACTGGTCGAACAGACCGCCCACGTAGTCAGCAAGGGCCGGCAGGTTGCCGGCTCCCACTTCGCCGAGCTTCTCGATGATCCCGAGCAACGAATCCGTGTGCTCGCCAGCGATGACGATGGAGTCGGCTAGGTCGTCGAACATCGAACCGAGCTGGCCGTTGAGCGAGCCCTCGCTGGCCTGGGCGAAGTCGGCGAAGAAGCTGCCGAGGGCCACCGAGGTGTCGGCCATGCCCGCAGCGAACTGCGGGAAGATGGTGTCGATGAATGACTCGAAGGGCTTGGCAGCCTGGTCGTAGAAGTTCTCCGACATGACGTCTTGCAGGTCGTGGAACCGTTGGCCTACGCCGGGGATCTGCTGGTTGAAGTCCTTGAGGACCGCAACGGTCGCGCCGAGCCCGAGTGCGGTTCCTCCGAAGATGCCCGGCAGGGCCAGGGCACTGCCGGCGATGGACGACACCGACGAGCCGAAGGCCAGCATGTTGGAGACCGACGAGAGCGCCAGCGACGACAGGTTCGCGATCGCCAGGGAGGCCTTGCCGATCCTGGGTGCGGCCTTGTCGAGGTTGCCGAGGAAGTTGGCGAAGTCGGTACTGATGTCGAAGACGCCGCGAGCACCGGACAGTGCCGCTAGCGAGGCGAGCGCCTTGGCCGATGCGGCCTCGTTCACCTGGGGGAGTAGGTCCACTACCCGTGTGCGCGACAGGTAGGCGAGTCGGGCCTGCGCAGCCCTGGTGGAGGCCGAGCCGACGTTCAGCTCGATCGTGACGTCCTGCGCTGCCTTCTGCGCCTTGTCGATCGCCTTGCGGACGTCCGCGACGGCATCCTCGATCTGCGCCTCGAAGTCGATCTGGATCGGGTCGATAGACCGCTCGATGGCCTCCAGGGAGACCTTGGTATCGGCCTTGAAGTCCTCGGTGTCAGGTACGACCTTGATCCCAACCCGACCAATGATCGTTGCGTCAGGCATGAGCGCTCACCTCCCTCCGGTCGGTGGCGTACGTGGTGGCGTGGGTCATGTGGGGTCTCCTCGTGGGGCATGCGAAAGGCCCCCTCCGATGTGGAGAGGGCCCTGCGTGGTGGGGTTGGTTGGGGGTGCTCTAGACGTGTGGGTCGAGCACGACGGCGAGCCTGTTCAGCGCTGCGTCGAAACGTGCATCGAGCGCGTGATATCCGCGCTCGTGGCATATCCGCTGATGCTCGCGAAGACTGACGAACTGTGCGATTGCGTCGTTGCGGGTCAGGCCAGGGGCGACAACGGTCGCTGGGGCGCTTGCCGCCCGTCGCTTTACCTTGCGGGATGCGTTGGTCAATTGATCCTCCGGGGAATCGGATGAATGGTCGGCAAAGGCCCTCAGAAGGTGCCTGAGAGCCGATCTGAGGGCCTTTGATTCGTTGGTGGATAAACGGTGCCGGAAGGCGCCATAAGGCCCTCAGATCGGCCGCGGGGGGGCCATTTCGGGCTGTATGGGCCTATTTCGAGGGACCTGGAAACCGTGGCTGGATCTCGACTGCTATCACAGCCCGGTAGGGCTGGCCGGCGAGCTGGGGGTCATACCCCCATGGGGTACGTGTCTCAGCGTGCTGGGCCGGGTGGTCTAGTCCTGTTTAGATTGAGGGTTGACACGATGTATTACATCGAGGTGTAGTTGGGCAACCGAGATGTATGACACCTAGATCGAGAGGCCCCGCGAGATGACCACCACGACAAGCACCAGCGCCGCCTACGACGCGGCACGGGCGGAGATCCGTGAGCGCAGCCCGTACGCCCACGTACAGGCCGCTGACGTGCTCCACCCGACCGACACCGACACCGACGGCGCGCTGTGGCTCCTCGCGGTCGCTGAGAGCGCCGTAGAGGCGCACGAGCGCATCGCCGGGGGGTGAGGATGAGCACGACGTCGCCCACGAGGTTGCCGACTCAGCAGTGCCCATCTACACGGGCGAGCGGTGGGCAGTGTTCACCGACCTCGGCGCGTGGCACGAGGACGTGGCGGAGTACACCGACTGCCGCGACATGACCGAGGTTGCAGGGGTGGCGCTCTACCTCGTGGCGGAGCGGCTGACGGTGAGCATCTTCGCCGAATTGAACGAGGCGAGCGAGGACGAGAAGCACGTCCACGGATGGGACTACGCCGTGGGCGCTCACGTATGCCAGCAGCGGGGGATCCTCGCTGACTTCTGTGACGTGTACGACGACGACGAGGAGGTCTGACATGTTCACCACGGTCGAGTCTGCCTACGGGCACCGCTTCATCTCAACTGACAGCGATGGGCATGAGTCGTGCCTCACTTGCGGCGCGCTATTCGAGCTCACGGATCGCGGTGACGGCACGGGTATCTACACGACTGCCTATGGCGACGAGCCCGAGAGGTGCACGGGCGACACGGGCATGGCGCACGGTTACCCGGGTGAGCGCTACTGCCACGAGCACCAGCACCCGCTCGACTACGACGAGCACGAATGTTCGCACGTGGACCACCGATGCAACTGCCTGCTGTGCATGTAGGTGCGGTGGTTGCGGCGTGGCTTAGGCGCCGCAACCACCGGCAGCCAGATTCAACACGAGCCGCATCCCATGCGCGACGATGACCCGGTGACTACGGGTAGCAATCGCATGAAGTCGTTCCGCATCTCCGACGAGATATGGGACCGCGTCCACGAGCGGGCCGCGCGCGATGGCGTCAATAACTCAGACGTCGTACGTATGGCCCTGCTCCAGTACCTCAACCTGCCAGACCCATCAGGACTGGCACCGACATCCCACGACCGACGGTCGGGGAGACCTGCCCGGAAGGACACCACCAATGAAGATTGAACTCGACGCCCGCTTCACCAACACCATGTCAGCAGCCACCTGGACCAACGACGGCGTGCGAACGTCGTTGTACAGCATGCGCGGGGAGCGCGACGTGGTGGTGAGCCTGTCCGACGCGGCCAGCGGCCGGCCGATCGTGATGGGGGAGGTGCTGGATCGTCCGGAGCGGTTCGGAACCGTCCCGATCACCAGCGAGCGCGACATGATGCGCTACGCGATGACCTACATGGGGGTCGCGCCGGAGCGCACCGCGCGCGAGATGCGCGGAGCGACGTGATCGGCGACGGACTGACCGGCGACGAGAGGGAGGTGGTGGTCCGCGCCGTAGAGGCCGCGCCACCACTAACCCCCGGGGAGGTCGAAAGACACGCGCGCCTGCAAGCCGCATTCTCTCGCCAGGGCGCTCACGGGTGCGAGCGTCTGGTCTAGTTCCCCCTGTCGGGGCGGGGGCGTGCTCGATAGCGTCCGAGCACGCCCCCGAATCCCTGGAGGAACGATGGGCCTCATCCGCAAGACAGCAAGCCTGTTCAGCCTTGGCGCCGTCGATCTGCGCAGCGATCGAGAGCGCATCGCCCGCAACACTAGGCGGACGCTCCACGAGCAACGGAGCAGCAACAGGCAGGCCCGCAGGGAAGCCGGCAGGTCGGCATGGGAGGCCGATGCGGAGGCGCGCTACGGAAGTCTCACGGACTCCGAGCGCTTGGGAATCCGGCAGGCCCGCCAGCGAGCATCCGAAGCCGAGTACGAGCGCCTAACTGGCCGACCGTTCCATGAACCTCCGGGCGGCTGACTACGCCGCGACGGGCTCCACGTGCGGTCGGCGCTCCGACGAAACGAGCGTGGCACGGAACGGGTAGGAGTAGACCGGCAGGTAGGCCTCCTGGCCGGTGTCCACGGAGAATGTCGCCTCGGGCGAGCCCTTGAGCCGCTGCACGCGTGCTAAGTGCTCGCGCTTCTCTGCCGCGGGGGTCGCGGCGGGCGGTGGGGTGAGGAACTCGAAGTGGTCGACGCGCCCGAGGGTGCCGATCATCACTCCCGAGTTGAAGTGGCTCTCCACGGCCGCGATGCGCTCGGCGAGCTCCGTCGCCGGTCCCTCGGCGGACCGGACGTAGACCAGCACCGAGGCGTCCAGGACAAGCGTGCGGAGTCCTCCGTCGTCCACGGCCTCTGAGACCAGTTCCTGCCCATCGGCCATCGTGACGACCAGGGACGAGGCGTACGACAGGGACCGCACGTGGGAGGTGACCGGCTGATTGAAGTACGACACCTCGGCGGCGATGGCAGCAGCTACGGCTGAGGGTAGCCGGTGGTGGTCGTACGGCTGTACGGCTGGGAGGTACGGGAAGCCGATGGCCTCGGCGTGCACCTTGAGGCGCACCGACTCGTGGGTGATCTCGCCGGCCGTCTTGACCTTGGCAGGCTTGCCGATCACTTCGACCGAGGCACCGGCCTCGTTGACGGCCGCCTCGATGCGCCGGGAGTCGAGTTCGCGGTGCACCTCAGACCGGAAGTAGTGCAGCACCGCCTGACCACCCACGTAGCCGTCCTTTGAGAGGTTGGTGGCCTGCTGCTGCTGGATGACGATGGTGGGGAGCTCGGAGGACTTCGGCATTCCCGGCAGGTCTGCGAACGTCTTGTGGATGGTCGTATGCGGATAGGCCATCTCGGCAACCTGCTCACAGACCTCGGTGAGGGTCGTATCGGAGGAGCGCACGGACTTCTCGACGCGCTCGCGCCAGGCCTGGGCGCCTGCGCGGCGCAGCGTCGCCAGCTCGACGGCAGCGTGCGCTTCGGCGAGGTCTGCGGCGGTGAACTTCTCGGCGAGCTTGCCTGCGCTGACGCGAATCTCGTGCACGCGATCTTCGGCCAGCTCCAACGCGATGAGCGTCTGCGGCTCGACCTTCCGTGCCTGGGCGCGAGCCTCGTGCGAGGCAAGCACCGCGGGGAGCTGCGCCTTCTCGGCGTCTGCGATTCGTGCGGCGTAGTTCATATTCAATGTGATCTCCGGGATCGGCTTGTGAATGGGTGGGTTGCTGCGGAGAAGCTGGGGGAGCGCGCTAACTCCGACG
This sequence comes from Pimelobacter sp., assembly GCA_002698575.1. Lineage (GTDB taxonomy): Bacteria > Actinomycetota > Actinomycetes > Propionibacteriales > Nocardioidaceae > Nocardioides. The sequence goes on along the minus strand of NZZG01000154.1, from coordinate 1,139 downwards.
TACACGCTTGCGCGGGACGTACGACGGATGAACCTCGACCTGCTCGCAGCGAGTCGGTACGCGGCGTGAATCGCCAGGGCGCATAGGCGGCAGGTGTAGGTAGCGCTCGTGTGGGTGAGCGACTAGCCCAAAGTGCTGAGAAGTAGTAGTTATTTCGAACTCCTTTCCTGTTTGCGGTGAACGGGTAAACCCGGCCCTCCGGGCCGGTGTTGCGAAATGATGTAAGCAAGTAGGAATAAGAAATTAGGTGAATGTGGGCCTTCGGCCCACCTATTCCGTCAGCCGAACCCGCCTTTCCCATCCTTTCGCCGCAATAACTCCCGTATGGGCCAAGGGCAAGCCCTTCACCTCGCTTCGCTCGGCCAAGGGCTTGCTCGCTCTTTCGCCGCAACCCGATGAGGGCCTTTCGCCGCCTGGACAAGTCGAAGCAGATGTCGTTCTGTGTGCACGTTTGGCATTACAGAGGGATGTGCATCTTTACGCGGCGTGCCGGAGCGATTCGTTCCCGTTTGCCGATCGCTTCGGAGGTGGAATTACGTACCCTGTTCGCTGATCAATCTCGCACCAGGAGATTCCGTTCCACGCGAGGTTGTGCCGGTGTTCAGGACAGAGAGTTCGCTCGGTCTCGTGGACGTCCACCTTGTGCATCGGGACGACGAGGCAGCGAGAGCTACTGCTCGGAGCGAGCATGTCCGCGTCGATGAGTCTCTCGATGATCTTGTTCAGAGCACGACTGCCGTACTGGCCGACTTCGCCCGTTGTGCGGTTGAACTTGGGGAGCATCGTCGCGAGTTCGCCATTGTCGAACGGCGCGTGCCCCCCGGCCTTCGCCAGACTGACCGCGAGCAGCCAGAGACGAAAGTCGGGCGAAAGTGCCGGCTCCAAGCTGGCTCGCTGTGCTGGTCTGCGGTAGATGCGGTTCCAGGACTGCCCGAGCTTGCGCCAAGAGCCTGCGTGCACCGACCGCCTCGTGCGCAGCGTCATGCGACCAGTTCCCGCTTGCACTCGGTGGCGTAGCGCTCGACCGCGGCTCGGTCGTACAGGACCGAGCCGTTGCCGACCCGAATGTGGTGTGGATGCCTGCTGCCCTCTCGCCAGCGACGAGTGCGTAGAGCCTCTGGCGAGATGCCAAGCATCTC
>NZZG01000153.1 GCA_002698575.1 Pimelobacter sp. | reverse complement strand
CGTGCCACCGCTCGTCCAGCCGTACGGCGTCCAGCAGGCGGCGGTCGTGGGTGACCAGCAGCAGGGCGCCGGTGTAGGCGTCGAGCGCCTCCTCCAGCTGCTCGATGGCGGGCAGGTCCAGGTGGTTGGTCGGCTCGTCGAGCACGAGCACGTTGACGCCGCGCGCCTGCAGCAACGCCATCGCCGCCCGGGTGCGCTCCCCGGGGGACAGGTCTCCCACGAGGCTGCTCACCTGGTCGGACTTCAGGCGGAACTTCGCCAGCAGCGTGCGCACCTCGGCCGGCGTGCTCGACGGCACCTCCGCCTCGAACGCCTCGCCGAGACGCAGCGCCTCGGGCAGCACCGCGCGGGCCTGGTCGATCTCGCCGACCGCCAGCGACGCCCCGAGCGACGCGCGGCCGGAGTCCGGTGAGAGCTGTCCCAGGAGCAGCCGCAGCAGCGTCGTCTTGCCCGCACCGTTGGGGCCCACGATCCCGATCCGGTCGCCCGCGTTGACCTGCAGCGAGACCGGCCCGACCGTGAGGTCTCCCCGCCGTACGACCACCTCGTCCAGGGCGGCGACCACCGTGCTGGACCGGGGCGCGGCAGCGACCCGGAACTGCAGCGTCCACTCCTTGCGCGGCTCCTCGACCTCCTCGAGGCGGGCGATCCGCGACTCCATCTGGCGCACCTTCTGGGCCTGCTTCTCCGAGGACTCGCTCTGGGCGCGGCGCCGGATCTTGTCGTTGTCCGGGCTCTTGCGCATCGCGTTGCGCACGCCTTGCGAGCTCCACTCGCGCTGGGTGCGAGCGCGTCCGACGAGGTCGGCCTTCTTGTCGGAGTACTCCTCGTAGGCCTCCCGGGCGTGGCGTCGCGCGACCGCGCGCTCCTCCAGGAACGCCTCGTAGCCACCGTCGTGGACGGCGACCCGCCCCTGGGCCAGGTCGAGCTCGACCACCCGGGTGACGCAGCGGGCCAGGAACTCGCGGTCGTGCGAGACCAGGACGACGCCGGCGCGCAGCCCCTGCACCCACGCCTCCAGCCGGGCCAGGCCGTCGAGGTCGAGGTCGTTGGTGGGCTCGTCGAGCAGGACGACGTCGAAGCGGCTCAGCACGAGCGCGGCCAGGCCGACGCGGGCGGCCTGGCCTCCCGACAGCGACGTCATCAGGGCGTCGGCGCCGGCCCGGTCCGAGAGCGACCCCAGACCGAGGTCGGCCAGCACGCCGGGCATCCGGTCCTCCAGGTCGGCAGCACCGCTGGCCAACCAGTGGTCCAGTGCGACGGCGTAGACATCGTCGGCGCCGGGCACGTCCGACCCGAGCGCGCCGGCGGCGGCCTCCATCGCCTCGGTCGCGGCGCGGGCGCCCGTACGGCGGGCCAGGTAGCCGGCGACCGTCTCGGCGGCGACCCGTTCGTGCTCCTGGGGGAGCCAGCCCACGAACGCGTCCCCGGGTGCCGTGGAGACCGTCCCGGCCAGGGGGGTGTCGGCTCCCGCGAGCAGGCGGAGCAACGTCGTCTTGCCGGCACCGTTGGCTCCGACGACGCCCACGACGTCACCGGGCGCGACCGTCAGGTCCAGGCCCTCGAACAACGTGCGGTGGGTGTGGCCGCCGGACAGGTCCTTGGCGACCAGGGTGGCGCTCACGGGGCCAGCCTAGGGGCGAGCCCCTCCGTCCCTCTGCCTCGAACCGGCCAGTCCTCTACGCTCCGGCCTGTGACTCCCGCCACTCCCCGCCCCGTGAACCGCCGCAAGCGCCTGGTCAACAGCGCCGTCCAGCGGGCGTGGGCGTGGCTCGACCGGGTGGGCGAGATCGTGCCGGGCACCCGCGCGGCCGACGAGTTCGGCGCGTTCGGGGCGGGAAGCGCGATCGGCTTCCCGGTCGCCCCCGTGATGAACGTCGGCTCCATCCACGTCGGCGAACGCACGCTCATCGGGCGTCAGGCCACGTTGTCGGTCGGCTACGGACCCGGCGAGACCCACCTGCCGCCCCGGGCGCTGGTGATCGGCGATCGCTGCGTGATCGGGGCGCGGGCGAGCATCACGGCCCACTCGTCGGTGACGATCGGGGACGACGTGTGGTGCGGCCAGGACGTCTTCGTCTCCGACGCGGGTCACGGCTACCAGGAGCTCGAGACCCCGATCGGTCGCCAGCTGGGCGAGCACCATCCCGTCGTGATCGGCGCGGGGTCGTGGATCGGGCACGGCGCGATCATCCTGCCGGGCACCACCATCGGCGAGAACGTCGTCGTCGCGGCCGGGTCGGTGGTGCGCGGGACCGTCGAGGACCGCGCCGTGGTGGGTGGGGCCCCGGCCCGGGTGATCCGACGCTACGAGGCGGGCCTCGGGTGGGTCACGGCCGCGGGTGACGTGCGTCCGGTGCTGGCCCCGCTGGACCTGGGTCCCGACCAACTGAGGGACGCCGGGCTCCCGGCGCAGCCCGGCCGGCACTGACCCCGACCTCCGCCCCCGCCAGGACGACGTACGGCGTGCGCCCGGCCAGGCGCGTGACGATCAGCGCGGTGACGGTCATCGCGAGGCCGAGACCGGCCAGCACGACCAGCTGGAACTGCATGGCCTCGAGGGGGGAGGCGCCACCGAACAGCGCTCCCACGAAGGCGCCGGGGAGGGTGACCAGCCCGGTCGACCTGGTCTGGTCGAGTCCGGGGAGGAGGGACTCNCGGGCGGCGCCGCGGCCGATCCCGGCGTGTGCCTGCGACGGGGTCGCGCCGACGGACAGCCACGCCTCGATCTCGTCGCGCCGCTCCTCGCTGGCGTGCAGGAAGCCCCGGCCGGACAGGGTCGCCGCCGTCATCGCGTTGCCGATCACGATGCCCGCGATCGCGATCACGTACGTCGACTCCAGGGCGACGAGCCGCAGCGCGAAGATCACCGCCAACGCGACCGCAGCGCCGCTCGCGACGCCCACGGCGGCGATACGGCGTCCGTGGTGCAACGAGCGCAGCCGACCGGCAGCGGTCAACGACGCCGTGGTGAGCATCAGCACCAGGAACGCCGCCACGGTCGCGGGGGCATCGAGCACGCCCCGCAGCAGGAGTGCGACGATGCCGAGCTGCACCNCGGCCCGCAGCAGCGCCGACAGCGGCAGCCGNCCCAGGCGGAGCCCGCCCCACCGGGCGAGGGCGAGCACGAGCGCGGGCAGCACCAGCAGCCTCAGGCCGAAGCCGACGAGGTCGAGGGCGTCGCTCACCGGTCCAGTGTGGCCCCCCGATCACCCTGCCGGGTGGAGGGTCCTCGGTCGGGCGCGACCTAGCGTCGAGGACATGCACTATGACTACGACTTCGTCATCGTCGGGGGCGGGATGGTCGCCGACGCTGCGGCCAAGGGCATCCGGGAGCAGGGCTCGACCGGATCGATCGGCATCGTCGGCGAGGAGCGCACGGCGCCCTTCCCGCGGCCGGCGCTGTCCAAGAAGCTCTGGACCGACCCGGACTTCACCTTCGAGGATGCCGCCCTCGACACCGCCGAGCAGGCATCGGCGACCCTGCACCTCGGGACACCGGTGACCTCGGTGAGCCCGGACACCAGGACCGTCACGACGGCGAGCGGGGACACCTTCGGCTACGGCCGTCTGCTGCTCGCCACGGGCGGGCACCCGCGGCGCATCGAGGGCCTGGACGCCTCCGACCGCGTGCTCTACTTCCGCACGCTCCAGGACTACGAGCGTCTGCGCGAGCTCAGCCAGGAGGGACCCGAGGTCGTCGTGGTCGGCGGCGGCTACATCGGCAGCGAGATCGCGGCCGCGTTGAGCCAGCACGACTGCTCGGTGACCCTCGTGCACCCCGACGAGGTCCTGGGTGGCGCGATGTTCCCCGCCACCCTCGCCGAGTCCTTCCAGGCGCGCTTCGACGCCGCCGGTGTACGGCGGGCCCCGGGGACGAAGGTCGTCTCCGGCGAGCAGCAGGGGGAGCGCGTCGTGGTCCACCTCTCCGACGGGTCGTCGATCCGGGCGGACGCGGTGGTGGTCGGTCTCGGCATCGAGCCCGCCGGCGACGTCGTGGACGGCGTCGTACGGCGCAGCGACGACGGCGGCATCGTCGTCGACGAGCACCTGCGGACCTCGGTCGCCGACATCTACGCGGCCGGCGACGTCGCCGAGTACCCCGACCGGATCCTCGGGCGCACGCGGGTCGAGCACGTCGACAACGCGGACTCCATGGGCGGCGCGGTGGGACGGATCATGGCCGGCTCCGAGGAGACCTACGACCACACGCCGATGTTCTACTCCGACGTCCTGGGGCTGGGCTTCGAGGCGGTCGGGACCCTCGACTCGTCCCTGGAGACCGTCGTCGACCCGGTCGACGACCCCGACGGTGGGGCGGTCGTCTACTACCTCGACGACACCGCCGTCCGAGGGGTCCTGCTGTGGGACGGGGCCGGTGACCTGGACGCCGCCCGCGAGCTCCTCGCCAGCGGGCGCCGGCCCTCGGACGCCTCGACGCTGCGCGGCTGCGTGCGCTGAGGCTGGGTCCGACCGGGTCCCGGCCGGGTCCCGGCTGGGTCCGACCGGCGGTCCGCTGGGCTGCAGACGCGTCAGAGCCCGCTCCGGGGGAGCGGGCTCTGACGAGGGGAGAGCGCTGTGGGGAGCGCCCGGGGGAGAGATCAGGCGGCGGCCGCGTCGCCGGTGCCACCGTCGCGCTGGACGTTGTCGCCCAGGTTGACGCGACGGCGGGTGGGGACCTCGAGCCCGGGGTAGGTGCCGGGGTCGAAGATCGGGGGCATCGGCGGGCGCTTCTTGGCCTTCACCGAGGGCGTCGAGGAGGTCGCGGCCGGGACGACCGGCTCGGTGACATCGAGGCCGTTGGCCGAGGCGAAGAGCTTGAGCTCCTCGAGGTCGGGCATGGTGCCGTTGCTGATGTGGGTCAGCAGCTCGCGGTGCGTGAGGTCGGCGGCCACGACGATGCTGAGCGCCTCGGCGCCGAATTGCTCGAGCCACAGCCACAGGGTGAAGGGCTTGATGCCCTGCTCGTGGGCGCGGTCGGTGATGAACCGCGCCTGGCCCGCCTCGACGCCGGCGCGGCGCAGGGAGGCGACGATGTCCGCGGAGTTGACGTGCGTGGGGTTGCGGGCCACGAACTTCTCGCGCCGGTCGCTGGTCCGCTCACGCGAGCGGTCGGTCGCCGGGCGCGAGGCCACGGTGGCCAGCGTGAGAGCTCCGACGAGTCCACCGAAGATGAGAGCGAGAAGCATGGTGTTTCCTTTCGATCTCCGCGGCGTCGGACCGGGTGCTGCGGAGTGGGGGGAGTTGTGTTGCCTTGACCGTCAGAAGTAGTCAACGCGACGATCGGCTGTACGTCACGTGTTACCCAAAATTGGATGTATCGGTCTAGACCGGAGCGCAGGCCAGCGGCGTGTTGTTACCGTTCTGTGGATTTTCTCCCCGGACGGTTACTTTCCTGGTGACCGAGCCCGTTACCGATCCCGTTGTCGAGGTCGTCGGCCTGGCTGCGACGATCGCCCTCGTGCGCACCACGATGACGATCACGCCCGAGGACTGCCGGATCGACGCCGATGAGCTGGACCCCACCGCTCCCGGCTACGGCGCCCACCTGCCGTTCCACGCGATCCTCCAGCGGTGCGGGATCGCCTGGCGTGCCCACCTGGGGTCCCTGGGGCAGGGCGAGGGCGCCGCGGCGCTCGACACCGGGGTGATCGTGCCGAACGTCGACGCCGACTTCCGCGCCGAGGTCCACGTCGGCCGCCTCGACATCGACGTCGTCCTGGTCGCGATCGGCACCACCTCGTTCACGCTGCGCTGCGACGTGCACCAGGACGACGTCGTGGCGGCCAGGGTCACCGTGGTCCTGGTCAGCTTCGACTACGAGCGGCGCGCGCCGGTGCCCCTCACCGCCGAGCAGCGGGCCGTGCTGGAGCCCGGGCGCGTCAGCGGCTGAACCACTCGCTCAGGTGCCGCAGTACGTCGTGTAGGCGCCGAAGCCCGCCGGCGCGGGCTCGGCGTACCGCTCGAGCCCGGCGCGCTCGTCGAACGGCCGGGCCAGCGCGTCGTTGAGGCGCTCGAAGGCGGCCAGGTCGCCGGCGGTGGCGTCGGCGAGGGCCTCCTCGACGAGGTGGTTGCGGGCGATGTAGACCGGGTTGACCCGGTCCATCGCCGCGGCGTCCGGCTGCAGCGACGACCACCGGGTGGCCCAGGCGTCGAAGCCGGCCACGTCGAGCACCCGGTCGCGGGCCGCCGCGAGGTCGCCGCGTGCCGCGCGCCCCAGCGCGCGGAAGTACGACGTGTAGTCGGCCTGCCCGCGGATCAGCCCGAACAGGTCGTCGGTGAGGGCAGCCCCGACCTCGGCGTCGACGTGCGCGATCCCGAGCTTGGCCCGCATCCCGGACGACCACGCCTCGGCGTACTGCTCCCGGAAGCCGCCGAGGGCCTCCACCGCGATCTCGACGGCCCGCTCCTGCTGCTCGTCCAGCAGCGGCAGCAGCGCCTCGGCCAGGCGGGCGAGGTTCCACTCGGTGATCGGCGGCTGGTTGCCGAACGCGTAGCGACCGCCCTCGTCGATCGAGCTGAAGACCGTCGTGGGGTCGAAGACGTCGAGGAACGCGCACGGCCCGTAGTCGATGGTCTCGCCGGAGATCGTGACGTTGTCGGTGTTCATCACGCCGTGCACGAAGCCGACCAGCATCCAGCGGGCGACCAGCGCGGCCTGCGCCGAGACCACCGCGCGGAAGAGGGCCAGGTAGCGCTCCGGGTCCGAGCCGATCGAGGCGAGCTCCGGGTAGTGCCGCGAGATCGCATGGTCGGCGAGTCGTCGTACGACGTCCCCCGACCGGTCGGACTGCGCGCCGGACTGCGCCCCGGACTGCTGGTCGGACGCCTGGTCGAGGGCGCGCGCGTACTGGAAGCTGCCCACCCGCAGGTGGCTCGAGGCGACGCGGGCCAGCACGGCGCCGGGCAGTGGCACCTCGCGGCGCACCGTGGCGCCGGTCGCGGTGACCGCGAGCGCGCGGGTGGTGGGGATGCCGAGGTGGTGGAGGGCTTCGCTGACGACGTACTCGCGCAGCATGGGACCGACCGCCGCCAGCCCGTCGCCCCCGCGGGCCCACGGCGTGCGCCCGGAACCCTTGAGGTGCAGGTCGCGCAGCCCGCCGTCGCGGTCGTGCAGCTCGCCCAGGAGGAGCGCGCGTCCGTCTCCCAGCCGGGGCGCGAAGCCGCCGAACTGGTGCCCGGCGTAGCCCTGGGCCACCGGCTTCGCCCGGGTGGGCACCCGGGTGCCGACCAGCAGTTCCAGCCCGGCGTCGGTGCGCAGCTCGGCGGGGTCCAGGCCCAGGTCGCCCGCGAGGCTCTCGTTGAGGGCCAGCAGGCGTGGTGCCGGGGCCTCCGCGGCCGACCAGGGCAGGGCGAGCTCCGGCACCGCGTCGGCGAAGGCGTGGCCGAGGTCGGCCAGGCCCCGCAGGTCGGTCGTGGCCGGAGACGTGTCACTCACAGGACGAGGCTACGCGGGCGACCACACGGGTCATCGCGGTCGAGCGCGGGCTCCCGGTCAGGTGGGGTGCGGTGCCGCACCGACCACGACGTCGTACGTCGGGATCTCGCCGTCCCAGGGCTGTCGCTCGAGCATGTCGGCGACCTTGACGATGCCGCGCTCGATCTCGCCGGTGGCACCGTCGACGATGCGGTACTCCTGACGGGGGTCGAGGAACCGCTGCGACTCCAGCATCACCACGCGCACCTCGCCGGGCTCGAAGCCGCACCGCTCCTGCAGCGCCTGCAGCAGCTGCTCGTGGTGGAGGTGTCCCTCCCCGAAGTTCCAGCCCAGGGCGATCCCGGCGACGAACTCGCCGTCGTGGATCGCGTAGCGGCTCGTGACGACGTCGCGGTCCTCGCCGCACGCGCGCGGGATCAGGCCGAAGAGCGCGCGCCCATGGGTGTGCATCGAGCGGAACGCGTAGACCTTGTGGCTGAGCAGGGTGGCCATCTCGGCGTCGTACAGGGTCTCGAGCTGGGCGCTCGGGAGCCGCGCCACCTTGTTGACCGAGCCGTCGAGCTTGGCCACGGCCTCCGGGGTGAGGCACCACAGCGAGGTGGCCCAGTTGCCCGCGTAGTAGCGCATCGAGGGCAGGAACGAGAACTGCCGCGGGAAGAAGTTGCCCGTCACCACGACGGCCGCGGCGGCCAGGACGATCGCGAACACCGGCACCGGGTGCGACATCTCGCCCACGGAGACGTCGGCCTTGTCGATGAAGAGGAAGCCGATCGCGAAGATCATGAAGACGTTCCACTCCAGCGGCACGCCCATCGGGAGCGAGGTGAGGATCTGCAGGTGGAAGCAGATCATCACCACAGCAGCGACATGGGTCGGCCAGCCGCCGTTGGAGAGCAGCAGGACCAGGGGGACGCCGAACTCGATCACGGTGCCGCCGTGGGCGAGGTGCTCCGACAACCGGCCGGGGCGCAGGTCGTCGGGGAAGTCGCGGTGGAAGCGACGCTTGAGGGCCTTGACCCGCAGGATCGGGCTGTTGCTCATCATCACGGCCACGACGTGGGGGAAGTGCTGGTTGAGCTTGGAGAAGGCTGCGCCCCACCAGATCAGCACGACGAGGAGCTTCACCCCGACGATGAGGTCGGGCCCGCTGAACAGGAACATCAGCGCGAGCGTGCCGTAGACCTCGGTGCGGGCGGCCAGGAAGATGGTCTTGTCGCGCAGCCCGATGAGACCGAGCGCGGCGAAGAGCGGCAGGAAGCGCCACGGGTCGATCGTGCCCACCGAGCCCGCCTCGGCCGATCCGCCCTGGCCCGGGGAGAGCAGCAGCCACAGGGCGGCCGCGAGGACGGCCACGTAGAGGGCCACGTCGGTCATCGACCTCGTGGTGCCTGCGGTGAGCGGCACGCGTGACGGCCACGGAGGCAGTCGGATCGTGCCGGGGCGCAGCCAGTGCAGGGGTGCGCCCACGGGGGGCAGGAAGCGCAGGGTGAGGGGCCCGAAGCCGCAGCCGAGGCCGAGCACCTCGAAGAGCAGGGTGAAGATGACGACCTTCTGGAAGAAGATCGGTTCGGTCCACCACTCGCCGATGTCGCCCAGGGACCCGATCCCCGGGGTCAGGGCGGTGATCGCCGCGGCACCGAAGGCGTAGAGGCCGATCTTGACGACGTACAGCACCAGCACGGCGTCGGGCGTGCCGAAGCCGCCCTCGGCCCAGTCCTGCGCCATCGGCTTGATCCGTTGCATCAGCGGCTTGGCCTGCCACTCCTCGTAGTCGAGGTCGGGCAGGCGCGGTGAGATCAGTCCCATGTCACCATCACCGCACTGACCCTAGGGGTCGGTGTGGCGTGTGTCACTCGAACGACGCAGGGGCGTGGGTCGGCGCCCGCCGGTCGTCAGCGACGCTCGCGAAGCCTGTCGGGGGCGAAGCCGTGCTCCATGCCCCACCGCACGGCCTGGCTGCGGGTCGTGACGCCGATCTTGCGGTAGGCCGTGCGGATGTGGGTCTTGACGGTGTTGATCCCGATGAAGGCTCGCTCGGTGATCTCCTCGTTGGACAACCCTTGGCAGATCAGGGCGAGGACCTCGGACTCGCGCGGACTCAGGCCGTGCTCCTCGCCGGGCCAGCGTCCGAAGCGCCCGGTCTCGGCCTCCGCGCCCTCCGGGGAGACCACGATCAGCTGCTCGCCGTCGTGGATCCGGACCAGTGCGTCGACCAGCTCGTCGGGCGAGACGCTCTTGGCGACGTACGCCGCGGCTCCCGCGTGCCGGGCCTGGTCGATCAGCTCGCGGCCGACGTTCCAGCTGAAGACCACGACGCGAGCCTCCGAGCCGACCGTCAGCGCCTCCAGGTCCATCGCCTCGCCCTGGGTCTGTCCGAAGGTGTCGTACAGCACCACGTCCACGTCGCTGACCACGGGCCGGCGGGCATCCACCTCCACGACGGCGATGCGATCGGCGTACGGCGCCAGCACCGCCGCGAGTCCGCGCACGACGATCTCGTAGTCGTTGACGAGGGCGACCCGCACGGGTCCTGCAGCAGGCACGTCCCGCAGTTTACGCCGTTGCCGCTCCGTCGGGACGACGAGGCACCGACGGTCGTCCGGGGGTCCCTGGGGGTGGGTCGCTGCCCGCTGCGCGTGGATAGCCTCGGAGGCCATCGCCAGGAGGTGATCCGATGACCTTTCGACCGATCGGCGAGACCGCCGAGGCGGAGGACCTGTACGGACCGTTCCTGTGGGGCGACATCGACCTGTACGAGCGCTTCTTGTCCCTGGCGGAGCGGGTGCGTGCCGTGGCTCCCCAGTGCGTCGGGATGAGTGTGGTGCTGCGTGAGCACGGCATCACCCTGACCGCGATGGCGGCCGATCGGCCGGCGGCCGCACACGGCGACCGGCCGATCTTCCCCGAGGCCGCCCGCAGCCACGGCGTGCTCTCCACGCTGTCCCTGCCGGTGCGCAACCTCGACGAGCCGATGGCCGGCTTCACCCTCTACGGCGGCACGCGCGACGCCTTCCACGCTCTGCACGACGAGCTGTCCGGCGTCCTCGGGACCTGGGCCGAGGACGCCCTGGTCGACGACGACCCGGCGTTGTGCGGGCTGGTGCGCTCGCGCCTGGCGCCGGCCATCCTGCGCGAGGCGACCGACCTGACGATCGCCGCAGCCCTGCTGGCCGAGGCGCGCAACCTCGACGTCGGTGAGGCCGAGTTGCTGCTGCGCGAGGCCGCCTCGCGCGGCGTCATCCCGTTGTCGGACCTCCTGGGTCTGATCCGCCACGTCCTGGCCGCCTGATGAGGCCCCGCCGGGCCATGCAACCGATCGAGGAGAGTGCCCGCGCCGAGGAGCTCTACGGGCCCTTCCTCGCAGGCGACGTCGACCTGTACGAGCGGTTCCGGGACCTGGCCGAGCGGGTGCGGGAGATCGCACCGCACTGCGTCGGCATGAGCATCTCGCTGCGCGAGCACGGCATCACGATCACGCTGATGGCGGCCAACGCCGGGGTGGCGGCGCTCGACGCGGTGCAGTACGTCGACGGAGGACCCTGCATCGACGCGCTGCGCACGGGCGGGACCATCGAGGCCGCGACGCGCGCGGATCTCGACGAGCAGTGGCCGCTCTTCTCGGCCGCCGCCCGGCGCTACGGCGTGCGGTCGACGCTCTCGCTCCCCGTGCCGCAGGAGGACGAGCCGGTGGCCGGGTTCAACCTGTACGGCAGCGTGGATGGGGCTTTCGCGGGGCTCGAGCAGGAGCTGGCCGACGTGCTCGGTGCCTTCGCCCAGGGAGCGATGGTCGACGCCGACCCGGCCCTGGCCGGGATCGCCCTGGCCCGGCGGGCGCCGGAGATCCTCCAGGAGTCCACGGACCTCGTGATCGTGGCGACCCTGCTCGCGCGCAGTCGCGGGCTGGAGACCCGCGACGCCGAGGAACGACTGCGCAACGCTGCCGACCGGGCCGCGATCCCGTTGGCGACGCTTCTGGAGCTGATGCGCGAGATCCTCCCCGAACCCTGAACCCCGAACGCTGATCCCCCGGACCCGAGCCGGCTGTGCCGTCGGTGCCGTCGGTGCCGTCGGTGCCGTCCGGTCAGTCCTGACCCGGCCTGCCGATACCGTGCTGCATCGCCCAGACGACGGCCTGGCTGCGGGTCTGCACGTCGATGCGCCGGTAGGCGCCGCGGATGTAGGTCTTCACCGAGTTGATCGACAGGTAGAGCCGCTGGGCGATGTCGGCGTTGCTGAGTCCCTCGGTGATCAGGGCCAGGACCTCGGCCTCGCGCGGCGCCAGGTGGGGCAGGTCGGGCTCCTGCGCCGGGTTGAGGGTGAAGTCGACGGCGCCTGGGCTCCCGTCGCCGTGCAGGTCGCCCCAGGCGGCTGCCTCCACCGCCGCGACGAGCTCCTCGGCGCCGACGTCGAGGGACACGCAGCCGTCGACACCCTTCTCCAGGGCGCGGTCGGCGAGCTCGGGCCGCAGGTCGCGGGTGACGGCCAGCACCGCCACGTCGTGCTCCTTGACCAGGCGGTCCAGCTCGGACCCGTCGCTGTCGAGGAGCCCCTGCACGTCGTAGAGCACCACGTCGGCGCCCTCCAGCAGCAGGATGTCGACGGAGCCGACCAACGTCGTGAACCCGGGGTGGGCATCGAGGAGGGTGGTCAGGCCGCTGCAGACGACTTCGTGCTCGCTGGTGACCAGTACCTTGGTGGGTCGGGACATGCTCCTGATCGTAGGGACGGAGGCGGCCGATCCGGTAGTCGCGGCCCGCCGCAGCGGCGCAAATCACCCCTACGGTGGGCCGGGACCGAGGGTCGCCGGAGCCCTCAGGACCGGGCGCGACGAGGCACCACCACCCACAGCAGGGCGAAGCAGGCCAGTGCGACCGCCAGCACCACGAAGCCTGCCACCCGTCCCACGACGACGTCGAAGACCAGCAGCAGAACCCCGGCGCTCGTCAGCGCGAGGAGGCCCAGGCCGATGCGCGAGGTGACGTCGGCGGCCTCGACGATCCAACGCCGTTCGTGTCGGCGGAACAGCACCCGGTGGAAGGCGACCGGGGCGACGACGAAGGCCGTGGTGAGCACCGAGCCGCAGAGCACCACGAGGAACACCGTGCGCTGGAAGCCGGTGAGGTCCTCGAAGCGAGCCGAGAACGGCACGGTCAGCAGGAAGCCGGTGAGGATCTGGACCCCGGTCTGCACGACCCGCAGCTCCTGGAGCAGCTCCCCCAGGTTGCGGGTGAGCTGCTCGGGAGTGGGGTCGTCGGGGGCGGTCACTCCTCGCGGCTCCCCGCGGGGCGCAGCAGCGACCCGGTGTCCCGCAGGCGCTCGGCCAGAGATCGGGCCGTGGCCAGGACGTCGACGGCACCGGCGTCGTACAGCTCGGCCCGGGAGAATCCNCCGGTGAGGACGGACACNCACCGCAGGCCGGCGTCCCGAGCGGCGTGGACGTCCCAGACGGCGTCTCCGATCACCNNGGCGGTGTCGCGGTCATGGTCGCCGAGNGCCCGGGTCAGCAGCTCGCCGTCCGGCTTGCTCCGCGNNGCGTCCGACCCGGTGACGANCTCGTCCAGCAGNGCATCGCTNCCCTCCACGAGGCCGAGGAGCCGCCGCGTCAGCTCCGCGTCGCCGGAGCTGGCGAGCACCACGTGCAGGCCGAGGTCGNGCAGCGCCTGCAGGAGCTCGCCTGCTCCGTCGACGGCCGTGACGTGCTGGAAGAGGTGGTCGAGGTGCTCGGGGTGTCGCGCGCGCAGTTCGTCCCCCAGCGCGTCCTCGACCCGCTCCCCGGCGGCCTCGGTGACGAGACGGTCACCGCCCATCCCGATCAGGCGGTGCAGCCGGTAGGCCGGCACGTCGACGCCTACGTCTCGGAAGGCCGCACGCCAAGCGAGGGTGTGGGCGTAGACGCTGTCGACGAGGGTGCCGTCGAGGTCGAGGATCGCGGTGCTCACCGTCATCACGCCGACGCTAGTGCGCCGGGGAGGGGCGCCGGTTCACCCCTGCTCGCGAGCCGCCCGGACCTGCCTCACCACAGTGCAGGGGAGGGGCCAGGGTGCCGGTGACCACGACGGTCTAGAGGAAGCCGACCTTGTCGGCCAGTAGCGCGTAGCCCACGAAGGCCCCGATGTCGAGCAGGGTGTGCGTGATCACGAAAGGCGCCACCCGCCCCCACCGCGTGTAGAGCCAGCCGAAGAGCAGACCCATCGCGGCGTTGCCGAGGAAGCCGCCGATGCCCTGGTAGAGGTGGTAGCTGCCCCGGAGGAGGGCGCTGATGAGGATCCCGCCGCGTCGCGAGATCCCGAGCTGGTCCAGGCGGGTGAGCAGGTAGCCGAGGACGACCACCTCCTCCAGCACGGCGTTGGACAGCGCCGACAGCACCAGGAGCGGGTAGCGCCACCAGACGTCGGGCAGGTCCGCGGCCACCACCGTGAGGTTGATGTCCAGCTCGCGGGTCAGGACGTAGAAGGCGACGCCGACCGTCCCGACCCCGGCGGCGAGGGCCGCGCCGCGCACCAGGTCGCGCAGGCGTCCCTCGTGCCCGACCATGATCGCCCGCACCTGGTGACCGGTGCGGTAGAGCAGGTAGCAGGCGAGCAGGGCGGGCATCACGCGGAAGGTCGAGACGAGCACCTGGCGCGTCAGGTCGATCCACGGCTCGGTGGCCAGGCTCGGGTTGAGCACCGCACTCTGCTCGCTGAGTCCCCCCGGCTGGGTGTAGGCCTCGATCAGGCTGACCAGGGAGTAGACGGCCGAGCGGCCCAGCGAGACCGAGAGGACGAGGAGCACCTCGAGGAGCAGCACCGAGCGCGCCAGCGAGCCTCCGTCCGCGCCGGCCTCACGGCGTACGTCGTCCGGTGCGGTCACCGCACCAGCCTGCCACCGGTCCCTGAGGAGTTCCGGAGAGACCGGACGCCGGCGCGTCAACCGTCTGCGGGAACCGGGTCGCCACCCATGTGCCGCAACATCTCGCGCCCCCCGTTGCGGAACGACCGGACGACCAGGACCACGGCTAGGAGACCGAGGGCCAGGTCGAGCCACGTCGTGTAGCTCCAGGACAGCCCCCCGGCGCCGACCTTCGCGTCGCGCTCGTCGGGCGTCAGACCGGTGACCCAGAACAGGGCCTCCACGACGTAGGCCGCCAGCACCATCGTGGCGTAGAAGACCGCGAGGATCCGCAGCATCATCGCGGTGCCGTAGTACTTCCGGTAGATGAGCAGGATCGGGATGATCAGCAGGTCGGCGTAGACGAACGCCATCACACCGCCGAAGCTCGCGCCGCCGTTCCACAGGACACCCGCCAGGGGCACGTTGCCCACCGAGCAGACGAAGCTGACGATCCCGACCAGCGGCGCGATCAGTGGTCCGACCACCGCCGACCAGAAGGGGCTGTCGGTGAGGAACAGGCTCTGCCAGAACGACTCCGGCACCCAGGCCTGCAGTGCTCCGGCGACCAGCAGCCCGAGCGCGATGTCGCGCAGCACGGCTCCCCACTCCATCACGAAAATGTGCGAGATCGCGGTGAACGCCTTCGGGCTGCGCAGCCGCTCCCACCAGGTGTCACCCTCGTCGACGGACATGTCCATCGCGGCATGGCCCTCCATCGAGCCGGCCACGCCCCGGTCGGCCTGCTCGCGCGACCGCTCGATCGCCTCGGCGTCGACGAGGTGCCGGAGGGCGAGGGTGACGAAGGCGATCATCACCGCCCCACCGACGAACTCGGCCAGGGTGAACTCCCAGCCCAGCAGCAGCCACATCACGATCCCGAGCTCGAGGACCAGGTTGGTGCTGGCGATCTGGAAGACCATCGCCGAGGCGATGGAGGCACCCTTGCTGAACAGCGAGCGTGCCAGCGCCACCGCGGCGTAGGAGCAGGACGACGCGGCCGCCCCCAGGCCGGTGGCGACGACGGACGTGCGCACCCCGGTGTCGCCGAGGGTTCGCGAGACCGCGTCGCGACGGACGACCGCCTGGATCACGGCGGAGAGGAAGAACCCGAGGGCGAGTGGCCAGCCGATCCGCCACGCCATGGTGCCGGAGGCTGCCAGGGCGTCTGCCAGGTGTGCGAGCAACCAGGTCACCCCCACACGCTAGGAAGGCTCCGCGGGCCTGCCGTCACCCGGGCGGGTGGCCCGCTGGGTGAGGGCGCGCTGGTCTGCTGGCGACATGGACCTAGGAATCTCAGGACGCACCGCCCTCGTCACCGGAGCCGCCGGAGGCATCGGCCGCCACACGACCGCCGCCCTGCTCGACGAGGGGGTGCGGGTCGTGATGTCGGACCAGTCGGCCGATGCCCTCGAGGAGGCGCGTCGGTGGCTCGGCGAACGAGCCTCCGCGCCGGTGCTCGTGCCGGCCGACCTCTCCACCGACCGGGCAGCCCAGGACCTCGCCCGCGCCGTGGCCGCGGAGGTCGGCGACATCGACATCCTGGTCAACGGCGCCGGGATCACCGGTGCGACCGGACCCTTCCACGAGATCGGTGACGACGACTGGGTCGACGTCCTGACCACCAACCTGCTCTCCGCGGTGCGGGTGACCCGGGCGTTCCTCCCGGCGCTGCGTCGAGGTGGCTGGGGTCGGATCGTCTACGTCAACTCGGAGGACGCCGTGCAGCCCTACGACGACGAGCTGCCCTACTGCGCTGCCAAGGCCGGCCTGCTCTCCTTCGCGAAGGGGCTGTCGCGCTCCTACGCCGACGAGGGGGTGCTGGTGAACTCGGTCTCGCCGGCGTTCATCAACACGCCGATGACCGACGCGATGATGGACAAGCGCGCCGACGAGGAGGGGACCGACCTCGACGGCGCGATCGCGTCGTTCCTCGAGCAGGAGCGGCCCTACATGGAGCTGGGTCGCCGTGGCCGCCCCGAGGAGGTGGCCTCGGTGATCGCGTTCCTCTGCTCGGAGCGGGCCAGCTTCGTCAACGGAGCCAACTACCGCGTGGACTCGGGATCGGTCGCCACGCTCTGAGGAGGCGGCGCCGTACGGCGATCACGCGTCGGCGGCGCGCAGCTTCTCCAGCAACGGGCCGGCCGCGTCGGCCAGGAAGCGGTCCTGCGTCTCGTCGCCGACCTGCACGAGCGCCACGTCGGTGAAGCCGGCGCCCTTGAACGCCATCACCGCCTCGACGATCGCGTCGAGGTCGGGACCGCAGGGGATGTTGTCGGCCACGTCGTCGGGCGTCACGAACTGGCTCGCCCCCGCGAAGCCGGCGGGGGTCGGCAGGTCGGCGTTGACCGACCAACCGCCGGCGAACCAGCGGAACTGCTCGCGGGCCAGCTCCTTGGCGGCGGCCTCGTCGGGCCCCCAGCAGATGGGGATCTGGCCGATCGCGCGGGCGCCGTCGGGCCCGATCCGCGGGGCGCCGTCGACGCCGTTCCAGGTGGGCACCAGCGAGTCGTCGGGCTCCACCGCGACGAGGTGGTCGGAGATCGGGGCGAAGGCCTCGATGGAGCGGGCGCCGGAGACGGCCACCGCGAGGTCGACGCCGTCGTCGGGGAGGTCCCAGATCCGGGCCGAGTCGACCTGGAAGTGCTCGCCCCGGTGGTCGACGAGCTCGCCGGTGTGCAGGCGTCGGATGATCTCGATCGCCTCGGCGAGCATCGACTGCCGCGTCGCCACGGTCGGCCAGCCGGCACCCACGACGTGCTCGTTGAGGTTCTCGCCCGACCCCAGGCCGAGGGTGAAGCGCCCCTCGGCCAGGAGCTGGAGCGTCGCCGACTTCTGGGCGACCACGGCCGGGTGGTAGCGCATGGTCGGGCACGTCACGTAGGTCATCAGCTCGACGCGCTCGGTGGCCTGGGCCACCGCGCCGAGGACCGTCCAGGCGTACGGTGCGTGGCCCTGCTCGGTGAGCCAGGGGGAGTAGTGGTCGCTGCTGACCTCGAAGTCGAACCCGGCGACCTCGGCCTGCCGGGCGTAGGAGACCAGCTCTCGGGGGCCGCTCTGCTCGGTCATCAAGGTGTACCCGAATCGCGTCATGTGACGATCCTGCTGCCTGGGCGCCACGGCAGCATCACCCCGAGGGTGGGTGGCAACGACGCGCCCTCGCACTAGCGTCGAGACATGCCGCAGAACAAGGAACCGGGCCCCAGCGTCAAGGACGACGAGCTCTACGAGAAGCTCCGCGACGAGGGCAACAGCAAGGAGAAGTCGGCGCGCATCGCCAATGCTTCCGCGCGGGACGGGCGTTCCGCGGTGGGGCGTCGCGGCGGATCGTCCGAGGCCTACGAGGAGTGGACCGTCGAGGACCTGCACGAACGCGCCGCCGAGCTCGACATCGAGGGTCGCTCCGACATGAACAAGGACGACCTGATCGCAGCGCTGCGTGAGCACGGATGACCGATGACGCTGCGGTGCAGGAGCCGGTGCGGCACGAGTTCGCCTTCGCCGCGTCCTACCGGCTCCCCGCGCTGCTCTTCGGGATCACCCCGCGCACGACGTGGCTCGACATCGGGCCGGCCGGTCTGCGCGTGCGCTACGGCCCGTGGCGGATGGCGACCTCGCTGGACAACATCGCCGAGGCCACGATCACCGGCGGCTTCACCTTCCTGAAGACCGCCGGACCGCCGCACCTCTCGTTCGGGGACCGCGGGGTCAGCTTCACCACCAACGCGCGCGCGGCGCTGTGCCTGGCCTTCCACGCGCCGGTGAAGGCCATCGACCCGACCGGGTTGATCACGCACCCCGGTGCCACGGTGTCGGTGGCCGACCCGCAGGCACTGCTGGCCGACGTACGACGGCTGGTGCCGGGGGTCGGGGTGCCGGCGGGTCAGTAGGTGACCGGCAGGTCCTTGATCCCGTTGATCCAGCCCGACCGCAGACGGGTGGGTTCCCCGGCCGGCGCGATGCTCCGGGCCTGGTCGGCGAGTGCGTCGAAGATCAGCTTGATCTCCAGCCGTGCCAGGTTGGCGCCGATGCAGTAGTGCGCACCATGGCCACCGAACGCGACGTGCGGGTTGGGTGATCGGGTGATGTCGAAGGTGAACGGGTCGTCGAAGACGTCCTCGTCGTGGTTGGCGCTGGCGTAGAACAGCCCGACGCGCTGCCCGGCGCTGATCTGCACCCCACCCAGCTCCACGTCCTCCAGGGCGGTCCGCTGGAACGACGTCACCGGCGTCGCCCACCGGATCACCTCGTCGACCATGGTGGGCGGTCGCTCGCGCACCCACAGCTCCCACTGGTCGGGGTGGGCGAAGAACGCGCTCATGCCGTGCGTGATCGCGTTGCGGGTGGTCTCGTTGCCGGCCACCGCCAGGGCGATGACGAAGAAGCCGAACTCGTCGTCGGTCAGGCCGCGACCGTCCTTGTCGGCGTGCAGGAGCTTGGTGACGATGTCGTCGCGGGGCTCGGCCTTGCGCTCGGCGGCCATGCCGAGGGAGTACATCAGGACCTCGGTCGAGGCCGCCTCGGGGTCGCCGGCGAACTCGGGGTCGTCCGAGCCGGTCATCGCGTTGGTCCAGTCGAAGAGCCGGCGCCGGTCCTCGGCGGGGACCCCCAGCATGTCGGCGATCGTCTCCAGGGGCAGCTGGGAGGCGACCTGCTCGACGAAGTTGCCGGACCCCTGCGCCACCGCGTCGCGCACGATCCGCTGCGCGCGCTCGAGCATGACGTCGTCGAGCGCGCCGATCACGCGCGGCGTGAAGCCCCGCGAGATGATCTTGCGGGTCAGGGTGTGCTCGGGGGCGTCCTGGTTGATGAGGACCACCCGGGTCATCTCGACCGAATCGCGGGTCGCGGTCTCCGGCAGCCGGATGATCGCGCCGTTCTCCCAGCTGGAGAAGACCGCGGAGTTCTTCGAGACCGCGGAGACGTCGGCGTGCCTGGTCACCGCCCAGTAGCCGGTGCCGCCGTTCATCCCGGCCCTGGCCTCGGGTGCCTGCTCGACCCAGTGCACCGGCGACGTCCGGCGCAGCGCAGCGAGCTCCTGGTGCGGCACGGCGAGGAGGTTGAGGTCGGGGTCGGTGGGGTCGAAGCCCTCCGGCAGGGTGTGCGGCGAGGTCGCGGTGATCACGACCACACAGAATCACTGAAGTGTATGGTCGTCAAGGGAGGGGAGGCGCGATGCGGACGCACGGGTGGGGCGGCGCGCCGCCGGCCGACGACGAGGAGGCCCGCGAGCGCATCCTGACCGCGACGCGGGCCTGCCTGGCGGCGACCGGCACGGCGCGCACCTCGGAGGTGGCGGGGGCGCTGGGGATCACCCGGCAGACGGTCTACCGCTACTTCCCGACCACCGACGACCTCCTCAACGCCGCCGCGATGGCGGCCGTCGTCGAGCTCCAGCACGACCTCACCGCCGACGTACGCCGCCACCTCGCTGCGGGTGCGGACGCCGCCGACGCGGTGGTCGAGGTCGTGGCCTTCGTCTACGAGCACCTGCGCGACGACCCCGCCCTCAACCGGCTCCTCGCCCCGGGCCGGATCGCCGGCACGCTGGCCGGGCTCACGGCGCCGTCGTCGATCCACCTCGGGCGATCCCTCCTCGCGGGGTTCGGGGTCGACTGGGCCGCCCAGGGCTGGGACCCCGGCCGTCAGCACGAGCTCGTCGAGCACCTGCTCCGCACGCTGCAGTCGCTGGTCCTCGACCCCGGTGACCCGGAGCGCTCCGGGACCGAGCTGCGGGGGTACCTCCAGCGCTGGGTCGCTCCGGCGGTGCGAGCCGTCCACCAGGGGACTGCTTTACCCTGACGGGCATGCGCGCGGGCCCTGGGGGCGACCTCGATGCCGCCGTCGCGCAGGTGCTGGACCTGCTGGGCGAGACCTCGGGCGTCACTCGTGTGGGGCTCGCCCTGCCCGAGGGTGCGGGCCGACGACTGCGCTTCACCTCCAGCGATCGCGACGTCGTCAGCGCCGGACCCGGGGACGGCTCCCTGGACTGGTGCCACATCGACGCCTACGACGACGTGCCGCTCACGACCGTGGTCCGCACGGGGGAGCCGATGATCGGCGGCCTCGAGGCCCTGGATGCGCGCTTCGCCGAGTTCGTGACCCAGCAGCGCCGACTGGGGGTGCGCGCGGTGGCGGCCCTCCCGCTGGTCGTCGAGCAGACGGTGATCGGCGGGGTGGTGCTCTTCTACGAGGAACGGCAGCGGTTCGGGCCGCACCAGGTGGCGCTGCTCGAGGTGAGCGCGGTCCGTGCTGCGGTACAGGTCGGGCAGGCCACCCGGCAGGTGTCCCTCGACCGCGGGCTCCGTGTCGAGGAGGTCGAGGAGGTCGGGGAGGACGCGGGCGCGGGGCACGCCGGGGTTGCGAGCGACGACCTGGCTCGCTTCGAGGTCGAGCCGCTCCCGGTCTCGGTGGCGTTGTCGCGACGCTTCGCCCGTCGCCACCTGACGGACTGGAAGATCGACGAGGACGTTGCCGACACCATCATCCTCTGCCTGTCCGAGCTGGTCACCAACGTGGTGATGCACGCCGTCTCGACCTCCCGCATCGAGCTCGGCCGCCGACCGGAGTCGGTGCGGCTCTCCGTGCGCGACCGCGGGGTCGGCGGCGCCGGGCGGGCGCCCGAGCCGCAGGACGACCCCTTGTCGGTGCACGGCCGGGGCCTCCAGCTCGTCGCGGCGTTGGCGGACGAGTGGGGTTCCGACACGGACGCGGCGGGCACGACGGTGTGGTGCACGTTCTCCACCCGCCGTACGGGCGGTGCTGGTCTCGGCTGAGTGTTTGCTGAGAGTCGAGATCGGGCCTGAACCCGGTCGCGACCGCGCCCGTAGGCACCGGCAAGGACGCACCCCTCCGTGCGTCACCGCCTAGCAGGGGGAACCTCATGGGACTCACACCATCCACGTCGAGCCGGACCGTCGGGATCGCGAGCGCGGGGCTGCTCGCGCTCGTTCTCGCTGGCGTGCCCGCCACCGCCACCGCCACCGCCGCCGTACCCGGTGCCGCGACCGCGGACGTCGTCCTCAAGCCCGGCACCAAGGCCGCGACCGTCTCCACGGAGAAGCAGCTGCGCACGGCCGTGATGCGCTCCAACAAGCGCGACGGCACGCAGGTGATCAAGCTGAGCTCCGACATCTCCTTCGCGAAGTCGAAGAAGAAGAACGGCGGCGCGGGTGTCGGCGACCTGGACGTCACCGACGACCTCGTTCTCAACGGTGCCGGTCAGACGATCGACGCACGTGGCGTGGACCGGATCTTCGACGTCGCCGAGGGCGTCACCCTCGTCCTGCGCAACGTCAAGCTCACCGGCGGCGCCCCCGCGGCCACCGAGAGCGGTGGGGCGGTCCGCGTGGCCGGCACCCTCAAGGCCAAGCGCGTCACGCTGACCAAGAACAAGGTCAAGGGCGAGCTCGCCTCGGGGGGAGCGGTCTTCAACGACGGCGGCACCGTGGTGCTGCAGAAGTCCCGGCTGTCGGGCAACGAGGCCGTGCGGGCCGGCGGCGGCATCGAGGCCCTCGGGGGCCGCACCGTCGTGCGCGGCAGCGCTCTGGCGAAGAACTCGACGGGCGACGAGCCGGGCAACGGCGGTGGACTGCACCTCACCGAGGACGGCACCGTGAAGGTGATCAACTCCAAGGTCGTCAAGAACACCGCCAGCGCGGAGGGGGGCGGGTTGTGGAACAGCGCCTCCGGCACGTTCCTGCTCCGCGACTCCGTGGTCAGCAAGAACAAGGCCCGTGGTGACGAGTCCGACTCCGGCGGCGGCGGCGTCTACAACGACGGCGGCGAGCTGACGGTCCGCGACTCCTCGGTGAGCAACAACAAGGCCACCGGGGAGGCGGGCTCCGGCGGCGGCCTCCTGAGCGTGGCCGGCGACGTGACGGTGCAGGACGCCGACCTCGCCGGCAACACCTCGAGCCGGGCCGGGGGCGCCATCGAGATCGTCGAGGGGGTCGTCGCCCTGACCGATGTCGAGATGAGCGGCAACGAGACCGGAGACGCCCCGGGCAATGGTGGCGGGCTGCACATCACCGGAGCCGCCGAGGTCACCTACGACGGCGGCCGGACCACCCGCAACAAGGCCGCGGCCGAGGGTGGTGGGCTCTGGAACAGCGAGACCGGCACCTTGACGGTCACCGACGTCAGGATCGCCAAGAACAAGGCACCGGTCGGCAGGAACAACTTCAACGACGGTGGTGTCTTCACCGTCGACGGCGACCCGGTCGAGAGCGACAACGAGGACGACGGGGGCGGTCTCCCGCTCCCGCTGCCGTTCTGAGTCGGCCCGCAGGCCGGCACGACACGCGACCGAGGGTCAGCGCTTCTCGGCGGCCTTGATCACGCCGTCGAGAAGCCCCTTGATCGCCTGCTTGACGATGGGGCCCATCACCAGTCCGAGTCCGGGCAGGGACGGCGTCGACTGCACGTGGTAGTCGACCCGGCTCCCCTCGGGCAGGCCGGTGATCTCCACGACGCCGGTGTGGTTGCGCACCGGAAGCCCGCTGACGAGTCGGTAGGCGAAACGGCTCGGCCGCACGTACTCGGTCACCTCCTCGACCAGCGGCGGCCCGACGAGGCCCAGCTTGCGCTGCGCCCCGACCCCGTTGGGGGCCGGCTCGCCCGGCCGGATCAGCTCGCTGGAGCGCAGCGGCGTCATCGCGGCGTACGACGCGTGGTCGGTGAGGGCGTCGAAGACGGCCTCGGGGGTGGCGGAGGTCGTCCGCGTCAGCTTGAAGTCGATCACCTGCGACATCATGTCGCACGTCGGGCCCGCACGCGCCGTCGCGCCCACGCGACGGCAAGGACCGTCAGCCCCACCAGCGTGATCGCCAGGTCGATCGGCTCGACGATGTCGCCGTAGTGGTCCGACTGGTAGTAGTTCACCGGACTGGCGAAGCGCACCGACCACTCGAACGGGAACAGCAGCAGCGGCCCGTCGTCGTGGTGGACCGGGATGTCGAGCGCCGTGTGCACCGCGCAACCGACCGCGAAGGCCTGCAGGGCCCCGCCGAGGCGCTCGCGCGCCGTACGGCGGCGCAGCCACGCGCCGAGCCCGAGCAGGCCCGCGAGGACGATCGGCGCGTGCGACGACCGAGCCGACGACTGAGCCTCTGCAACCGGGTCTAGCGCCCGCCGGCCTCCTGCTCGAGGCGACGCTGGTGCAGGCGCTGCTGGGCCTCGGTGAGGTAGGCCAGGCACGGAGCCTCGGTGGCGTCGGTCTCGGCGTGCTGCTCGTGCAGGTGGAAGACCCATCGGTCCATCGCGGCGAGGTAGCCGTTGTCGGCGCCCGGACGGTACGCCGACCACGGGCGCTCGCTCCTGGCGGCGGCAGTGGCCTTGGCAGTGGCAGTGGCAGTGGCCTTGGCCTTGCCCTTGCCGGGGACGGGAGTCGTGCACACCGTGCAGCTGATCTTGTAGGCGAAGCCGCCCTGGGCGTCCAGATCGATCCTCACGCTCGCCAGTGGCCCTGCCTCGACGGCTGCCTTGCGTTCGCGGGCTGACTTGCTCGCCACCATGTCGTTCTCCTCGTCGTCCGGAGGCTGACTATGCCCTGCGCAGCACCTTGTCCATGGACTTGCCCCTGGCGAGCTCGTCGACGAGCTTGTCGAGGTAGCGGATCTTCTGCATGAGCGGATCCTCGACGTCCTCGACGCGGACCCCGCACACGACCCCGGTGACAGCCGTGACCCGTTCGTTGAGCGTGGCGCCCGCGAAGAAGTCCTCGAACGTCGTCTCCGCGGCCAGGTGCTCGCGCAACGCGGTCTCGTCGTACCCGGTCAACCAGCCGATCACCTCGTCCACCTCAGCCTGCGTACGGCCCTTCCGCTCGGCCTTGGCGACGTAGTGCGGATAGACCGAGGCGACGCTCGTCGTGAAGATCCGGTGCACGCCACCATCCTAGAGCCGCCCGACCGGTCGAGTCGTCTCCTCCAGCTCCGCGCCTGGGCGAGGAGAATTTTGGCGCGATCGCGCCACTGTCCGCCCGTGGACATCGGAACGGGGTTGGCTGACACGCAACAACTGTCGAACGCTGGTGCGCCCGGGCGCCACTGTCCATGGGGGACCCTGTCCATGAAGATCACGCTCGCGGTCCGGATCGCGCTGGCCGGCCTGGGTCTCTCGCTCCTCGCAGGGGGACCAGCCCTCGCCGCCCCGGCCCAGCACGCGGTGGAGACGACGACGGATCGTGTTCCGGCTGTGTCGGCGCGGGTGGCGGCTGTCTCCTCGCCGGGCGTGGTGGCTCCTCGGCGCGCGGCCAAGGGTGGGCGGGCAACGGTGCGGTACCTGGGGAATCGTTTCGTCGGCCGCGTGCGTGCTCCCGGGGCCTGCGACTCCAAGCGGACGGTGGTGGCCCGCGTCGGTCCGCGGCGGCTGGGCAAGGCGCGCTCGAACCGGCGTGGCCGCTTCGTCGTCGGCACCGCCCCGACCCATGGGCTGGTCACGGTGATCGTCAGGAAGCGCGCGGGCTGCCGGCCCATCAAGCGGACGACGCGGATCGATGCTCCGTCGCTCAGCTCGAAGGACACGACGTCGGGGGTGGCCGGTGTCCTTGCTGCGGCGCCGGCCTCGTGCATGCGGCGGCGGTCGGTGTCGGTGACCCTCGACGGCGCGCCGGCAGGGTCGGCATCGACGACCAGGAGGGGGACCTACGCCTTCTCGACGACGACCCCGGGCAGATATCGGGCAGCTGCGAGCTCCACGCGTCGATGTGAAGGTGTCACCTCGATGGTCGCCGTGAAGCGCACACCGGTTGCCGAGTCGGTGGTCGACCGGGTCGAGGTGGTGGCGGAGCCGCTGTTCTTCACCGCGCCCGGCCAGTCGAGCTCGGTCGGCGTGGCTGCGTTCGACGCGGCCGGCGAGCCGGTGCCGATCGCGCCGGGTGATGTCAGCTGGGCATCCTCGGACCCGGGCGTCGTGAGCGCCGCGGCGGGCGTGGTCCGCTCCCGCGCCGCGAACGGCTCCGCCGAGATCGTCGCCATGGTCGACGGGGTGGAGTCTGAGCCCGTGATCGCGGTGGTGACCCCCGTGACCGAGGAGACGACCCTCCTGGACGACCCGGCGATCGATGTGGACTCCGCGGAGCTGGTGCCCGTGGCCGACCTCGAGACCGACGCAGACGGGCTGCCCGACATCTCGATCGTGCTGACGCTGCCGACCGCCCCGGTCGCGGGCGAGATCCTCCTGGCAGTGGGGGACATCCCGCTGGGCGGGCGGGTCGTGAGCGCGCAGTCCTTGGGGCTGGGGCGCTACCGCGTGGTGCTGGCGCCCGTCGGTGTGGAGGAGGCGCTTCCCGACCTGACGATCGACGAGTCGGTGGACCTGTCGGGGGACCTCGGCCCGACTCCCGAGGACAACCCGGAGGTCTTCGAGGAGACGATCGATCCCTCCGCGGCCGAGCCGGCAGCCGGACCGGCGGGAGCGAGTCGAGGAACCCCCCGGACCGCGGCCTCTCGGGCACCCGTCGCGGCGGGGCCGACCCCGGGCCCCTTCACCGGGGAGCCGCGGGTCGTCTACGACAAGCCACCGGTCAAGTGCGAGCTCGAGGGCACCGGCGTCAACGCCCCGCCGTTCCAGCTGACCATGGACAAGCCGCTCAAGCTCAACATCAAGCCCGAGCTCGACGTCGACTTCCGCAACGGGGAGCTGCAGCGCCTCGCCGTGGACGTCTCGGGCAGTCTCGCCGTGCAGGCCAGCGTGAAGTTCACCGCCCAGGCCGACGTGAAGCTGCAGTGCAAGGCCCAGGCCGGCAAGACCATCGTCGGGTTCCTGAAGAAGATCCCGGGGCTGCGGTCACTGATCTCGGGCAACATCGACTTCGGCAAGGGATTCTCCTTCGAGATCAAGGCTCTCGGGCCCGGGATCACGGCCACCGCGGGGGCGAGCTTCGTCTTCAACGACGCCTCCTGGGGCTTCGAGCGCGATCCGGAGACCGATCAGGTGGTCGTGATCGACGACTCGGACGAGGACCTGATCAAGGAGCTGAAGCCGATCACCACGTTCTCCCCGACCAACGTGGCCGACAGCTCCTTCAACTTCCGGCTCTCCCCGGTCGCTGCCGACGTGTTCGCCTATGCCGACTTCAAGGCCGCCCCGGGCGCGCTGTCCGGACCGATCGGTGATCGGATCTTCGACAACTCCAAGGGCGACGACAAGACCACCATCGCCGGCGGGAAGATCGGAAGCCGGCTCCAGGCCTCGTTGGACGACCTGGGAGACGAGCTGGCGGATCCCACCTTCCGGTCGACCTACGAGTGGTTGGCGGGGGCCCAGTTCAAGGTGGGCGTCACCAAGACCATCCGCACCCTGATCCGGATGTTCGGCGTCCGTGAGCTGAGCCTGTTCGAGCTCAAGGCGATGCCCGAGATCTTCGTCTCACCCCGCGACGCCACCCTGGCCGTCGCCGGCATCGACCGCCATCCCGACAGCCTCACCCACCCGGACTTCTCCGAGGACCGGGTGTTCGCAGACGACGTCGTGCACCTGAGAGGCAGGATCGAGGAGGGCATCTTCTGGCAGAACATCATCGTCACTCCGCCGGTCCCGCTGCCGACCTTCAACATCGATGCGGTCCGCCTGGTCACCCTCGGCGCCGATGGTGATGTCGACACGTTGGTCGAGCAAGAGGTCGACTTCACCGCTCCCCCCATCGACACTGCGACGCTGCCCTCGGTGCACTTCGTCTTCGACTTCGACGTCACCGGCTACACCGGCAACCTCGGCGACATCCATCTGGTCGCCGACACCGTCTTCCCGGCCCAGCTCGTCACTCCCACCGGCCCCGTCCTCCCACCCTTCGGCTGGTCGGTCGAGGTCGCCCGGGCAGGCATCGACAACCGGCCGCCCACCGCCGACTTCACGATCGAGAAGGAGTCCGAGTCCGGTGACGGTGACCGCACCGTCATCCTCGACGGCAGCGCCTCCACCGATCCCGATGGTCAGGTCGTGTCGTGGCTCTGGGACTTCGGTGACGGGCAGGTGGAGGAGACCCTGACGCCCACCACCACGCACACCTACTCCGAGGACGGCGACTACGACGTCACCCTCACGGTCACCGACGACCGAGGCGAGACCGCCAGGCTCACGAGGGCGATCACCATCATCCACAACGATCCCATCACCGAGGCCATCTACTGGCTCGAAGGGACTCGTGACGCCGCCACAGGCGGACTTGCCAGCAGCCGACTGATGACCGTCCCGACCGACGGAGCGGAGCCGAGCGAGATCGACTTCACCGGGGCTGAGGAGATGGTCCTCTCGCCCGAGATCGAAGGAGTGCTCGAGTCCTTCGACGTGACCTCGGACGGCCGCTACATCGCAGCCTCCACGAGCGAGGGCGACTACGTCCTCGACCTGGTCACCGAGGAGACCCGCCAGCTGACGGGCCAGCCCTGCGGAACCGGGGGGATCGACCTCACGGCCGCCGGGACCGTCGGCATCCGCGCCATCGAGGTGGACGTCGAGTGCCGGCTGGTGCTGTTCCCCGTGGTCGAGCCAGGACCCGATCAGGGGGGCTCCGTCGACTGCACCCAGACGGCCGTGCCCGACGGCACCGGACCGGATTGCTCGCAGGTCTACCTGGGCGAGGAGCCGGTACCGGCACAAGTTCCCCGCAACGTCCTGCTCTCGGCCAGCGGCCAGGACCTGGTCGGCTACCGGGGGTTCGACGAGGTGTTCGCCTACGGGGTGCCCGGTGGTGAATCCCGGACCGTCGTCCCGTTCGTGAGCCAGGACTTCTGCGAGGGCGACCAGTGCAAAGAGTTCGGCGGCAACACCACCAGCGACGTGATCAAGTCGCCGCGCGCTGCGCCGCTGCACGGCACGGACGGGATGCTCGCGGTGCTCGAGGAGCGATCCATCGGCTACAGCGACACGAGCGGACTGAGCTCCATCGCGCTCACGCTGAGGGTCGCGGCGGTCGGTCTCGACGGGACGGTCACCGAGTTCCCGGACGGCGTCTTCGCGTGCGCCGGTGCGTACGACGAGACGGGTGCCGGCTTCGAGGACTACGAGGTGTGCGAGGTCGCGGAACGCCGGGAGCAGAACTGGTCCTACCTCGTCGCTCCGGACGACCGGCGTCTGATCACCATCGGTCGGGAGGACACCGGGTTCGGCTCCGGGGACCTCGTGTTCGCCACCGTCGGGGACCCGTCCGCGAAGATCAGGACGGAGGACGATGACGGGTTGAGCGTGTTCGCCGAGACTGAGCTGTTCCGCATTCCCTTCGTTCTGAACAACACCATCGACAACCTGCGCTGGGCTGGTGAGTCCGACCGGACGACCGCACCCCCCGCCGGTGGTTGAGGTGTGAGGCGCGCCAGCGCCGAGCCTCGAAACCTCGCGAGCCGACCAGCAGCCCCAACCACCACCGGGCAAGACCATACCCAGGAATCATCCACAAGCCGACGTGGTGAAGAGTTGTCCACAACCCGCATGGTTGAGCCAGATCAACGGTCTCCGAGTGTCGGTGGTGGGTGCTTGAGTAGTACCCATGAGCAGGGACCTCGACGGCACCGGGACAGGACATCCGATCCTGGCCTGCCTCGAGGTGCTGGAAGCTCAGCTCGACCAGATCACCGGCACCCCGGCGTGGTCGTTGAACGCTGAGGAGACCACCGCCGCGA
>NZZG01000152.1 GCA_002698575.1 Pimelobacter sp. | reverse complement strand
GAGACTCGACACACCGAGCAACTTCATGGTGCGGGTGATCTCGTCGGTGAGGATCTCGATCGCCCGATCGACGCCGCGACGTCCGCCGGCCATCAGGCCGTACAGGTAGGCCCGGCCGATCAGGGTGAAGGTGGCGCCGTGGGCGATGGCCGCCACGACGTCCTGGCCCGACATGATGCCGGTGTCGAGGTGCACCTCGACGTCGCTGCCGACCTCCTTGACGACCTGCGGCAGCAGGTGGAAGGGCACCGGGGCCCGGTCGAGTTGACGGCCGCCGTGGTTGGAGAGCAGCACCGCGTCCACTCCCGCGTCGGCCAGCCGGGTCGCGTCGGCCAGCGTCTGGACCCCCTTGACCACGACCTTGCCGGGCCACTGCTCACGGATCCAGGCCAGGTCCTCGTAGGTGACCGTGGGGTCGAACATCGTGTCCAGCAGGTCCGCGACCGTGCCGGACCATGCGTCCAGCGAGGCGAAGGCCAGCGGCTCGGTCGTCAGGAAGTTGATCCACCACGCCGGACGCGGGATCGCGTCGAGGACCGTCCGGGGTGTCAGGGTGGGTGGGATGGTCATCCCGTTGCGCACGTCTCGCAGCCTCGCCCCGGCGACCGGGACGTCGACCGTGACCAGCAGGGTGTCGTAGCCCGCCGCGGCGGCGCGCTCGACCAGCTTCATCGAGCGCTCGCGGTCCTTCCACATGTACAGCTGGAACCAGTGCCGCCCACCCGGGTCCGCGATCGCGACGTCCTCGATCGAGGTGGTGCCCATCGTCGACAACGCGAAGGGGATCCCGGCCGCGGTCGCAGCGGTCGCGCCGGCGATCTCGCCCTCGGCGTGCATCATCCGGGTGAAGCCGGTCGGCGCGATCCCGAACGGCAGCGCGACGCGCTCGCCGAGCACCTCGCGCGAGGTGTCGACTGCCGAGACGTCGCGCAGGATCGAGGGGTGGAACTCGATGTCGGCGAAGGCCTGACGCGCCCGCGACAGCGACACCTCGCCGTCGGCGGCACCATCGGTGTAGTCGAAGGCGGGCTTGGGGGTGCGGCGCTTCGCCACCCGGCGCAGGTCGTCGATCGTCAGCGCCTTCTCGAGACGCCGCGCCTTCGGAGAGAGCTCCGGCTTCTTGAACTTCATCAGCGGAGCCAGGTCGTGGCGCTGGGGCAGCTGGCGCTTCATGGGTTCACTCCATCACAGCGGGTCGAGGGTCGGGTCCCTCTCCCGGGACGGGCCGTGTGACGAGACGCGTCTGTCATTTAGTAGGACTTCCTAGTAATTTAGTAGGAAGTCCTACTAAATGCCTTCGCCCAGCGCAGCATCCCCCTCAGGGAGTCACCCATGTCAGACCTCCACGTGCCGACCCCCCCGGTCCGCCTGGTCACCGCCTCCAGCCTCTTCGACGGCCACGACGCCTCGATCAACATCATGCGTCGGATCTTCCAGAGCCAGGGGTGCGAGGTGATCCACCTCGGGCACAACCGCTCGGTCGCCGAGGTCGTCGACGCCGCCCTCGAGGAGGACGTCCAGGGCGTCGCGGTCTCGTCCTACCAGGGAGGCCACATCGAGTACTTCGAGTACCTCGTCGAGTCCCTGCGCGCTCGTGGCGCAGGCCACGTCCAAGTGGTCGGTGGCGGTGGCGGCGTCATCGTGCACGACGAGATCACCCGGCTGCGCGAGAGCGGCGTGACGATCTTCTCCCCCGAGGACGGCCAGCGGATGGGGCTGGTCGGGATGATCAACTCGGTCGTGGCGACCTGCGACGTCGACCTGCTCGACAGCGAGCACGGCGGCACCGTCGGCGCCGAGCAGGTGCTCAGCGGTGACCGGTTCGCGGTCGCCCGGGCGATCACCGCCGCCGAGCAGGGCCGGCTCGACGCCGGCGTGCTCGACGAGCTGAAGGCCGCCGCCGCGCGACACGCCGTACCCACCCTCGGCATCACCGGCACCGGTGGGTCCGGCAAGTCGTCGCTGACCGACGAGCTCGTCCGTCGCTTCCGCACCGACCAGCAGGACAAGCTGCGCGTCGCCGTGCTGGCGGTCGACCCGACGCGGCGCAAGGGCGGCGGGGCACTGCTGGGCGACCGGATCCGGATGAACTCGCTGCACGAGCCCAGCGGCGAGTCCCCCGTCTTCTTCCGCTCGCTCGCCACGCGCGGTGCCCACGAGCTACCCGAGCACCTCGACGACGTCGTGACCGTGCTCAAGGCCTCCGGCTTCGACCTCGTGATCGTGGAGACCCCGGGCATCGGCCAGGGCGACGCGGCCATCGTGCCCTTCGTCGACACCTCGCTCTACGTGATGACGCCGGAGTTCGGCGCCGCCTCGCAGCTGGAGAAGATCGACATGCTCGACTTCGCCGACGCCGTGGCCATCAACAAGTTCGAGCGCCGCGGCGCCGAGGACGCCCTGCGCGACGTCGGGCGCCAGCTGGTCCGCAACCGCGAGGCCTTCGGCCAGCAGCCCGGCGACATGCCCGTCTTCGGCACGTCGGCGGCGCGCTTCAACGACGACGGCGTCACCGCGCTCTACCACCACCTGATGGACCTGCTCGGCGAGAAGGGCCTGCGCAGCGACGACGGCGTGCTGCCCCGCGTGGCGACCAAGACCTCCTCCCACCTGCGCGCGGCGATCCCCGGCGACCGCGTCCGCTACCTCGCCGACATCGCCGCCACCGTGCGCGGCTACCACGAGCGCACCGACGAGCTGGTCACCCAGGCGCGCCGGCTGCAGCGGCTCGAGGCGGTCGCCGGCGAGCTGGAGTCGCGCGAGGAGATCGACGCCCTCCTCGAGGCCGCGCGCGGCGACCTGCCCCGCGAGGTGCGCGACCAGATCGACGAGTGGCCCTCGGTCGTGGAGTCCTACTCCGGAGAGGAGCAGGTCGTGCGGGTGCGCGACCGGGAGATCCACACCGCGCTGGTGCGCGAGTCCCTCAGCGGCAACCAGATCCGCCGCGTCGCACTGCCGACGTACGACGACCACGGCGAGCTCGTGCGCTTCTGGCGACGCGAGAACCTCCCGGGCTTCTTCCCGTTCACCGCGGGCGTCTTCCAGTTCAAGCGCGACGGGGAGGACCCGGCGCGGATGTTCGCCGGCGAGGGCGACCCCGCCCGCACGAACCGGCGCTTCAAGATCCTCTCCGCCGACGGCGAGGCCACCCGGCTCTCGACCGCCTTCGACTCCGTCACCCTCTACGGCCGCGACCCCGACGAGCGCCCCGACATCTACGGCAAGGTCGGCACGTCCGGTGTCAGCGTCGCGACGCTCGACGACATGAAGACCCTCTACGACGGCTTCGACCTGCTCGCGCCCACCACGTCGGTGTCGATGACGATCAACGGCCCGGCCCCGACCGTGCTGGCGTTCTTCCTCAACACCGTCCTGGACCAGGCGCGCGAGCAGGGCGTCGACGAGGCGACCGCGCTGGCGACCGTGCGCGGCACCGTGCAGGCCGACATCCTCAAGGAGGACCAGGGCCAGAACACCTGCCTGTTCTCCACCGAGTTCAGCCTGCGGATGATGGCCGACATCCAGGAGTGGTTCATCCAGAAGTCGGTGCGCAACTTCTACTCGGTCTCGATCTCCGGCTACCACATCGCCGAGGCCGGGGCGAACCCCATCAGCCAGCTCGCCTTCACCCTGGCCAACGGCTTCACCTACGTCGAGTCCTACCTCGCGCGCGGCCTGGACATCGACGACTTCGCCCCCAACCTCTCGTTCTTCTTCTCCAACGGGATGGACCCGGAGTACTCCGTGATCGGCCGCGTCGCGCGCCGCATCTGGGCGGTCGCGATGCGGGACCGGTACGGCGCGGGAGAGCGCTCGCAGAAGCTGAAGTACCACGTGCAGACGAGCGGTCGGTCCCTGCACGCGCAGGAGATGGACTTCAACGACATCCGGACCACCCTGCAGGCGCTGATCGCGATCTACGACAACGCCAACTCGCTGCACACCAACGCCTACGACGAGGCCGTCACGACCCCCTCGGAGGAGTCCGTACGACGTGCGCTCGCCATCCAGCTCATCATCAACCGCGAGTGGGGCCTGGCGATGAACGAGAACCCGCTGCAGGGCTCGTTCATCATCGACGAGCTCACCGACCTCGTCGAGGCGCAGGTGCTGGCCGAGTTCGACCGGATCAACGAGCGCGGCGGCGTGCTCGGCGCGATGGAGACCGGCTACCAGCGCGGTCGCATCCAGGACGAGTCGATGCTCTACGAGCACCGCAAGCACGACGGCTCGCTGCCGATCGTGGGGGTGAACACCTTCCGCAAGCCGGAGGCCGACGACGGCGGCACCCCCCAGACCGTCGAGCTCGCCCGTGCCACCGACGCGGAGAAGGAGTCGCAGCTCGCGAAGGTGCAGTCCTTCCAGGAGGCCCACGCCACCGAGGCCGAGGAGGCGCTCGCCCGGCTCAAGGAGGCCGCGACCACGGACGAGAACGTCTTCGCCGTCCTGATGGACGCCGCACGGGTCTGCTCGCTCGGTCAGGTCACCGAGGCGTTCTTCGAGGTGGGCGGCCAGTATCGACGGAACGTCTAGCAGCGGCTAGATACTAGGCTCGACGCCGATGAGCTCCGACGACCTGGGCACCCGTGTGGACCTGACGCGACCGGCGCGCCGCGTCGTCTCCCTGGTGCCGTCCCTGACCGAGGCGCTGGTCTCGATCGAGCCCGAGGCGGTGGTGGGTGCCACCGACTGGTGCACCCACCCGGCCGAGCTCGACGTGACGCGGGTGCGCGGGACCAAGAACCCCGACCTCGCCGCGATCAGGGCGCTGGAGCCGGACGTGGTGGTCGCCAACAAGGAGGAGAACCGTGAGCTCGACGTCCGGCGGCTGCGGGAGTCCGGGGTCGAGGTCTGGGTGAGCGACATCGAGACCGTGCCGGATGCCGTCGCCTCGATGGAGCGGCTCGTCGAGGCCCTCGGCTGGACCCGCCCGCGGTGGCTGCACGACGTACGGCAGCGGTGGTGCGGCGACCTGCCGCCGGTGACCCGCTCGGTCGCGATCCCGATCTGGCGCGACCCCTGGATGGTCGTGGGGGCGAGGACCTTCACCTCCGACCTGGTCCGGCGCCTGGGCTGGCACAACGTGTACGACGACGCCCCGGCCGGCCACGCGGGCGGCGACCGCTACCCCCACGTCGACCTGGCCGATCTGGACGCGGCCGGCGCGGACGTCGTCCTGCTGCCGGACGAGCCGTACGTGTTCACCGCCGACGACGGTCCCGAGGCCTTCACGACGACCCCCACCGAGCTCGTCAGCGGTCGTCTCCTCACCTGGTACGGCCCCTCGCTCCTCGAGGCCGCCGCGCTCTGAGCGCCGGTCGCCCCGCGGACCTACCCGGCGTCGACCTTGACCCCGCGCGCGCCGGCGTCGGTGAGGCGCACCTCTTCCTGGGCCTGCGCCTCGAGGGCCTCGCGCTGCCGGCGCTCGGCCTCCGCATCGAACTCGCCGGGCTCGGAGACCAGGTCGGCGGCTCCCCTGCCGAGCCGCTTGAGCGCCGTACGGGCGAAGATCTGCTGCTCGGTGGCGGTGCGCTCGGAGCGACCGCGGCCCAGGAAGGAGACCAACCAGTGCATCACCGCGGTGACGCGGTTCTTGAAGCCGGTGATGTAGACGAGGTGGACGGCCAACCACATCAACCAGGCGATGAAGCCGGTGAGGCGGATCTTGCCGACCATCGCGACCGCCTTGAAGCGGCTGATCGTGGCCATCGAGCCCTTGTCGAAGTAGTGGAACGGCTTCTGGGCAGGCTTGTCCTTCAGCCGTCCGTCGATCTCCTTGGCGGCGTACTTGGCACCCTGGATGGCCACCTGCGCCACGCCGGGGAGGTTGTCGAGCGCGATCATGTCGCCGACCACGAACACCTCCGGGTGGCCGGGCAGGGTCAGGTCGGGGTTGACGCCGATCCGGCCCGCGCGGTCGAGCGGCGCACCGGTCTGCTCCGCGAGGGTCTGGGTGAGCCCGCTGGCCTGCACGCCGGCGGCCCAGACCTTGGTGACGGCGTCGAGGCGCTCGACCTTACCGCTCTTGAACTTCACCTGCAGACCGCGCTCGTCCACGTCGGTCACCATCGCGCCGAGCATCACCTCGACCCCGAGCTTCTCCAGACCCTTCTTGGTCCACTGCCCGAGCTTGGCCCCGAACGGCGGCAGCACCTGCGGCGCGGCATCGACGAGGACCACGCGCGCCGAGCGGGTGTTGATCGCCCGGAAGTCGCGCTTGAGGGTGCGGTGGGCCAGCTCGGCGATCTGGCCGGCCATCTCGACACCGGTCGGACCGGCGCCGACCACGACGAAGGTGAGCAGGTGGTCGATGTTCTCGCCCCGGCTCGCGCCCAGCTCGGCCATCTCGAAGGCGCCGAAGATGCGCCCCCGCAGCTCGAGGGCGTCGTCGATGCTCTTCATGCCGGGAGCGAACTCGCTGAAGTGGTCGTTGCCGAAGTAGGACTGCCCGGCACCCGCGGCCACGATCAACGAGTCGTACGGCGTGACCAGCTCGCGGCCCAGGACCTGGGAGGTGACGGTGCGCTGCTCCAGGTCGATCTCGCCGACCTCGCCGAGCAGCACGCGGGCGTTCTTCTGCCCGGCAAGCACCTCGCGGGTCGGCGGCGCGATCTCGCCCTCGGAGAGGATGCCGGTGGCGACCTGGTACAGCAGCGGCTGGAAGAGGTGGTGGGTCGTCTTGGCGATCATCGTGACGTCCACGTCGGCGCGCTTGAGAGCCTTGGTGCCGAAGAGACCCCCGAAGCCCGAGCCGATGACCACGACCCGGTGCCGGTCGCCGGAGGCGCCCTGGTCGGTGCGGTCGTGGACGTGGTGCTGGTCGGGGTCGGGCATGGAGCACTCCCTAGCGTGAGGTCTCGGTCGGAGTTCTGCTGCTGTCATTGTCCCGCGCCGGGGGCGACACTGCCCAACTCGTACGCGCGTCTGCTGCATCACAGCGCCCAGAGGTGGAAGAATATTCATTCATCGTGTTTGCGCCCTGTGCGGGAGGGTATGCGGCTCAGGATCGTCGGTCCCGTCCCGGCACGGCTCACCTCCAGGGCTGACCACGGTCTGTCCACCTGCCCGTCATCTCGCCCGACCGCCGGAGAACCACGTGCCGCTGAACAGGCCAGCCCTGTCCCTGGGCGCCGGTCCGCGCGGGGTGCAGGACGCGCGGCGCTGGGTGGTCGACGCGTTCGAGGGGATGGACCGCACCGACCTGTGCGAGTGCGCCGAGGTCGCGGTCTCCGAGGTCGTCACCAACGCGTTGCTGCACGGCCGGCCACCCATCCAGGTGCGGGTGCGCGGGACGCAGGAGCACCCCCGGGTCGAGGTCCGCGACGGCTCCTCCGACCCGCCCCAGCTGTCGGTGCCGACCGATCACGACGACCTCGAGGCCGTCCTGCTGACCTTCGGACGCGGCCTCAACATCGTGGCGCGCGCCTCGGACGCCTGGGGCGCCGAGATCGAGGAGGACGGCAAGGTCGTCTGGTTCACGCCCGCCAGCGAGTTCTCCGACGACGCGGGGGACGAGCCGCTGATCACCGGCGGCGGCGGCGACCTGACCGACCTGACCGGTGAGCTCGCCGCCGACCCCGAGCGCTTCGTCCTGCGCGACGTTCCCGTCGCCGAGTACGTCGCCTTCCAGAACCACTTCCGCGAGCTGCGCCGCGAGGTCAGGCTGCTGACCCTCGCCCACGAGTCGGACTACCCGCTGGCCAAGGACCTCTCCGCGGTCTTCGACACGCTGGGCCGTCCGCTCACGCTCGGCGTCGCGAGCGCCCAGGTCGCGGCCGCCGAGGCCGAGGGGCGGCTCGGCACCGATGTCGAGGTCGTGATGGGACGCGCCGCGGCGCGCAGCCTGGACCGGTTCGTCGAGCTGCTCGACCTCACCGACGCGTTCTGCCGCGAGGAGCGGATGCTCTCCCTGGCGCGCAGCCCCGAGCAGCGGCGCTTCCAGAACTGGTTCCTGGGCGAGTTCGTGCGCCAGAGCGACGGCGGCGAGCCGTTGCCGTGGGTGGGGACCACCGACGACTCGACCGACGGGGCCGGGGAGCGGCACAGTTCGGTCTCGTGACCCCTCCCCTGCGCCTCACCCTGGCGGTCGCGGCCGGCGGGGCGATCGGTGCGGTGGCGCGCCACCTCCTCGGTGAGTGGGTGCCCGACCGAGCCGCGTTCCCGTGGACGACGCTGACGATCAACGTCGTCGGCTCGTTCCTGCTCGCCCTGCTGCCGGCGGTGGCGTTCGTGCGTCGATCGCCGATCTGGACGGCGGCGCTGGGACCCGGCCTGCTGGGCGGGTTCACGACGTTGTCGGCCTACGCCGAGCAGTCGCGGTCGCTGCTCGCCGACGACCGGGCCGGGGCGGCGGCCGCCTACCTCGGCGGCACCCTCGCGGCGTGCCTGGTCGCCGTGGTCCTGGCGGGCCTGCTGTCTCCGCGCACCGAGCAGGACGCGGTGGCGGCGGCCGGGGGCGACGAGTGACCGTCCTCCTGGTCGCCGTCGGCGCGGCGGTGGGTGCCGCCGTCCGCTTCCACGTCGCCACCAGTCTCGATGCCCGTCTCCCCTACGGCACCCTCGCCGTCAACGTGGTCGGCTCGCTGCTGCTGGGGTTCCTGGGTGCCCGGGCGCTGGGCGGCGACGGTGCGGCGCTGCTGGGCACGGGCTTCTGCGGCGGCCTCACGACGTACTCGGCCTTCGCGGTGCAGACGGCCCGCCTCGGCCCGCTGAGCCTGCGGGCCGTGACCTACGCCGTCGCCACCGTGGTCGGCTCCGTCGGCGCGGCGGCGCTGGGCTTCCTCCTGGGCGGCTGACCCTCCGGGGCGCGGCCACCCCGTGGCACTCAGCCGTAGCCCAGGGCCTCGAGCTTGTCGTGGCCCATCCCGAAGTGGTGGGCGACCTCGTGCACGACGGTGATCCGCACCTCGTCGGCCAGCTGCTCCTCGGAGTCGCAGAAGTCGAGGAGGGGGTTGCGGAAGATGAAGATCCGGTCGGGCAGGTCCGCCCCGGGCATCCAGGTGCGCTCGGTGAGGGCGATCCCGTCGTAGAGGCCCAGCGTGTCCGCGGGCTCGGTCTCGGGCGGCTCGTCCTCGACCAGCACCACCACGTTGTGCACCAGCGACGCGATCTCGTCGGGGATCGTGTCCAGGGCCCGGTCGACCAGGGCGTCGAACGCATCGGGATCCAGGTCGATGGGCATGGGATCAGTGTGCCGGTCGCACGCAATGCAGAACGCTCCGGATCAGTGATCCGGAGCGTTCGCCTGCGACCCCGACGGGACTCGAACCCGCGGCCTCCGCCGTGACAGGGCGGCGCGCTAACCAACTGCGCTACGGGGCCTGGTGTACAGCCGTGCTTCGCACTCCTTTGCAGGAGCGGTGGAACTCTAACCCACGCCCGGCACGGAGTCCCAATCGGGCCGAGTGCCGACCCGCCGGCCGCCCCGGGCCCGCCTCACTCGTCCGCGTCGCGAGCGTCCTGCGCCCCCATCCACAGACAACCGAAGGCGGCCAGGGCCACGGTGATGAGCAGTACGAACATGATGTCCCTCCTCCCGGGCACCCATCGGCGCTCCCAGGGATCAACGCCTCGGGTCACGCTTCGTTACGGGTCGGGGTATCACCGACGTCCGGTGACGCCTCCTCGACCCACTCGGCGTTCTCCTCGACCAGGCCGTTGCGGTAGGCCCAGATCACGGCCTTCGCCCTCGTGTTGACGCCGATTCGACGATAGGCGGTGCGGATGTGTGTCTTGATCGTGTTCATCGACAGATGCAGCCGCAGGCAGATCTCGACGTTGCTGAGGCCATGTCCGATCATCTGGAGCACCTCGAGCTCGCGGGGTGAAAGCCCCCAGTCGCGATCCCGGTGGGAAGTCTCGCGCAACGATGTGTCCTGTCGACAGGCGGGTGGGGCGGCGTCGTCTCAGCGCCCGATCGCGGACCGACAAGGATGGATCATCGCGATCGGCCCCCAGCGGCGCAATACCCTCGTAGGCTCGACGCGGACCCCGAACACCACGGGGGGCGACACGGACCCGAGACGCGTGACACCATGAGGGGTGGTCGGGGTCTCATCCTGCTCCTCGGGACCGAGCATGCGGATGGGTCGGCCCGATGAGCGCCGTAGCCGCTCCTCTCGGTAGGTTGAGGTCGGCAACACCCCCACGGACCGGAGCGACCCTTCCCGGTCCGGAGCCGGCCCCTTGCCTTCCTCCCCGTCGGCGAGCGGGCCGGCTCGGTGCTCGAGCCCTGTCGGACCCCGGGTCGTCTAGACCGGTGACGGCGAATCGAGCGGCGCTCCGAGCGGTCAATTCTCGTTGCCTCGCATTGACTTTCTCCGATCCCCTGCCAGGCCGGTCTCGTCGTCCACCATGGTGGTGACCTGTTCGCAGCCCGATCGACAGGAATCTCATGGCCGAGGCCACCCCACACCTCGACATCGACGTCGACACCACCGAGACCCAGCTCACCCTGCGTCGGCCGCTCGAGCTGCTGGAGGAGCACGAGCGGGGCGCCGTGTCCGAATGGCTGCTTGCCCATCGTGTCGACCCCGCACGTGTCGCCGTGGGCAGCCCCATCCAACGCGACGAGACGACCTCGAGTCTCTCGTGGCGCGAGCAGACCGACGACGGCCTCGTCGTTCACCGATCCTTCCCACCCGTCAGCACCGGCGAGCGCTGGCCGGCACCCTTCCCAGCAGAGCTGTTGCGCACCGACCGCCGCGTGGCAGATCAGCTGTGCTGACCAGGGGGCGAGGTCGGGCTCCCCCACGGTCGGAGATTCCCCCCACGTCGAAGGATCTTGCACCCCCAACGGGATTCGAACCCGTGCTACCGCCGTGAAAGGGCGACGTCCTAGGCCGCTAGACGATGGGGGCCTGCGGAATGTGCTGCATCCTAGCGAGGTCGGCAGGTCCGCGGCGAAGCGCCGGCCCACCCCGGCACCGTCGACACCGGGCTCGCTCCACGACGCAACCGATTCGGCGCCCACCGAGCCGGCCATGTATCGTGCTCCTCGCTTGGGCAGGTAGCTCAGTTGGTACGAGCGATCGCCTGAAAAGTGATAGGTCGGCGGTTCGACCCCGCCCCTGCCCACAAGCACAGCAGGTCTCGGACCTGCGTGGACGCCCCCGCCGGCCCCGGCGGGGGCGTTCTGCGTCCAGCCCTCGACCACCCACCTCCGTGCTCTTTGCCATGATCGACAGACCCGAGCAAGGAGGCTCACGATGACCAGCACCAGATCCAGCACCGTCGCCGACGTCCTCACCCGTACGGCGACCCGTCACCCCGACCGCGTCGCCCTCCGCTTCGCCGAGCGCAGCTGGACGTACGTCGAGCTGGACCGGGCCGCCAGCCGGGCAGCGGGCGCGCTGCTGCGTCTCGGCCTGGACAAGGGGGACCGCGTGGCGACGTACGGCAGGAACTCCGACGCCTACCTGATCGCCTTCCTCGCCTGTGCCCGCGCCGGCCTGGTCCACGTGCCCGTCAACTACGCCCTCACCCAGGGCGAGCTCGCCTACCTGCTCGAGCAGTCCGGGAGCCGCGTCGCGCTCGTCGACCCGGCCCTGCGCGGCCAGCTCGACGAGTCCGGGGTCCGCCTCGACCACGTCCTGGCCCTGCGCGATGCCGAGGGCTCCGTGCTCGAGCTCGCGAGCAGCGGCGAGGTGCCCGACGAACTCGCCGTCGAGGTGGACGAGACCGACCTGGTCCAGCTGCTGTACACGTCGGGCACCACCTCGAAGCCGAAGGGCGCGATGATGACCCACCGCGCCCTGGTGCACGAGTACCTGTCGACGATCGTGGCCCTGGAGTGCCGCGAGGGCGACGACCCGTTGCACGCGATGCCGCTCTACCACTCGGCGGGGATGCACGTCTTCCTGATGCCCTACCTCGCCGTCGGCGCCACCAACACGCTCATCGAGGCGCCCGACATCCCCGCCATCCTCCGCCTCGTCGAGGAGGAGCACATCGGCGCGCTCTTCCTGGCCCCCACGGTGTGGGTGCCGCTGTCGCAGCACGCCGAGCTGGCCACCCGCAACCTCTCCTCGCTGCGCAAGGCGTTCTACGGCGCCTCGATCATGCCGCTGCCGGTGCTGCGTCGCCTCCAGGAGCGCCTCCCGGGGCTGGCGTTCTACAACTGCTTCGGCCAGTCCGAGATCGGCCCCCTCGCGACCGTGCTCGGGCCCGACGAGCACGAGC
This sequence comes from Pimelobacter sp., assembly GCA_002698575.1. Taxonomy (GTDB): domain Bacteria; phylum Actinomycetota; class Actinomycetes; order Propionibacteriales; family Nocardioidaceae; genus Nocardioides. Next base: position 33,126 of record NZZG01000152.1, on the reverse strand, counting down.
AGCGCCCGGAGTCCTGCGGTCGCTCGGTCCTCTTCGTCGAGATCCGCGTCGTCGACGACGACGGCGTCGACGTGCCCCCGGGAGAGCTCGGCGAGGTCGTCTACCGCTCCCCCCAGCTGTGCACCGGCTACTGGGACAAGCCCGAGGAGACCGAGGCGGCCTTCCGCGACGGCTGGTTCCGCTCCGGAGACCTCGTCCGGATGGATGCCGAGGGCTACCTCACCGTCGTGGACCGGATCAAGGACGTGATCAACACCGGCGGGGTCCTGGTGGCCTCGCGCGAGGTCGAGGACGCGCTCTACACCCACCCGGCGGTGGCCGAGGTCGCGGTCATCGGCACGCCCGACGACCGCTGGATCGAGGCGATCACCGCCTTCGTGGTCACCACCACGGAGCCGGCGGAGGTCTCGGAGGCCGACCTCATCGACCACGCGAGGGCGAGCCTGGCGGGCTTCAAGGTGCCCAAGCACGTGCACCTGGTCCCGGAGCTGCCCCGCAACCAGTCCGGCAAGATCCTCAAGCGGGTGCTGCGCGACGACCTGGACGCCGGAGACCGGGACTGAGGCGTGCCACCCACCTGCACGGGTGTGGCGCCGCCGGGCCCGGACCCGATGGGGTGGCGAGCATGCAACGTGGAGGCGGCCTCATCTCACTGCTCGTCATCGTCTGGCTCGTCATCGGCGCGGTCGCGGCGGGACAGCGCGGTTACTACGGCGACGACCGCGAGCTCAGCTGCAAGACGGCGGGCGACACGGTCCTGACGATCGTGGCCGGGCCGCTGAACTACCTCGGCGTCAACCCGAAGATCACCTGCGACCTGCCCGAGCCCTCGGAGTAGCCCGCCGGAAGTAAAGTCGTCCACGTGACAGCTGCGCCACCCTTCGACCTGCTGCCCGGCTTCGAGACGGTCGCCCGTCTCCGGCCGGTCGACCTGGTCCAGCCGGGCGCCTCGGCATCCGCGCCCTACCTCGCCGCCGAGGCGGACCTGTCCGATCCCGGCGACCCGGGGATCGCCGAGCTGCGCTTCGGAGACGACGCCTTCGCGGCGCGCTGGAACGGCCGCACCGTCACCCTGCGGATCACCCGTGGCGGCCAGTGGCGCAACCACACCAGCCGTCGGCACGCGACCGGTCGCTCCCCCGACGCGGTCGCGGTCAGCCTCACCGGGCCGTTCGTGACCGGCTGGGTCCGCGAGGACGGCGCCTGGGTCGCCCGCGCGATCGTCGACCTGACCCAGGAGCGCCACATGCCCGACGTCCACGACGAGGCCTGGCTGGCCACGTTCCAGGGCGTCGGCGACCGCGCCGGCGGCTTCGGCCAGCTCGGCTTCCGCGACGTCCGCCTGGCGACGTACGCCGACGGGTCGCCGTACCGGGTCGACGACGGGGTGCTGGTCACGGCCACCAGCGCCGGCCCGGGAGGGTTCCGCACCGCCCACACCTCGGTCTGGCTGCTGCAGCCCCGGAGCGGCGACGCGCAGCCCGCGCTCACGTACCGCGGCGACCTGTTCTTCCGGCGCCCCGTCGAGGACGGTCGGCCCGGCGTCTACGGCGACCACGCCACCCACCTCGTGCGCGACGACGACCGGTGGTTGGTCGCCACCAGCACCTGGGGGACCTTCGACCCCCAGCGGCACGCCCACGTCACGACCACCCTGGCCACCTCGTCCGACGACCTCTCCCGAGGCCAGCACGTGCTCGACACCGTCGCCCTCGACCTCCCGACCGACGGCTTCACCTCGGTCGGCCGCTGGGACCCCCACCTGGTCCGGCCCGCCGGCCCGGAATCGCCCGCCGGCGATGGCGGGTGGCTGGTGGGCTTCGTCAGCGCCGAGCGCTGGTTCCGCTTCCACCCTGCGGTGGCGAGCGGTCCCGACCTGACCTCGCTGAGCCTGCGCAGCGCCGCGACGGACCGGCTGGCCTGCGAGGGCACGACCCTGGCCCGGATCCGCGGCGACTGGTGGGTGCTCGCCTCCGACGGCCCGGACAGCCGCCCCGCCGAGCGNACGTCGTACCCGGTCTTCGACCTCGACCTGGTCCAGCACGGCGTGCTCGACGCCGAGTACCCCTCCAACATCCCGTGGCCGACCCTGCTGGGCGGAGACAGCGGCGGAGCCGGGAGCGATGTCGAACAGGACAGCGATTGCGTGCTCATCGGCTTCGAGGGCACGCCGTACGGCGGGCCGTTGCTGGGGTACGGCACCCACGGCGAGATCGTCGTCCAGCGGCCCCGCTGACAGGTCCGCCGACAGGGTCTGCGACAGGGCCCGGGAGAGGCCCTGTGACCGATCGCGTGGCTGCCTGGGGTACGTTTCGCGGCGCTACCCCAATCACCGACAGAGAGGACAGGCCATCCATGAACCGCACCGAGCTGCGTGAGGCCATCGCGACCGAGACGGGCCTCAGCGGAGCCCAGGCCGACCAGGCCCTGAGCGCTGTGCTCGACACGATCACGGCCACCCTGGCCAAGGGCGAGAAGGTCACCCTGCCGGGCTTCGGCACCTTCGAAACTCGCGAGCGTTCGGCCCGCGAGGGTCGCAACCCGCAGACCGGCGAGACCATGCAGATCGCCGCCAGCACCGCCCCTGCCTTCAAGGCCGGCTCGGCGCTGAAAAAGGCTGTCTCCGGCAGCTGAAGCACGCCTGTTCGACCGGCCCCACCGCCACCAGCGGTCGGGCCGGTCGTGCTTTTTCCCCGGTCATCGATACCGGGCCCCGCATTCGTCTCCAGAGGGACCGTCGAGCGGACATGATGGGACCCGAGAGGAGGTCTCCGTGGAGGACGCCCTGGCACGACACCTCGTCGCGGCGAGCCGCGACGGGCTCTGGCTCGTCACCCCCGACGGCACGACGGTCTACGCCAACGAGCGGGCCGAGGAGCTGTCCGGACACGCGCGCGACGAGCTCACCCTCGCCTCCCTGCGCGAGCTGTCCGATCCGCAGGGAAGGCTCGACCTCGACGCCCATCTCCTCGAGATGCGCAACGACCACCCGGGCCGGGAGAACGACGAGGTGCTGCTGCACCGCCCGGACGGCTCGCGCGTGTGGATCCTCGTCAGCTGGTCCCGGGCCCACGACGACGACGGCCGGTTCCTGGGCTACCTGCATCGACTGACGGAGTACACCGAGCGCCGCGAGCTGCTCGACCGTCTCAGCATGCGCGAGAAGGAGCTGGAGTCCGCCCAGCGCATCGCCCGGCTGGGCAGCTGGACGTGGGAGGTCGCCACCGACACCGTCTCCTGGTCGCCGGAGCTGTTCTCGATCTACGGCCTGACCCCCGACGACTTCGACTCCACGTACGCTGGCTTCCTGGCCCGGATGCACCCCGACGAGCGAGAGCAGATCGCCGCGACGATCGAGCGGGCCATCGAGGGCGACGGTGAGTACGAGTACGAGAGCCGGATCCTGACCCCCCAGGGCACCACCCGGTGGCTCCGCTCACGGGGTGTCGTCGACCGCGACGGCACCGGTGGGCTCGTGGCCATGCACGGCACCTGTCAGGACATCACCGCGCTGCGGGCCGTCTCCGAGGCCGCTGACGCGGCGACGACGCGCCTGAGGCTCCTGCACGAGATGGCCGAGGCCTCCAACCAGTCCACCACCCTGCTCGAGGCGTTGACCCGGGCCGGACGTGCACTGGACGAGAGCAGCGACTGGAACTCGACAGCACTGTGGGTGCGCTCGCGCCGCGACGGCGACCTCCGGCTCGTCGACGGTCCGGCTCCCCCCACGACGCCCCCGGTGGCCCCGCCCGATCTCGCCCTCGCCGAGGCCTGCTGGGCGTCGGGAGAGCTGACGACCGCGGCGTCCGGCTCTCCCGGCCACGCCATCGTCTGCCTGCCCATCCGCATCGAGGGCCGTGTCATCTGCGTCGTCCAGATGGAGGCCGCGNCCACCGAGCTCGACGAGGCCACCCGAGAGCTGTTGCTCCAGGTCGCCGGGCAGCTGGGCCGAGTCGCGGAGCGGGAGAACATCGCGACCGAGCTGTCCGAGGCCCGCGACCAGGCGATGGAGGCCTCGGCGCAGAAGACGGCGTTCCTGGCCACGATGAGCCATGAGATCCGGACACCGATGAACGGCGTCATCGGCCTGACCGACCTGCTCCTGCGCACCGACCTCGACCCGCAGCAGCTGCGCCTGACCGACGCGCTCCGCGGTGCCGGCCAGACCCTGCTCGCGCTGATCACCGACATCCTCGACCTCACCAAGATCGAGTCCGGGACCGTCGAGCTGGAGCACGCCCCCTTCGAGGTCGCCGCCCTGCTGGAGCAGACCACGACCGTGATCTCCGCGCCGGCGCACGAGAAGCGGCTCGAGCTCGTGGTCGACTGCGACCCAGGCGTGCCCCCGGTGGTCCTCGGCGACCGCCTCCGGCTCGGACAGGTGCTCACCAACCTGGCCTCCAACGCGGTGAAGTTCACCGAGCAGGGCGAGGTCGTCGTACAGCTCCGGCTCGAGGAGCCGGCCGACGACGGGCGCGTGCAGTTGCGCGGTGAGGTGCTCGACACCGGGGTCGGCATCGAGGGCGATGTCGCCGCGCTGTTCGAGGCCTTCACCCAGGCCGACCGCTCCACCACCCGCAGCCACGGTGGCACCGGGCTGGGCCTGACCATCTCGCGGCGCCTCGTGGAGGACATGGGTGGCTCGATCAACGCCGAGGCACGTCCGGGCGGAGGGAGTCGCTTCTGGTTCGTCGTGCCCCTGGACGTCGCCACAGACGTCGTCACACCCGCGCGGCACCTCGCCCCACGCCGGGTGCTGGTCGTCGACGACAACTCCAGCGCCCGCTCCGCGACCGTCCGTCAGCTGCAGTCGTGGGGCCTGGAGCCGGTGCCCGCCGCCTCCGCCGAGGACGGCCTGGCCGCACTCCTGGCCGCGGCGCGGACCGACTCACCGCTCACCCTGGCCCTGGTCGACCTGCACATGCCCGGGACGGACGGCCTCGCCCTGGCGCGGGCGGTCGCCTCGCACGACGTCCTCTCCGACGTGGCGCTGATCCTCCTGTCCGACGACCCCTCCACCTCCCAGGACCTCGCCACCTCCGCCGGCTTCCGCTGCACCGTCACCAAGCCCGTCAGGGCCGCGGAGCTGTACGATGCGGTGCTCGCTGCGACGGTGTCGACCGGGGAGCTCATCCTCGCCGGGCCCTCCGCAGAGTCACCCGGACAGCGACCGCCCACGCTGGACCTGCGTGTGCTCGTCGTGGAGGACAACCCCGTCAACCAGCTCGTGGCGCAGGGTCTCCTCGAGGCGCTGGGCTGCACCAGCGACCTGGTGTCCAACGGCCTGGAGGCCGTCGACGCCCTGGCCCCGGGCCACCCCTACGACGTCGTGCTGATGGATTGCCGGATGCCACGCATGGACGGTTTCGCGGCCACCGAGCACGTCCGTGCGCACGAGAGCGGAGACCGGGTGCCGATCATCGCGATGACGGCTTCCGTGCTCGCCGGCGAGCGGGACCGCTGCCTGGAGGCCGGGATGGACGACTTCCTCACCAAGCCGGTCGACCCCGCCGCGCTGAGCCGCGCGCTGGCCTCCTGGTCACCGCACGGGGGTGCTGGTCGCACGCCCACCCCCGCGCCCTCCAGCGATCCGGCCCCCGCCCCGGTCCTCGACCACGAGCGCGTCGAGATGCTCAGCGAGCTGGTGCGCGACGGTGTGGACTTCTTCCAGCGCACGCGTGCCTCGTTCCTGGGCCGGATCGAGGAGACGATGACGGCACTGGGGGCCGCCGTCGACAGCGCCGACCTCGCCGGGGCCTCGGCCGTGTCCCACCAGCTCAAGGGCAGCGCGCTCAATCTCGGTCTGACCCGACTCGGCAACGCCGCCGCCGAGGTCGAGGCCGCCTCGTCGGCAGGCGACCTGGCGGCTCTCGACGAAGCCCTCGCCCGACTGCAGCGTGCGGTGGGCGAAGGCGTCGAGGCCCTGGCCGGCGTCGCGTCCGACGGCGGCCGCTGGGGATCGTAGGATCGGAGCGGAGCCGCGCCACCCCTGCGGGTCCACCTCCGGTCGTGACGACCGGAGACACCCGGACCACCACCCTCGTGGTCACCGACCCACCGAACGGACACCCTCCGATGAGCGATCCCACCAGCAACCCTCCCGGCCCCGGACACTCCACGGCGCCCTCGTCCTCCGACGCCCTGGACGTCTTCGAGGCGAGCGCCGAGCACGAGCAGGTCGTCTTCTGCAACGACCCGGCCACCGGCCTCCGAGCGGTCGTCGCGATCCACTCCACCGCGCTGGGGCCCGCCCTCGGCGGCACCCGCTTCCACCCCTACCCCTCCACCGCCGACGCCGTGCGCGACGTCCTCGACCTCTCCCGCGGGATGTCCTACAAGGCCGCCCTGGCCGGGCTCGACCTCGGCGGCGGCAAGGCCGTGATCATCGGCGACCCCGCGACCCTCAAGTCCGAGGGCCTGCTGCGGGCCTACGGTCGCTTCGTGCAGTCGCTCGGCGGTCGCTACTACACCGCCTGCGACGTCGGCACGTTCTCCGCCGACATGGACCACGTCGCACGCGAGTGCTCCTACGTCACCGGTCGCACCGTCGCCCACGGCGGCGCCGGCGACAGCTCGGTCCTGACGGCGTACGGCGTGTTCCGCGGGATGCAGGCCGCCGGCGAGGCCGCCTGGGGACCGGGCGCCACCCTGGAGGGTCGACGCGTCGGCGTGGCCGGGGTCGGCAAGGTCGGCCGGCACCTGGTCGGGCACCTCCTCGAGGTGGGCGCCCACGTCGTGGTGACCGATGTGTGGGAGCCGGCCCTGTCCCGGATCCGGGACGAGCACCCCGCGGTCGAGCTCGTCGACTCGACCGAGGCCCTCGTGGCCGGACAGCTCGACGTCTACGCGCCCTGCGCCCTCGGGCACGCGCTGACCGACGAGGTCGTGCAGACCCTCTCGGCCTCGGTGGTCTGCGGGGCGGCCAACAACCAGCTCGCCCACCCCGGGATCGAGAAGACGCTCGCCGAGCGAGGCATCGCCTACGCCCCCGACTACTGCGTCAACGCCGGCGGCCTCATCCAGGTCGCCGACGAGCTGGCCGGGTTCTCGTTCGAGCGCGCGCGCCAGCGCGCGGACGGCATCTACGAGACGACGCGAAGGGTCTTCGAGCTCGCCGCCTCCGACGGCGTGCCGCCGGCGGTCGCGGCCGACCGCCTCTCCGAGCGCCGGATGCACGAGATCGGCCGACTGCGCGGCCTCTGGCTGGGCGCCTGAGCACGCACCGGGTCGCTCGCTCCGATCGCCGGAGCCGGCCCGTCAGGGCGTGACAGAGGTCGAGTCGTCACCGAGGTGGCGACTCGACCCGTCCGTCCAGCTGCCGGCGAGCACCGCGCGCACCACGGGACCGGGAGCGCCGGGACCGGGTGCGAGACCAGTCAGGTCAGTCGCGAGAACGCTCGTCGAGGTCCGCCCACTCGTCGGGGACCTCTGCTGCCTGATCCTCGTTGGACTCATCGCCATGCATCTCGCGCGCCAGAGCCCCGAAGTCAGTCTCGTGGGTCCGGTACTTCAGGTCGCGAGCGACCTTCGTCTGCTTGGCTTTCGCTCGGCCGCGGCCCATAGGGTCCAGCCCCCTCGCACACTCGGCCGGACGCCGCACGGCGGGTCCGGGCTTCCTCGACAGAATCTCGTGGGGGTAACGCTACCTGCTGGCTGTCTGTTCCGGCACTCCGGAGGGGGGTGCGCCGTGAAAATCACATCGAATCCCGCAGGCAACGGCGTCTGTGGGACCGGCTCGTCCCCGCGTTCCCGGCCCCGGCTCTCCGCCCGCACGGGCAGCCGGAGGAGGTCAGGTCACCAGTCGGGGTGCTGGCCCACCAGGCGGACGGTGGCGTCCTGGTCGGGGTCGACGTCGACCTCGCCGACGACCCAGGCACGGATCCCGAACCCGTCGAGCAGCGACAGCGAGGCGTCGATGGAGGCCGGGTCCGTGACCGCCACCATCCCGACGCCGCAGTTGAGGGTGGCCTCGAGATCGGGCTGCGACACGCCACCGACCTGACGCACGACGTCGAAGATCGGGGCAGGGTTCCAGGTGCCGCGCTCGAGCGTGGCGCGCAGCTCGGCCGGCATCACCCGCGCGAGGTTGGCCGCCAGCCCGCCGCCGGTCACGTGCGACATCGCGTGCACCTCGGTCGACGCGGCCAGCGCGAGGCAGGCCTTGGCGTAGATCCGCGTGGGCTCCAGCAGCTCCTCGCCCAACGTGCGCCCGAGCTCGGGGACCTCGCGGTCCAGCGCCCACCCGGCCTTCTCCAGCAGGACGTGGCGCACGAGCGAGTAGCCGTTGGAGTGCAGCCCGGAGGCCGCCATCGCGATCACGGCGTCGCCGGGACGCACGCGACCGGGTCCGAGGAGCTTGTCGGCCTCCACCACGCCCGTCGTGGCACCGGCGACGTCGTACTCGTCGGGAGCCAGCAACCCGGGGTGCTCGGCGGTCTCGCCCCCGATCAGGGCGCACCCGGCTTCCAGGCAGGCCTCGGCGATGCCCTTGACGATCGCCGCGATCCGCTCCGGGACCACCCGCCCGGTGGCGATGTAGTCGGTCATGAAGAGGGGCTCGGCGCCACAGACGACCAGGTCGTCGACCACCATGCCGACGAGGTCGAAGCCGATCGTGTCGTGCACGTCCATCGCCTGGGCGATCGCGACCTTCGTGCCGACCCCGTCGGTCGAGGTGGCCAGCAGGGGTCGGGTGTAGCGGGTCAGCGCGGAGGCGTCGAAGAGGCCGGCGAACCCGCCGAGGCCCCCGATCATCTCGGGTCGGCGGGCCTTGTCGACCCAGACCTTCATCAGCTCGATCGCCGTGTCGGCCGCCTCGATGTTGACCCCGGCGTCGGCGTACGACGTGGACGTGCCGTCGCTCCCGAGGCTCGAGCCGGGGCTCGAGGGGTCGGTGGGGTCGGTGGACGGTGCGACCGGCGGCTGAGCCATGAGCGCCCCTTTACGGGTTGTTGAGGACGGGCAGCGCCTTGCCCAACGTGGGCGTGGACAGGGAGGTCTCCAGCAGGTGCTTGCCCAGCTGGCTCTCGGGCGGCAACGGGATCGGGTACTCGCCCGTGAAGCAGGCCTTGCAGAGGTTGTCGGCCGGCTGGCCGGTTGCCTGGATCATCCCGTCGAGCGAGATGTAGCCCAGGCTGTCGGCGCCCACGCTCGCGGCGATCTCGTCGGCATCCAGCCCGTTGGCGATCAGCTCGGCGCGGGTCGCGAAGTCGATGCCGTAGAAGCACGGCCACTTCACCGGCGGGCTGGAGATCCGCACGTGCACCTCGAGCGCCCCGGCCTCGCGGAGCATCCGGACCTGGGCGCGCTGGGTGTTGCCCCGCACGATCGAGTCGTCGACCACCACGATCCGCCGGCCCCGGATCATGTGCTCGAGGGCGTTGAGCTTGAGCCGGATGCCCAGCTGGCGCAGCGTCTGGCTGGGCTGGATGAACGTGCGACCGACGTAGGCGTTCTTCACGAAGCCCTGGCCGAACGGGATGCCGCTCTCCTCGGCGTACCCGGAGGCGGCGGGCGTGCCCGACTCGGGGACCGGCATCACCAGGTCGGCATCGACCGGGAACTGGCGGGCGAGCTCGCGGCCCATCTCCACGCGCGCCTCGTGGACGCTGCGTCCACTGATCCGGGCGTCGGGGCGGGCCAGGTAGACGTACTCGAAGACACAGCCCTTGGGCTCCGGCTCGGCGAAGGTGTGCGAACGCAGGCCCTGGTCGTCGATGACGATCAGCTCGCCGGGCTCGACCTCGCGGATCACGCTGGCGCCGATGGTCGCCAGCGCCGCGTCCTCGCTGGCCACGACCCAGCCGCGGTCCAGGCGACCGAGCACCAGCGGTCGGATCCCCTGGGGGTCGCGGGCGGCGTAGAGGGTGTTCTCGTTCATCCAGACGAGCGAGAAGGCGCCCTTGAGCATCGGGAGCACCTCGCAGGCGCGCTCCTCGAGGCTGGTGTCGGGATGGTGGGCCAGCAGCGCCGTCACCAGGCCGGTGTCGTTGGTCGACGACTCCAGGGCCCGGGCGTGGATGTCGAGCTCCCCGGAGTCGCTGGGCAGGTCGGTCACGGCCTGGGCCAGGTCGTGGGTGTTGATCAGGTTGCCGTTGTGGCCCAGGGCGATCGACCCGTCGGCCGTGGGCCGGAACGTCGGCTGGGCGTTCTGCCAGGTGCTGGCCCCGGTCGTGGAGTAGCGGGAGTGCCCGATGGCCAGGTGGCCCTTGAGGGAGTCGAGGGTGGTCTCGTCGAAGACCTGCGAGACCAGCCCCATGTCCTTGTACACCAGGATCTGGCGACCGTTGCTGACCGCGATCCCCGCCGACTCCTGACCGCGGTGCTGCAGGGCGTAGAGCCCGAAGTAGGTGAGCTTGGCGACGTCCTCACCGGGGGCCCACACCCCGAAGACGCCGCAGGCGTCCTGGGGGCCCTGGTCGTGGGGGTCGAGAGCGGCGGTGAGTCGTCCGTCGCCGCCGAGCCGTTGTCCGCGACTGCTCAGGTAGGGCACAGTGAGGAGTCTAGGAGATCGGGCGCGCGTCGGTGTCATCCCCCGTGCCGTGACGTCGCCCGCACTGACGAAGGTCCCGACCATGAGCGCCGAGGCACCCCCCGACCACCCGCAGCGTTTCGACGCCGCGCGCTGGTCCGACGCGTCCTCGCGGGAGTCCCTGCAGCTCATCGCGGCCTCGGTGGCCCAGATGGTGGGCTTCGAGGTGGCCGTGATCAGCGCCGTGCACGGCGAGCACCTCGTCTCGGTGGCCATCGAGGGCGACGCGGACGTCCGCGCGACGCTGGACGGGATGCTGACGCCGATGGCCAACATCCACGCGGAGCTCGCGGTCGCCGACGACTGGGGACGCTTCAAGTTCGTCCCGCACGAGCGCGCCCTGGCCGACGACGACTACCGCTGGATCCCCGACATCGCTCCGGGCTCCGACGCCGACTCCTGGCACCCGATGGACGCCCTGCTCGCGCCGTTGTACGACGAGGACGGAGAGCTGCGGGGCCTGCTCTCCATCGACCTGCCGATCAGCGGACATCGCCCCGACCCCACCCAGCTGGGACTCCTCGAGCGCTACGCGGCGCAGGCCGAGCGGGCCCTGCTGAACGCGCTCGAGCGCGACGCCCTGGCCCAGCGGCTGAGACTGTCCGAGGCGGCTCGACAGGTCGTCCGGTTCGCGGTCTCCCAGGCCGACGTCGAGGCGGCGCTCGACGACTGCCGGCCCGCCCTGCTCGAGGGCTACCGTGCCGACGACCTGACGATCCGCACCTACCCCGACGACACCGTCGGCAGCGGTGGTACGCCGTCGATCAGCGTCACCGAGCGGGTGCGGGCCCAGGTCAGGGAGCTGTCGCACGCGTGCTGGGGCCAGCAACGCGTCGGAGTGCTCACCGACGACTGGTTCGACGACACGCTGCTCGACGAGCACACCGCACGGACGCTGATCCGGGTGGTCGTCGACCTCGGTTTCCGCTCGGCGATGCTCGTGCCCATCGGCGCCGGCCAACGCTGCGTGGGCCACCTGATCCTCTTCCGCACCGACCGGGCGGTGCCCTGGACCCGCGACGAGCGCGACGGCGCCCTCGACGTCGCCCGCGACATCGGGCACGCGGTCCTGACCTCGCGCAACCTCGCCCGCGAGCAGCGCCCGGTCTCCGAGCTGCGCGCCCTGGACACCTACAAGACCCGACTGTTGTCGACGGTCTCGCACGAGCTGAAGAACCCGCTGGGGGCGATCGCCGGCCATCTGGAGCTGGTCGGCGCGACCCCCGACCTGTCCGAGGACACCCAGTTCTCGGTGAGCGCGATGACCCGGGCCACCACCCGCACCTCCCGCGTCGTCGAGGACCTGCTGACCCTGGCCCAGCTGGAGGATCCCGAGACGCGCGAGACGGGGACGGCGCTGGACCTCCGTCCCGCGCTCTCGGCTGCCCTGGAGAGCGTCCGCTTCGCCGCCGAGCGACGCCAGCTGCTCCTGCGTCTGGACGCCCCCGACGGCCCGCTGCCGGCCTGTGGCGACGAGGAGGGCCTCGAACGGGTGCTCACCAACCTGCTGGGCAACGCCACGAAGTACACGGCCCGCGGCGGCGCCGTGACGCTGGCGGTGACCTACCTGGACGACCAGGTGGAGATCGCCGTGAGGGACCAGGGCATCGGCATCTCGCCGCAGGACCAGGAGCGGCTCTTCACGGAGTTCTTCCGCTCCACCAACCCGGTGGCCCTGGCCGAGCCCGGCACCGGGCTCGGCCTGGCCATCTCCTCGCGGATCGTGAGCGGGTACGGCGGCCGGATCACCGTCGAGTCGGAGCTGGGCGAGGGCAGCACGTTCCGCGTGCTCCTGCCCGTGCCCACGCCCTGACGGCGCCGGGTCCCTCAGCGTGGCCGACCGGGCTCAGCGCATGTTGCGCGCGCCCTCCTCGACGGCCTCGCGGATCCGGGCATAGGTGCCGCAGCGGCAGATGTTGCGGATCTCGTCGAGGTCGGACTCGCGCAGCTGGCGGCCCTCACGGCGCACCTTCTTGACCGTCGCGACCGCAGCCATGATCTGACCGGGCTGGCAGTAGCCGCACTGCGGCACGTCCCGGTCGATCCAGGCCTGCTGCATCGGGTGCAGCTTCTTGCCGACCGTGTCAGGCAGCCCCTCGATGGTGGTGACCCGGTCCTTCTTCTTCAGGTCACCGACCTTGACGGAGCACGGGTTGAAGGCCTTGCCGTTGATGTGCGACGTGCACGCCTTGCACACGTTGATCCCGCAGCCGTACTTGGGGCCGGTGACCCCGAGCAGGTCGCGCAGGACCCACAGGACGCGCACGTCGTCGTTCACGTTCACCGTGACGGGCTTGCCGTTGAGGATGAAGGTCTGCTTGGGCATCTGTTTGCTCCCTCTTCCCTCAGTAGGTGAACTTGAGGCCGTTGGTGGGTGACTTCGGCACGGGCGGCACGAAGGTCTTGGGCTTGAACGAGATCTCCCCGTGGTTGATCGGGAAGGCCGTGGGCACCTTGCCGACGGCGCGGGCGTAGGCACAGGCGACCGCCGCTGCCGAGGCGGGCACACCCGCCTCCCCGGCGCCGCCGGGCTGGTCGACCCCGGGATCCATGATGTGGACGTCGATCTTGCGCGGGACGTTCCACTGGCGGGTGTAGAAGTAGTTGTCCCAGCTCGCCTCGAGGAACTTGCCGTTGCGCAGGTGGCAGCTGCTCGTCAGGGTCAGTGCCAGGCCGTCCATGAACCCGCCCTGCATCTGGGCCTCGAGTCCCCGCGGGTTGATGACCAGGCCGGCGTCGACCGCCATCACCACCTTGGTCACCCGGGGACCGGTGACCGCGTTGCGGATCTTGCGGTTGACGGTGCTCGGGCGCGTGTCGATCTCGACGAGCACGGCGGTGGCACCCTTGTACTCCTTGTGGACCGCGATGCCCTGGGCCCGGTGGGCGGGCATCCTGCGCCCCCAGTTGCCCTCCTTGGCGACCTTCTCCAGGCATGCGCGGGTCCGGTCGTCCTTGATGAACTTCAGCCGGAACTCCAGCGGGTCCATCTTCATCTTCTTGGCCATCATGTCGATGACCAGCTCGCTGGCGACCGCGGTGTCGGGCGAGTAGATGTTGCGCATGCTGCCGGTGTTGAACCGGTCGTCGGTCTCGTTGAGGAGCTGGGTGACGGCCCCGAAGTTGTAGGGCAGCTCCTGGGTGAGGGTGAAGATGGTCTCGGAGAAGCCCAGACCGCCCAGGGCCTTGCCGACGTCGGTGGGTGCCTCGTCGATCGTCGAGGTGATGATCTCGCCCAGGCCGTGGCTGAAGTCGGTGACCACGCTGGTGTTGCGCTGCTCGAAGCTGAGCACCTCGTTGCCCAGCATCGTGGCCCGCACGCGCGAGGTGCACATCGGGTGAAGCCGGCCCTGGCGGGGCTCGTCGGCGCGGTGCCACATCAGGCGCACCGGCTTCTTCATCTTCTGGGAGATCTTGGCCGCCTCGATCGCGGCGTCGCTGAACAGCTTGTGGCCGAAGGAACCGCCGCTGGTGATCACGTTGACCTTGACCTGGTCCTGGCGCAGACCGACCGCCTGGGCGATGTTCTGCTGGGCCAGGATCGGGACCTTGAGTCCGGCCCAGATCTCCGCGGAGTCCTCGCGGACGTCGGCGATGGCGCAGTTGGGCTCGAGCGCCGCGCTGCTGCGGAAGGCGAAGGCGAAGTCGGCGTCGATCTGCTCGGCGAGGATCGGCACGTTGGGCACGACCATCGGCAGCTCGGCGCGGCGCAGGCCGGCGAGGATGGTCTGGTCGGACTCACCCTCGGCACTGCCCTTGTTCCAGACCACCTTCATCTCGCGGATCGCGTCGATGCACTGCCCGAAGGTCCGCGCGCGCACGGCGATGCCGGTGTCGACCTTGACGACGTCCTTGACCCCGGGCATCCGCTTGATCTTCTTGCGGTTCTTCAGCCGCCGCGGGGTGCCGTTGAGCGTGGGCGCCCGACAGACCATCGTGGGCAGCGCACCCTTGACGTCGAGGTCCATCGAGAAGTCCTTCTGGCCGGTCACGGCGGCGAGGGCGTCGTCCCGGTTGTGCGGACGCCCCACGACCTTGCGGTCCTTGGCCTCCTTGAGCGCGACCTCGACCTGCTTGGTGTCGGGGCTGGCCGCCTTCTGGGCGAGCTCGCCGTAGCCGATCGTGGTGCCGTCCGGCGCCTCGACCAGGCCCTCGTAGGTCCGCAGCCGCGCCACGGCGTAGCCGAGCTCGATCGCCGCAGCGTCGAGCAGCGCGTTGCGGGCGATCGCCGCGGCGACGCGGATCGGGGTGTAGGTCGACACGGTGGTGTTGGAGCCACCGGTCAGCTGGTTGAACATCAGCTCCGGGCGAGCCGGGGCCAAGGTGACCTTCACCTTGGAGACCGGCAGGTCGAGCTCGTCGGCGAGGATCATCGCGGTGGAGGTCGTGATGCCCTGGCCGACCTCGGCGCGCGGGATCGCGAAGGAGGCGGTGCCGTCGGAGTTGATGGTCACCGAGATCAGGGCCGAGGTGGGCAGTGCCGCGTCGGTCTGCAGGTCCTCGAGGTCGTACAGCTCGGGCACCTGGGGCAGCGACGGGATGACGGCCTCGGAGCGCGCGGGAGCGGCCAGCTCCGCAGCGGCGACCAGCGTCGTCCCCCCGATGACGTAGCCCAGGAAGCTGCGGCGTCCCAGCCCGGACCCGCCGGACCCGGCAGCGCTGCTCGGGTTGTGCATGTTGCCTGCGTCTGTCGCTGTCTCTGCGATCGACATCTCGACACCCCACGATCCGTCCGCGCCCCGGAGTGGACCCCGGCGTCGGTGCGCAGACTCCTCCCACTGTGTCACCCATCACACGGTTGCACCATGCGCTCGGTGACCACCGTCACCGAGCGAAGAGTGTGCAATCCGCACAGGCGTCAGTCCTGACGCCGGTGCCCGTCAGCGGGCGAGGCGCAGGCGCCACGCGCGCAGGGCCAGGTCGAGGTCGACCGGGACGGCGTCGTCGCTCAACCGGTGCCCCGTCACCTCGGTGAACCGGTGCAACCGGTTGGCGACGGTGTTGCGGTGGCAGTGCACCACCGCTGCGGTGCGGGTCGCCGAGCCACCGCTGGCCACCCAGGCGACCAGGGTGTCGATGAGCGCCCTCGACTCCCCCGGCACCAGGGCGAGCACCGGGCCGAGCCACCGCTCGACGAGGCGCGAGGCCACCTCGGGCGAGCCGAGCAGCAGCGCCTCGGGCAACCGGTCGTCGAAGCGGGCCAGCCCCACGCCCCTGCCCTGGGCCCGCAGGGCCAGCGACGCCTGGACGTAGCCGTGCTCGACGGCGCTGAGGCCGGGGACGACCGAGGAGACCCCGAGCGCGCCGTCGGTCTCGGCGCTGAGCCGCTCGAGTGCGTGCAGTGCCTCGGCGGGCGAGTCGTCGCGCAGCGCGACCAGACCCACCACGTCAGCCGTACGACGTACCCAGGCGGTGGCGTGGAGACCCAAGGCCTGCTCGGCGACCCGCAGGCGCAGCTCGGTCGCCACGACGACGAGCAGGTCGGCGTCCGCGGGGAGGTCGAGGAGCAGCGCCGCCTCGCGGGCGAAGCCGGGCTCGCGGGCCCGACCGCCCAGGACGCCCTCCCAGAGCTCGGCGCGCTGCTGCTCGTCGGCGCGGACGAGCGTGAGCTCCTGGTGGTGGTAGGCCGTGGCGACCTGGGCGGACGTCGCGTCGACGACCTCCCACAGGCGCGTGCCGATCTCGCGCACCGCCAGGGCGTCCAGCGCGGTGTCGCCCACCTCGACCAGGTCGTCCCAGATCAGGCGTCCGCCCATCCGGTAGGAGCGCAGCACGTCGTCGAGGGGCAGCCCCTGCTCGGCGCGACGCCGCCCGGTCTCCCGCGCCGCGCCGTAGACCGGGTCGTCCTCGTCCGGCAGCCCCTCCTGCCCCACGGCCGCGCGCAGGATCTCGAGCACCCGGTCGACGTTGGCGTGGCAGGACAGCCGCAGGTCGTCCAGGGTGACGGTGGCGCTGGCGGCGTAGTTGGCGTTGACGCTGACGATCGTCTCGACCAGCCGGTCGGTGATCGCATCCACCCGCTCGTCGCGATGCCGGTCGAGGAAGGCGAGGGTCGCGTCGTCGACGGAGGTCACGGGACAGCTCGTCCGGGCGGTCTCACGCGCCGAGGTTGCGCAGCAGGAACGACTCGGCCAGCACGACCTTGGTGAACTCCCCCAGGTGCAGGCCCTCGTTGGCGCCGTGGGCCCGGGTGTCGGGGTCCTCGACGCCGGTCACCAGGACGCTGGCCTCGGGGAAGGCCTCGAGGAACTCGGCGATGAACGGGATCGACCCGCCCACGCCCATGTCGACCGGCTCGGTGCCGTCCCAGGCCTCGGCGAACGCCGCGCGGGCGGCGTCGTACGCCGGTCCGTCGGCCTCGATCCGGGTGGCCTCGCCGGTGTCGGTGGTGGTCGCGGTCAGCTGCGCGCCCCAGGGCACGTGGGCCTCGAGGTGCCGGTGCAGCGCGGCCTCGGCGCTCGCGGTGGTGTCGCCGGGGGCGATGCGCATGCTGATCCGCGCCCGGGCCGCCGGCACGAGGGTGTTCGAGGCCCCCTCGACCTTGGGGGCGTCCAGGCCGGTGATGCTCAGGGACGGCTTGGTCCACAGCCGCTCGACCACCGAGCCGCTGCCGATCCAGTGCGTCTGCGCGCAGGCACCGGACTCGGCGCGGAGCCGCTCCTCGGGGTAGGTGACCTCGGCCGCGGGTCCACTGTGCAGCCCCTCGACGGCGACGTTGCCCTCGTCGTCATGCAGCGTGGCGATCAGGCGGCTCAGCGCCATCAGCGCGTCCGGGACGAGTCCGCCCCACATGCCCGAGTGCACGGCATGGGTCAGGGTGCGCACCTCGACGTCGACGCGGACCAGACCGCGCAGGCTGGTGGTCAGGGCCGGCACCCCGATGTCCCAGTTGCCGGAGTCGGCGATCACGATCACGTCAGCGCGCAGCGCCTCGTGGTGCTCCCTCAGCAGGGCCGGGAGCGTCTCGGAGCCGACCTCCTCCTCGCCCTCGATGAACATCGTGACGTTGACCGGGAGGTCGTCGCCGAAGACCCGCAGCGCGCCGAGGTGGGCCGCGATCCCCGCCTTGTCGTCGGCGGCACCGCGGGCGAAGAGGCGTCGGCCACTCGCGGAGTCGCGCTCGGTGGGCTCGAACGGCGCGGAGTCCCAGTCGGCGTGGTCGTTCTCGGGCTGGACGTCGTGGTGGGCGTAGAGCAGCACCGTGGGCGCGCCCTCGGGGCCGGGCTTGTGCGCGATCACGGCGGGCGCACCGCCGTCGGCACTGACGATGTCGACGGAGGCGAACTTCTCGGCCCGGAAGAGCTCGGCGACGGCCTCGGCACTGCGCTGCACCTCCGAGGCGCGCGCCGGGTCGGCGCTGACGGACTCGATGCGCACCAGGTCCTCGAGGTCGCGGCGGATGCCGGGCAGGAGGTCGGCCACCGTGCTGCGGATGTCGTCGCTCGTCTTCGCACTCATGTCTCGCAACCTATCCGGTCCGCGGCAGTGCCCCAGCCGGGGACACCACGGGACGAAGTGGCCCCCTGGCGGCGGTGTCCGGGGCCACTTCGTCAGGGACTATCCCGGCTGGTGCAGCGGGAGGTACGGCGCCAGGTCGGTGCGCTCGCCGCTGGCACTGACCCGACCGCTCCCCACGGCATCGCCCCAGGACAGCTCGCCACCGGCCAGGCCGACCCACGTCAGGGCGTCCATCTCGACCACCGCCGGCGGGGTGCCGCGGGTGTGCCGCACCCCGGGGATCACCTGGACGGCGGCGTACGGCGGGACCCGCACCTCCACCGAGGCACCGGGGGCACGGGACTCGAGCACGGCGAGGAAGTGCTTGACCAGCAGTCGCAGGTCCGCTCGGTCGGCCTCCTCGCCGCCGGCGGCGACGCGTCCCAGCGCCTCGCGCACCGCGACCGGATCGGCGAGACGCAGACGGGCGGGCACGAGGGCGAGGCTACGCGCCCTCGCTCTCCAGCGGGGTGTAGACAGGGGCCATGGACCCACACGCCTCCGGCCGCGCCGCCCGTCAGCTCGAGACCCTGCACGCCATGTGCTACTTCGCACCCGAGGTCGACGCCGAGCTGGCCGGGCTCGGGATCCGCAAGGGTCGCGGCACCTACTTCGCCGGACGCGCCGCGCCGATGGGCCGGGTCGGCGCAGGTCCGGTGGCGGCGACGTTCTTCGTCTTCAACCCGGCACTGGTCGCCAAGCTGGTCCCGGCCTGCTGGGAGGCGGCCTCACCCGAGGACGCCTACGCGGCCCGGCTGCGTGGCGTCGACGCGGCGTACCGGCGGCTCCTCGGCGACGACGCCCTGGCCGACCCGGGCATCGCCGAGGCGGCCGACCTGCTGCGCGGAGCCGTCGAGGCCTGCGACCCCGCGGGGCGTGCGTTGTACGCCGCCCACGCCGACCTCGACTGGCCCGAGGTCCCGCACCTCGCCCTGTGGCACGGCCTGACGCTGCTGCGCGAGTACCGCGGCGACGGGCACGTGGCCGCCCTGCTCGCGGCCGGGCTGAGCGGCATCGAGGCCCTCGTGTCGCACACCGCGACCGGCACCGGCTTCACCGTCGGCGCCGCCCAGCTGACCCGGGCCTGGTCGCCGGAGGAGTGGGCGGCGGCGTCCGCGTCGTTGGCCGGGCGCGGGCTGCTCGACGCCGAGGCAGGGACCCTGACGGCCGACGGCGAGGCGATGCGCGCATCGGTCGAGGCGGCGACCGACGAGCTGGCCGCTGCCCCCTGGGACGTCATCGGCGAGTCCGGCACCCAACGTCTCAAGGAGGTCGGGATGCCCCTGGTCAAGGGCATGCTGGCCGGTGGGGTCTTCCCGGAGGGCGTCTTCGCCTGAGGACTACCGCTCGCCCGACCACCCACCGTCCGTCCCGAGGTCAGCGGCAGCGGCCTCAGAAGTAGGACTCGGCCACCGCCCGCGCGCCCGCGCGCAGCTGCGCGGGAGTGACCGTGCTGGACGAGTCCGCGGCGTCGTTGGCGTCGACCTCGAGCTTGAGCCCGTCCACCACCAGGACCAGGCGCACGCTCCGGGTGCCGACGACGCTCCCCTGCAGCAACCACGCGCGAGCGGGGCCGATCGTGGTCCGGGTCCGTTCCAGGCCGGGCAGGTCGGCGTACTCGCCGATCTCGGCGAACGACATCGTCGCGGGCACCACGTCCCACTCGATGGTCATCCCCCGCTCGTCGAACGCCGTGCGGCACTGCAGCACGCTGCCCTCGCCGTCGGTCAGGACCTCCTGCGCCACGCCGGTGGCGTCGGTGAGGCGGGCCGAGGTGACCGTGTCACATCGCGCCGTCGGGTCCCCGGCGCCGTCGGGGCCTGCGGGTGAGGCGAGCCCCTCCGGATCCTCGGCACCCGCGGCACCCGCGGTCGAGGAGGGCGCCGCTGTCGGAGCGGCGACCGACCCGGGCGCATCGCTGCCGCACCCCGTCAGGAGCGCGGCCACGGCGACGATGCCGGTGGTGCCCGTGATGCCGGTGACCCGACGAGCCCGGGCCACACCGCCCCGCACCCGGTCAGCGCTCCAGCTCATCACGGGCCCCCTCCTGCAGGGCCAGCCGGCCGCGCTCGGCCTGCTCCCGCATCGTGGCACCCAGCAACGCGACGCCACCGGCCTCCGCCTGGGGTCGTGACCAGAAGGCGCGCCAGCTGGTCAGCCCCTCGTCGACGCGGCGCCCGAGCGAACGCCACTCCAGCGGAGCCTGCTCGTCGTGGGTCAGCGACTCCAGGATCGAGACGGTCTCGGGGTCGACGAGGTCCTCGCCCGCTGCTTCCTCCTGCTCGGCCACCCGCGCGGTGAGGTCCTCGATGCGCCCCAGTGCCTCCTCGAGGCGTGAGAGGGCAGCGGCCCGCCCGAGCCGGCGCAGGGTCTGACGCGCGTCGTGCGGCTCCTGCGGCGGCGGGGCCGAGGCGTCGTACACGCCGCTCATGCCATCGGCAGGGTCGAGGAGGACCCGCCCGGCACGCCGAGCGGTCCCGGTGCCATCAGGATCTCGTCGTCGTCGAGGTCGAAGTCGTCACCGCCGGAACCACCCGAGGACCCGCCGTCGTCCGCGAGGTCGTCCGGGTAGTCCTCCTCGAGGTCGTCGAGCTCCTCGTCGACCGACTGCTCGGAGGCTGCGCTGTCCCCGAAGTCGTAGGTGATGTCGGCGAGGTCCGTCTCGAAGGTCCCCGGATCGATGGGCGGCAGGCCGCCGAGACCGCCACCCTCGCGGGCCTGGGGCAGCTGACTGACCAGCGTGACCATCTCCTCGAAGGCCTCGAGCTGCTCGGCACAGCTCTCGGCCCACTCCTCGATCGCGTCCTTGAGGGCGAAGCAGGCCTGGATGATCTCGATGCACAGCTTGACGTCGTCGACGATGTCGGTGATCGCGGCGGTGCCCTTGGTGACGATGTCCTTGGCCAGCAGGAGCCACCCGAAGTAGCTCAGCACCCGGCTGACGATCTTCGTGGACACCCGCAGCAGGATCTTGGCCATCGTGACCAGGGCGTTCTCGACCGAGACCGCGATCTTCTCCGACATCTTGGCGATCGCGTCGAAGACCTTGGACCCGAGACCGACGATCTCGCCGACGCCGCGCATCACGAGGTGGTACAGCTCGAGGTGGGCCACCAGCGAGGCCCCCACGTCGCCGCCCATCGCCGCCAGGGACTTGCCGGAGATCCTGCTGAAGTTGCCCGACCACTCGGTCATCGCGTTGTCGACGTTGTCACAGGCCTCGGCGTTGCCCTGGATCTTGAGGTAGTTGCCCGACAGCGGGTAGACGACGAACTCGTCCAGGCTCTTCTCGGTGAGCCGGTCCACGCTCACGACCCCGAGCGAGTTGATCTTGTCGATCCCGGAGTTGATCGTGTCGCGCAGGGCGTCGAACCCGTCGGTGATCGACTCCCACTCCTTGTTGTGCGGGATCGTCTTGGAGCCCTCGCCGGGTGCCTTGAGGTGCGGCTTGACCTCCTCCAGCGGGAAGGCCTCGACGTCGATCTGCACTCCCTGCGGCACCTGCTGCGGCACGAACGGCCCGTAGACGTCGCCGCGGTAGCGCTCGAAGCTGAAGCTGACGCTGTTGTCCGTCGCGTCGACCTGCTTGGCGGAGGTGATCATCGCGCCCACGGTGCCGTCCCAGCGCTCCTCGAAGACGCCGCGCAGGTCGCTGAAGACGCCCCCGACCTTGACCAGCTGGTCGGAGATGGGCTTGAGCACGCAGTAGTCGTAGTCGAAGCCGGCCGTGCTGCACACCTCGCTGGAGAAGTAGGCGTCGATGGAGGCGCCCTGGTTGCGGATCTCCTGCATCGAGGTGAAGAGGTTGTCCAGGTTGCCCCAGCTGATGGTCAGGTCGCCCGCCACGACATGGTCTCCTTCGTCAGGTTCGTGCTGCTCGTCACGGACGGGTCTACCCATCCCCACGGCGATCACGCCTCCTCTCGGCCTCTGGTCGGTCGCGGCGAGCACTACCCTGCGAGCGTGACCACGTCGCGGGCCTCCCTGGACCGGCTCCACCCGGCCCCTGTCCAGCAGACCGTGGAGCGCCTGGAGCGGCGGATCGCGGCCCGTTTCCCCGAGCGCGGGCTCCGCCGGGTGGCCGTCGAGCTGGCCGGGCTCGTCGCCGTCGTCGAGTCCTCCTCGGCCGACCTCAACGGGCGCGTACGGCGAGCCCGCATCGCCTCGCGCGGACTCGTGCTCGTGGTGGTCGTCGGGACCCTCGTGGCGCTGGCGCTCGGGGCCCGCGACGTCATCAGCGACCAGGCGCCCGACACCAGCCTGGAGTGGCTGCCGCTGATCGAGACCGCCGTCAACGACCTGATCTTCGCCGGGCTGGCGATCTTCTTCCTCTACTCCCTGCCCGAGCGCCTGCAACGCGGCGACGTGCTCTCGCTGCTGCACCGCCTCCGATCGCTGGCCCACATCATCGACATGCATCAGCTGACCAAGGACCCCGAGCGGCTGCGCCCCGGCTTCCGGCGGACGTCGGCCAGCGCCGACCCCGACCTGACCCGCGACCAGATGGAGCACTACCTCAACTACTGCTCGGAGATGCTGAGCCTGGTCGCCAAGGCCGCTGCCCTGTGCGCCGAGGAGTCCCGCGACGCCGTGGTCCTGGACACCGTGAGCACGGTGGAGTCCCTGACCTCGGAGCTGTCCCGGGAGATCTGGCAGAAGATCTCGTTGCTGCCCGACACGTGACCCGCCGCTCAGCCGATCGTGTCCAGGATCCCCAGGGTCTGCGCCCAGGCCTCGGAGTCGGCATCGATCAGCGTGAAGTGGTCGCCGCCCTCGATCGTGACCAGCTCCGCGCTCGCCCCGGCGGCGGTGGCGGCTGCGACGTACCGCTCGGACTGGCTGATCGGGACGTTGCCGTCATCGGTCCCGTGGACGCACCACAGCGGCTGGTCGAGCGGCACCTGCTGCATCGGGTCGAGCGGCGCGTCGGCGGGGCCCGGGGTGTGACCGAGGAAACCGGCGACCGCACCTCCGCCGAGGCCGTCGGCGTCGGCCGCGACGAGGTCGAGCACACCGGCCTGGGAGATGACGTGGGTGACGTCGACACCGCCCTGCCACTGCGGGAAGCGACCGCGTGAGGCCGCCCAGGCGGCGAGGTGCCCGCCGGCGGAGTGACCCAGGGTCACGACCGTGGTGGTGTCGAGGTCGAGCTCGGGACCGGCCAGCAGGTCGATGCCGGCCGCGACGTCGTCGAAGGTCGTCGGAGCCCCGCCGCCGTTGCCGACGCGCCGGTACTCCAGGTTGAGCGCCGCCCAGCCGTCGGCCGCCAGGCTCCGGGCCAGCGGCGTGCCGAGGGTGTAGTCGTACTGCGCCAGCCAGAAGCCGCCGTGGATCACCACCACGACCCCGCGCGGCTCGCCCTCGGGCAGGTGGAGGTCGGCGAACTGGCTGGGGTCGTCGCCGTAGGTGATCCGCTCGACGGGGTCGGTGCTCGCACCGGTCACGGGTGACTCCTGGGCTGACGGGGACGGGTCGGACGAGCCCGTGCAGGCGCTCACGGTGAGGCCGACCAGTCCGACGGCGGGCAGTCCGAGGAGCGTACGGCGTGCGATCACAACGAGTGGTTCGCGCCCGACGGTCGTCCGGATGTCTCAGCGCTCGCCAAGGGTGTGTGGCGCGACGCCGACCGCACCGCGCCTCGAGCATCCGGGGTGAGGAAAGCCGTGCGGCCATCAGTCGTCTGCCATGCAGAGATCCTGCCCGCGACCTGGGCACGGCGCTCACGATCGATACCGGATTCGCCTTGTATTCGAACACGTGTTCCTATAGAATCGAGACCATGGCCATCGACCTCGCAGACGACGCCCCCACCCCGGGCGACCTGCTGGGACGGCTCGCCTTCGCCCGCAAGGTCGCCGACGAGGCGGAGTGCGAGATCCTCGAGATCGCCGTCGCCTGGGCGCACGCCCACCCCGATCTCGACGCTGACGGGGTCGAGAAGCCGTGGGCCGTGCGTGGCCCGGCGTCGGTCTGGCAGCCCGGTGAGTACGACGCCTCGGTCGCGGCCTCCGGCGACGAGGAGGTCGTCGAGTGGTGCGGGGTCGCGGGCGTGGCCTGGGACGCACCGGCTGCGTTCGCCGCAGCCAACGCGATGACCACGACCGCGGGGAGGTCGCTGATCCGCGACGCCCTGGTCCTCAAGCACCGCCTTCCCCAGGTGTGGACTCGCGTGCTCGCCGGCGAGGTGCAGGCCTGGCGGGCCCGACGGATCGCGCAGAGCGTGCTCGGCGCCCACGCCGACGTCGTCGAGGACCTCGACACGCGCATCGCACCGATCGCCGACACCGTCGGGACCGTCACGCTCGACCGGACGATCGACGACATCATGCTGCGCCTGCACGCCGAGGAACGCGAGATCAAGCAGCTCGAGGACCTCGACGCCCGCTACGTCAACCTCGTCGAAGGCTCGATCAACGACACCGGGATCGCCGACCTGATGGCGCGTGGGGACTGGAAGGACCTGCACGACCTCGACCGGACCCTGTCATCGATCGCCGCGTGCCTCAAGGAGCAGGGCTGCACCGAGTCGCTGGACGTGCGGCGGTCCATGGCCTTGGGGATCCTCGCCGATCCCGAGCAGGCGCACGCGATGCTCACCGGTGCCGACGCCCCGGCCCCTGCGCGCAAGCAGATCGTGCTCCACCTCCACCTGTCCGAGGCTGCCCTGGGCGGCAACGAGGTCATCGGTCGCAACACCGCGACCGGCAACCCCATGCTGGCCGAGCAGATCCGCGAGTGGTGCTCGCGCACCGACACCCACGTGACGATCAAGCCCGTCCGCGACCTCAACGACGCCGCCGGCTCCCATGTCGCGGCCTACGAGATCCCCGACCGGCTCCGCGAGACGGTGACCCTGCTCCACCCCACCTGCGTCTACCCCTGGTGCACCACGCCATCGTCACGGTGCGACCTCGACCACATCGTCGCCTACGACCGAGGCGGAGCGACCTCGACCGAGAACCTCGCCCCGTTGTGTCGACATCACCATCGCCTCAAGACCCATACCGGCTGGACCTATCGGTCCCTCGACCCCGACGACCCCTTCATCGCCCCCGGGGCCTACCTCTGGACCGACCCGTACGGCAACAGCTACCTCCGCACCCGCACCGGCACGCAGATTGTCGCCACCGCGGCGGCCGACGACCCGGCGGCCTGACCTGGCGCGCCCGCTGCGCGTCGCGTTTCGGGAGATTCAGGTGACCCCTATCACCGCTACTGACGCGAACCCGGGCGGCCGACCCACGCGTCACGCCAGCGCGAGCGGCAGCGTCTTCATCCAGGTCGAGCGCAGCTCGAGCAGGTTGACGTCGAAGGCCAGGCCGCTGTCCTCGCCGCCGGAGACCGTGAGCAGGTCGCCACCGGTGGTGCCGAGCTCGGTGACGGGGACCCCGTGCTCGGCGGCGAGCTCGATCAGGGCATCGACGTCGTCGTGCGGCACGGTGACCAGGCACCGGGCCGCGGACTCGGAGAACAGCGCCACGAACGGGTCCTCGACCACGGACCCGAGCGACACCGTGACCCCGCACATGTGGCGCAGCGAGGACTCCACCAGCGCCTGGGCGAGACCACCGTCGGACAGGTCGTGGGCGCTGGTGACGAGACCGACGGCGGCATGCAGCATCTGCGCGAGCGCGCGCTCCGCGCCGAGGTCGACCACCGGCGGCACCCCGCCGAGGTGACCGTGCATGACGTGGGCCCACTCCGAGCCGGACAGCTCCTCACTGGTGTGGCCGAGCAGGACCACGGTCTCCCCGGGGTCCTCACCCTCCACCGAGCGCCAGCCCGTCGGCGTACGGCGGGTGACGTCGTCGATCACGCCGAGCACCGCCACGACGGGCGTCGGCAGGATCGCGGTCTCCCCCGTCTGGTTGTAGAGGCTGACATTGCCGCCGGTGACNGGGATCCCGAGCTCGAGGCAGGCGTCCTTCANGCCNCGGCAGGCCTCGGCGAACTGCCACATCACGTCGGGGTCCTCGGGCGAGCCGAAGTTGAGGCAGTCGGAGATCGCCAGCGGCACCGCTCCACCGGTGGCGACGTTGCGGTAGGACTCCGCGAGCGCCAGCTGGGCACCGGTGTAGGGGTCGAGCTTGGCGAAACGGCCGTTGCAGTCGGTGGCGACGGCGACGCCGAGGTTGGTCTCCTCGTCGACGCGCACCATCCCGGAGTCCGACGGTTGGGAGAGCACGGTGTTGCCGCGCACGTAGCGGTCGTACTGGTCGGTGATCCAGGACTTGTCGCACAGGTTGGGGCTGCCCACCATCGCCATCAGGGTCGCGCGCAGCTCCTCGGCCGTGCTCGGTCGAGGCAGGTCCTCGGCGGCATCGGCCTGCAGCGCGTCCTGCCACGAGGGGCGGGCGAACGGGCGCTCGTAGGTGGGCCCGTCGTGCGCCACGGAGCGGGGAGGTACGTCGACCACGCGCTCGCCGTGCCAGTCGATCTCGAGGCGTCCGGTGTCGGTGACCTCGCCGATCACCACGGCCTCCACGTCCCACTTGGCGCAGATGCCCAGGAAGGTGGCGACGTCGTCCGGCTCGACGACGGCCATCATCCGCTCCTGGCTCTCGCTCATCAGGATCTCCTCCGGGGCCAGGGAGGAGTCACGCAGCGGCACGCGGTCGAGCTCGACGTGCATCCCCCCGTCACCGGCGCTGGCCAGCTCGGAGGTCGCGCAGGACAGCCCGGCGCCGCCGAGGTCCTGGATCCCGGCGACGATCCCGGCCGCGAAGAGCTCCAGGGTGCACTCGATGAGCAGCTTCTCCATGAAGGGGTCGCCCACCTGGACGCTGGGCCGCTTGGCTGGCCCGTCCTCGCTGAACGTCTCACTGGCCAGCACCGAGACGCCACCGATCCCGTCGCCGCCCGTGCGGGCGCCGTACAGGATGACCTGGTTGCCGGCACCGCTCGCCTTGGCGAGGTGGAGGTCCTCGTGCCGCAGCACGCCGACGCACAGGGCGTTGACCAGGGGGTTGCCGAGGTAGGTGGCGTCGAAGACGGCCTCGCCGCCGATGTTGGGGAGACCGAGCATGTTGCCGTAGCCGCCGACGCCCGCGACGATCCCGGGCAGCACCCGGCGGGTGTCGGGGGCGTCGAGCGGACCGAAGCGCAGCGGGTCCATCACCGCGACGGGTCGCGCGCCCATCGCGAGGATGTCGCGGACGATGCCGCCGACGCCGGTCGCGGCCCCCTGGTAGGGCTCGACGTAGGAGGGGTGGTTGTGGCTCTCCACCTTGAAGGTGACGGCGTAGCCCTGTCCGATGTCGAGGACCCCGGCGTTCTCGCCGATCCCGGCGAGCATCTTGCCGACCGGCGTCGTCTGCGGGATCTCACCGAACTGCTTGAGGTGCACCTTGGTGGACTTGTAGGAGCAGTGCTCGCTCCACATCACCGAGTACATCGCCAGCTCGGAGCTGGTCGGGCGACGACCGAGGATCGTGCGGATCTCGTCGTACTCGTCGGCCTTCAGGCCCAGGTCGGCCCACGGCTGCTCCCGACCGGGGTCGGTGGCCGCGACGGCGACGGTGTCGAGAGTGGTGGCTGCGCTGGTCTCTGGCACGAGCGCCAATCTATCGGGCTGCCGTCCCGCCCCGGACGCCGCGTCAGACGGGCACGAGCAGGCCGTCGGCGACGACCTCGAGCAGGGGGCGCACGGCACTCGCGTCCAGCGTGGCGTCGTCGGCGACGGTGGCCACACCACCGACCAGGCGACAGATCTGCACGGCGTCCACGTCGGCGCGCAGCGCCCCGCGCTCGAGCAGCAGGTCGGCGACGCGCTGGCTCGCGTCGCTGAGCACCTGGCACTTGCTCAGGATCGGGGAGTCGGGGTCCCCCATCGCGCAGGTGATCTTGGCGGGCCCTCCCTTGTGCAGGCTGATCAGCGCCACGTAGGTCTCGAACCAGTGCAGCAGGAGGTCGCGCTCGCCACCCTCGAAGGCGAGCACCTTGTCGGTGGCCTCGGCCACCCGGTCCACCCACGTCTGCATGATCGCGTCGACGAGGTTCTCGCGCGCCGGGAAGTGCCGGTAGAGCGTGCCCGCACCGACGCCGGCGCGCTTGGCCACCTCGTCCAGCGAGGCCTCGTAGCCCTGCTCGCGGAAGACCTCGCGGGCGCTCTCGATGATCCGGTCGCGATTGCGCTTGGCGTCGGCGCGCATGAGGGGTCGGCCCTTCCACTTGCTAAACGGAGACTGTCTCCGTATTGTCCTTCAGGAACCGGAGAGTTCCTCCAGTAAAGCCTACGTCGGCCCTCGAGGCCAGAACAGGACCTCCACCCATGTCATCGACCACCGCCCCCAGCACCGACCCGACCGACGCCCCGACGGACCTGCCGCCCCACGCTGCGCGCGCCGCCGCCGGGATCGCGCTCGTCCTGGTCGCCCAGCTCATGCTCATCCTCGACGCGACCGTCGTGAACGTGGCCCTGCCCCACATCGACGACGACCTCGGCTTCGGCCCCGCCTCGCTGTCGTGGGTCCTCAACGGCTACACCCTCGCCTTCGGCGGACTCCTCCTGCTGGGCGGAAGGCTGGGCGACGTCTTCGGTCGCCGCCGGATGTTCGAGGCCGGCCTGGCCGTCTTCACCGTGGCCTCGCTGGTCGGCGGCCTCGCCCAGTCGCCGGGGATGCTGGTGGGTGCCCGCGCCGTCCAGGGGATCGGTGCCGCGATGGCCGCACCCGGCGTGCTGGCACTGCTCACCACCTCGGCACCCGACTCCGCGGCTCGCAACCGCGCCCTGGCGCTCTTCGGCGCGGTCTCGTCCGGTGGGATGTCGATCGGGCTGCTGCTCGGCGGCGTGCTGACCGACCTGGGCTCCTGGCGATGGACCCTGTTCATCAACGTGCCCGTCGGCCTGGTCGTGCTGGCACTGACCCGCCGCGTCCTGGACGAGACCCCGCGGCGCCCGGGTCGCTTCGACCTCCTCGGCGCCGTCAGCGCCACCGGCGGCGCCGTCGCGATCGTCTACTCCCTCATCAGCGCTCCCGACCACGGCTGGACCTCGGCTCGCACGATCGGCGGCCTGGTGCTCGGAGCGGCGCTGATCGCACTGCTGGCGCGCACCGAGCTGCGCGTCGAGCACCCGATGCTCCGTCCCGAGCTGCTGCGCAACCCGCGACGCGTGGCCGGACTGGCCTCGATCGCCCTGGTCGTCGGCGGTCAGCTGTCGATGTTCTTCCTCGCCGTCCAGCTCATCGAGGGCGAGCTCGGCTTCGGTCCGCTGGAGTCCGGGCTGGCCTTCCTGCCCCTGACGCTCGGCATCTTCGCGATGTCCCGCGTGACCCCGCGACTCCTCGGCATCGTCGGACCCACGCGGATGATCATGACCGGCGCGGTCGGCCTCGCCACGAGCTTCACCCTGCTCAGCACCCTGTCGGCCACCGACTCCTACTGGACCGGCGTCTTCGCTGCGATGCTGCTCAACGGCGTCTCGGCCGGGCTGGCGTTCATGCCGATCACGGTGCTGGTCCTCTCCGACGTGGAGCCCGAGCACGCCGGCTCCGCCTCGGGGCTGCTGCAGACCTTCCAGCAGCTCGGTGGGGCGATCGGCCTGGCCGTGATCGTGTCGGTCTACGCCGCGGGATCGGTGCCGGGCGAGTTCCTCCCGGGGGCCCGCGCAGCCTTCCTCACCTCGGCCGGGTTCGCGGCCATCGCCTTCGTGGTCGGCGCCTGGCTGCACCTGCACGACCGCCGCGGCGAGCGCGCGCGGGCAGAGAGGACCGGGCCGGTCGAGGTGGCGGCCGCGGCCTGACCCGGCGTCCGGCCGAGCAGCTTGCGATCAGGCGGCCGTGGGGCTCTCGAGGTCCCGCGGCCGCCACTGCTCGCCGTCCCACCACCAGTGCCCGTCGGGACTCGCCAAGGGCGCACCGCCCAGGTGCGGGTCGTGATGGAAGAGCGGCGCCGCCCCCAGGACGGGCTGACTGATCCACGATGCTTCGCTCATGCTGGCCTCCGGGTGACGGGGGGGCTCGCCGTTGAGCCCTGCCGCCAGCGTGCTCCTCGCGGCCGGACGCCTGGAGCGGATCGTGGACAAGTGACCCGATCGCGGGCGGATCGTGACCGATCGGCGGGGCCCTGACCCGGACGGACCAGGCCGAGCCTCCCTCAGGGGCCCGGCCCGATCGCGACACGCCGAACTACATGCTGGTAGTTCACGGCAACCTCTGTTACTGGAGTGATCTGTGAGGTTAGGGTGACGAACGTCGCCGCGAGCGACGCGCCAGACCGCTCCCCTTCCCCCCTCTTCCCTGGAGTTCCGCCTCATGAGCTCTGCCCGCCCCTGCCGTCACGCCCGCCTGCGTCGCGGTGCCCTCGCGATGGCCGCCGGCGCCCTGCTGGTCACCGGACTGCCATCCCCCGGCACGGCCGCGTCCGCGGCGACCGCAGCGACCGGGTCGGCGACGAGCGTCGCCGACGCGCCGCTGACGGCCAAGCGCACCAACGAGCCGAACCCCGCGACACCGGGCGACTTCACCGGCTACGGGTTCGACCAGTGCCTGACCCCGACCCAGAAGACGATGAACACCTGGCTGCGGACCTCGCCGTACCTCGCTGCGGGCATCTACATCTCCGGCGACTCCCGTGCCTGCCGCGTCCAGCCGAACCTCACCCCCACCTGGGTGCGCAAGCAGCTGGCCAAGGGATGGCACCTGCTGCCGATCACGCTGGGTCCGCAGGCCTCGTGCCAGCCGCGCTTCCCGCGCTACGACGACGACTTCACCATCGACCCGAAGCCCGGCAAGAAGGGCAAGTACGGCAAGGCGCGTCGGATGGGGCGCGACTCCGCGACCAGCACCATCGCCGACGCCCAGGCCCTGGGCCTGGTCGCGGGCAGCACGCTCTGGTACGACCTGGAGGGCTTCGACGCCTCCAACACCCACTGCCGCGAGTCGGCGCTGTCGTTCCTGCACGCCTGGAACATCAAGGTCGCCGCGGCGGGCTACATCACCGGTGTCTACTCGAGCGCCGGGTCCGGCATCAAGGTGCTCGACGACGCCCGGGTCGAGCGCCCGAACGCCTTCGTCCTGCCCGAGCGGATCTGGGTCGCCCGGTGGGACGGCCAGGCCAACACCTCCACGTCGTACATCCGCGAGGACGGCTGGCGTCCCGGCGGTCGGGTCAAGCAGTACCGGGGCGGCCACGACGAGGTGTGGGGCGGCGTACGGATCAACATCGACAGCAACTTCCTCGACCTCGGTGCCGGTTCGATCGCCCCGCGCGAGCAGCACTGCGGCGGCGTCAAGGTCGCCGCGCGCAGCTACCCCGTGCTGCGCCAGTCCGGCGACGGCTACAAGCCACCGAAGCGGATGGTCAAGGCGCTGCAGTGCTTCCTGTCGCAGCGCAACCTGTACGGCGGCAACGTGCACGGCAAGTACGGCCCGGCCACCGTGGCGGCGGCGAACGCCTGGCAGAAGCGGATGGGCTTCGAGGCCAACCCGGTGTGGGGACGGCGCGACTGGATGAGCCTGCTCAGCTTCGGTCAGAAGCCGATCCTCAAGTTCGGCTCCGCCGGGTACTACGTACGGCGCCTGCAGCGGGCCCTCAACGCCGCGGACCTCGGCTCGAGCGTGAAGATCGACGGCGTCTACAAGTTCGCGCTGGCCAACCTGGTCAAGGACTACCAGGCCGTGGTCGACCTGCCCGAGACCGGCGTCGTCGACGCGCCCACCTGGCGTCGGATCATGCAGGGCAAGCGCGGCTGACCCGGCCCGGTCGACCCGGACGAGGAGGCCCGCGGAGAGACTCAGCCGCCGACCGGCGGACCGACCGCCAGCGCGATCCCGGTCAGCACCACGACGGCCACCACCCCGGCCGCGGCACCCCGACCCGGGTTGCGCAGCAGCCAGGCGACCGGACGCTCGAGCGGGCGCCGGGGCTCGCTCGACGTCAGTCGCCACTGGGCCGCGAAGGCCCCCCGTCGCTCGGCGAGCACGTCGAAGAGGACCGTGAAGAACGGCGGGATCGCGGCGAGCAGCGCGAGTACCGCACGAGACGGTGACCAGCGCTGGTCGACGGCGACCAGGACCGCGGTCAGCCCGTAGGCGATGAAGGCGACCCCGTGGATCGGGCCGAAGATGCTCACCGCGGCGTCGGTGGTCTCGGTGACGTACTTGAGGAACATCCCGACCAGCAGCAGGGCCCAGGTGATCGCCTCGGCGACGGCCGTCGTGCGGAAGAGCCGCAGCGGGCTCACGAGATCGCAGCGGTCAGGCTCACCAGACCGGCCAGCGAAGTGAAGAAGCCCAGCCCGTCGGTGCCGGCGCCGGTGAGGTCCTCCACGGCGTGCTCGGGGTGCGGCATCAGGCCGACCACGTTGCCGCGCTCGTTGGTGATGCCCGCGATGTCGCGCAGCGACCCGTTGGGGTTGAGGTCGAGGTAGCGCGCCACGACGCGCCCCTCCCCCTCGAGGCGGTCGAGGGTCTCGTCGTCGGCGACGTAGCCGCCCTCGCCGTTCTTGAGCACGATCGTGACCTCCTGGCCGTCCGCGTAGGCGGAGGTCCAGGCGGTGGAGGCGTTCTCGATGCGCAGGCGCTGGTCGCGGCAGACGAACTTCTGGTGGTCGTTGCGGATCAGGGCGCCCGGCAGCAGGTGGGACTCGCAGAGGATCTGGAAGCCGTTGCAGATGCCCAGCACCGGCAGTCCCCGACCGGCGGCCTCGATGACCTCGGTCATCACCGGCGAGAACCGCGAGATGGCTCCGCAGCGCAGGTAGTCGCCGTACGAGAAGCCTCCGGGGAGCACCACGGCGTCGACGCCGTGCAGGTCGTGGTCGCCGTGCCAGAGGGGGACGACGTCGTGCCCGGCGATCCGGGCGGCGCGCTGGGCGTCGGCGTCGTCGAGCGAGCCGGGAAAGGTGACGACCCCGACCTTCATCCGGCAGCGCCCCGGGTGGCCGTGTCGCCCGTGCCGGCCGCGTCGAGCACGGAGACGGCGTAGTTCTCGATCACCGGGTTGGACAGCAGCGTCTCGGCCATCTCGCGAACCCGGGCGAGCACCTCGTCGGTGACCTCACCGGCGACCTCGAGCTCGAAGCGCTTGCCCTGACGCACCTCGGTCACGCCGCTGAACCCCAACCGGGGCAGGGCACCGAGCACCGCCTTCCCCTG
>NZZG01000151.1 GCA_002698575.1 Pimelobacter sp. | reverse complement strand
GTTAGCCAGCTTTCCCGATGCGCAAGCCTGACACCTCGAAGAGGCGGGCGTTCAAGGCCCCAGATGATCACGTCAAGCTGGCGGCTGTCGCTGTGCTCGCGCTGTTTGGGGGGCTCTATATGGTCGTGACCACAGGGGGGCTGGAGTACCATCGCTGGGGCGACCTGCTCACGGGGCTTGGACTCTCACCCGAACTAGCCGCTATCGTCCTTGGGGTCTCCGGGGTCGGCTGCGCAGCCTTCGTCTTATACATCGCTTGGCGGATCGCAATCGAGAGACCGACGGTGATCGAACTGACCCCGGCCGGGCTTACGCTGCGTCTCGGAGATTCGCCGGTCAGCGTCCCGTGGTCCTCTGTCCGTAGCGCGGAAGTCGTTTGGGATGAGGAGACGAAGATCGACTCCTCCCTCGTGGTCTCCTCCGTCTCCGCGCACAATCCACTCTCGGTCCCAGACTCATCTGTATCCGGCAGCCTCAGTGAGATTGCCAGTTTAGTAGAAGCGTACCGTGTTGCTCATTCCCACCAAGCTGGCTAACCCGCCGCTGCAAGCCGACGAAGGGCGTCAGCGCTCTCGGCTCGTCCGGGCGTCGGCGCTACTTTCGCTTCGTCCCACCTCTCTGCCCTCAGCCCTTCGCGGTTGAGCGGCCATCTGTTATGCCGCCTTCCGCTTACGACCGATTCGATGGCAAAGCATGGCTCGCTGGCGAAATGGTCAGCGGAGCGAAGTTGGGTTACAACACGCTCGTCCGCGCGATTGGTGGCGAGTACGCAGGTCAGGAAGGTTGGGTCGTCGGAATCGAACCGCTAGACCCAGAGCCGATCTACACGGTTGAGTTCCCAGAGTCTCATCCTTGCGCTGAACTCCCAGAATCACTTCTGGCATCGGCAGCATAACCCGCGCTTGCAGGCCGACTGCACACATCAGCGTTCTCGCCTCGCCTGTGGGGCGGCGTATCCTGCGATCCGTTCTACCGCCGTGCCGCGTGCGGCGGCTGAATCGCCAATCGTTACACCGCCTCAAGACGCAGTGCTCGTCGTCGTTCAGTTCGTCCAGACCTCGTGGACGAAAGCAGCACGCGGGGGGCCTCTGGCGCAAGCCCGCGGGTCCGTGCCAAGCGCGTTCAAACTGCCGCAGCAACTCCACCAACCCTGCACGCTCGACATCCTCTCCTTCCGAGCGCCGTTTGAGCAGCCGGAGCGTCGCGTAGATCCCGAATCGCTGCCGCTCACGCTTCCCACGCTCCGGATTGAGCCAGACGGGGACGGCGTCGCCGTCACGTATGTCTGGGACCGCCACTACGTTGGCGCCCCGGCCCGCTGGCGGTCAGGGTCGGGAGGGATGGAAGTGCCCGTCACGCGCTCGATCGGGTGTGGCTTGGGGGAGTGGGTCCGTGTCCGCTACAACGGGCGTTCGGGTGAAGGCCGCTACGAGCACCACCCGTGGTCCTACCTCGGCGTCGTCGCCAACGTCGGCGTGTTCGAGGCTGCCGCTAGCGTAGCGCGCGACGTGTTTGTCACCGGGGAGCCCGCGCGCGAGTTAGACGAGCGAATGGTATTACGGTGAGCCCAATAGCTCGGGGCGGTGTAACCCGCGGCTGCAGGCCGACCCAGGGCTCCAGCGTCCTCGGCTCGTCTGGGCGCTGGCGTATTCTGTCGCTCGTACCACCGTCGCGGTCGCTGCCCTGGGCGGCTGAGCCGCCATCTGTTCTACGGCGCTCTCGCTTGACTCTGACTGATGAAGGACCTGCTCCTGGCGATTCTCTTCATCTCGGTCGGCCTCATCCTTCCGGTTCGGTACCTCCTTTATCGGCTCCGGATGCGAGAGACGAACGGGTCGAGGGCTGAGGTCGAGTGGCGGCCTC
Organism: Pimelobacter sp.; assembly: GCA_002698575.1. Lineage (GTDB taxonomy): Bacteria > Actinomycetota > Actinomycetes > Propionibacteriales > Nocardioidaceae > Nocardioides. The sequence goes on along the minus strand of NZZG01000151.1, from coordinate 8,045 downwards.
CGAACCATCACGAAGTCGGCGGCACCGTAGGTGGTCTCCTCGCGGGGTTTGCTCTGCTGGCGCTGGCGCTGAGTCCAGACAGAGCCGCGTCGATCGACATACAGGGGGCGACAGGGCCGTGCAGCGTTGCCGACGGCAAGTCCTTCTCCTCTGGAGTCGAGCGGCGCAAGCTCTTCGTGACCACCTACGCTGACCACTCAGCTTTCGTCGACGCGCTCAGCGATTCGCTCGGTTCCGTCCCAGACTCGATAGCCAACGGCGCGCGATGGCCGTCGGTGCGGCTGCTCGCAGACGACCGCCCCGTCCAGATTGAGGCCGACTTCAAGACCATTGACTACGTTCAGCGAAGCGTTGGATTATCCGTCAGTTCGCCTGACGCGACCGACGCTCTTACGCCGGGCCTCTCAGCTAGAATTGCTGAGATCGCTCAGGGCATTCTCTCTGACTCCCCCGATGTGTTCGGATGCACAGGAGTTGAGCGCTACCCCGCGCCGTAGAACCCGCGGCTGCAGGCCGACGCGGGGCTCCAGCGTTCTCGATTCGTGCGGGCATCGACGTCTACATTGCCTCGTTCCAACCTCACGGCCTCAGCCCCGCGCGGCTGAGCCGCAAACTGTTCTACGGCCTTCACACCTCCTGCGGGCTGCCGTACGGCTCCGAATGAATTGCCGCCAGCTGCTCCTGCTGATCTCCATCACCCTCACTGGGTGCTGGGGTCCCACCCGCGAGTGCGACGAGATCACCGACGCCGACTTTGCCCTCACACGTGAGGCATACTCGGGGGCCGGGTTTGTCGAGGGCGACGGAGGGTGCTCGGTCCCTGACGTAGTGGGGCCGCCCGCCGACGGGCGGAAGCACATCTGCATCAGTTTCGAAGGGACGGACACGGTCGCCGTGTGGGACACGAAGCAGACGATCCAATCACCGTTCGGGGACGTCTACCAGTACCTCACCATCGTGTCGGGGGGCGAGGTTCGCGGCGTATACTGCCACACGGGCTACACCTTCCGGGGGTTCTGGCTGAAGCCGGGCGAGTTGGTGGTGGAGGTGTGGAAGGGAGAGGGGGCAGAGGAAGAGGCGATGAGGGGCGCGACCGTCCAGCTCGGGCCGTAGAACCCGCCGCTGCAGGCCGACGATAGGTACCAGCGTCTTCAGTCCCGGCCAGCCTCGGCGTATTCTGTGCTTCGACTCACCGCTGTGCCCTCAGCCTCTCGCGGCTGAGCGCCCATCTGTTATACGGCTACCGCGCGATGCACGAAAGGAGCCTCCCTGTCTGGCTCATGATCCTATGGCCCATCCTCGTGTACGGGGCGCACCGCCTCGGCGGGTGGATCGTGGTCGGGGTCGGCTTCTACCGGTGCGGGATCGGAGTCGGGCTTGGCGGGGGCCTCTGGGCCGGGTTCTTGGCCCCCGGCCTCTTCGGTCTCGCCCTGCCCGTCTACTACTGGGCCTTGCACTGGCTCGGGCTCGTGAGGGGTTGGCCTACGTTCGTCGGGTACGCCGGTGTGGCTCCCCTCTTGGCGTTCTTGGTGTGGCTGGCGCTCACGACGCGAACGGAGGGCGGAGACCTCGTGTTGGCCCGGCTCGTCAGGTGCCTAACGTAACGCCGTATAACCAGCCGCTGCAGGCCGACCCACGGCGTCAGCGTTCTTGCGTTGTCCGAGCGTCGGCGTATCCTCCGCTTCGCCCCACCCACCAGCCCTCAACCGTGGGCGGCTGAGCGGCCCACTGTTATGCCGCCTAGCCACCTTTTTAGAATCGCTCTGATTCTGAGCATCTGGCTTGTCGCGTCCGGTTGCTCAGGGTCCCAGACTCGCAGTTGCTACTACTTCCCCTCCTGCGACCGCGAGGCGACCCGCCCGCAGTGTGAGACGCTCGACTGGAACGGCAACTTTGTCTCGATTGAGATCCTCGTTGGGCGAGTGCCCCTAGATGTGCTCCGCGACTCGCTCGGTCAGATCGGTGGGCGTCAGGACTCCATCGTCGTCAAAGCCGAGTCCTCCGATTCCGTGTGGTGGTACGCGGCAGGGATGGAGGGTCTGTTGGCAATCCAGGGGTGTTCGGTAACGTCGCATATGTTGTTTGCGACGGGCGGCGAATGAGGCCGGGCGGCATAACCTGCCGCTGTAGGCCGACACGGGGCGCTAGCGCCCTCGGTTCGTCCCGACGTTCGCGCCAGTCATAGCTTCGTCCCACCATCCCGCCCTCAGCCCCGTGCGGCTAAGCGGCCATCTGTTACACCGCCCTGCCGCTAGCCAAGCCAACGCGTTGCAGAAGCAAGAACTCGACGTTCTCTCCTCAGCCTCCAACGCGGCGGTCGTCCGGGCTCCCGGCCGCCGTTTCCCCGGCGTCGTCGTGCAAGGCGACACGCTTGCGAACCTCGCTGGGCTGGCAGCCGAGGCCGCCTCGGAGTGCGAGAGCGAGTCGGGCTCGGAGTTGTCGGGGTTGCTCGACGGATTGCTCCGCCACTACGAGCGAGTGATGGCGGAGAACGGCTTGGAGTTGCCCTACCACCGGGCGGTGTAACCCGCGCTTGCAGGCCGACCGCACGCTTCAGCGTTCTTGCTTCGTCCGGTCGTTGGCGTCTACACTGCCTCGTCCAACTGCCGCGCCGCGTGCGGCGGCTGAATCGCCATCCGTTATACCGCACTCTCGCCCTACCGCACCCGAATGGACTGCTCTGATCTGTCTGCCTTGTTCCAAAGGGCCGGAGTGCCTACTGACAAGCCAGGGTTCTGCGACCACCCCGCCTTCCTACGCGCGGAAACGCAGATCCAAGGCCTCCTAGACAGATACGCCCAGTTCGTGCAGTGTCAAGCACCTGCCGACGCCGAGCGGGTCAGAGGCATAGCAGAAGCAGTAGCCCACGAGGTGGCAGATTCGATCAACAAGTCGGGGCAGCCCGGCGCATGCATCGATGCTGCTTTGGCGACCTCCTGGATGTTGAGCCAGGAAGGAGTCTGGAACTTTGTTGTGAAGGGAGGGCTCGTGATCGAGGCCCAAGTCAACGGGCGGAGCGTGATCCAGTATTTCAGTCAGCACGACGTCAACGGAGCAGACGCGGGCCACGCCTGGGTAGTCGCCCCACCGTTCCGAGTTGTAGACGGAGCTTTGCGGCATCAGCCGTATAGCGCCGCTGGACTGGCCTCCGTGTTGCCCCTCGCAGTCGTCGCTGATGGAGAGCAGGTGTCTAACCTGAGTCCGGCCGATCATTGTAGCGCCGATCTGATGGCCCGCACGGACGTACGAGGAGCACATCAGGCCGTTCTGCGTTTCGGCAGTATCACACCTCCCGTGTACGTCAATTTTGAGGGTGGGAAGCTGAAATACGTGCCGTGTGGCGTGACGGCACAGTATCCAGAATGGACACCTGACGCTCCGGCGAAGGTTGGGCGTTCGGCGCGCCAGATGCTGAGAGAAGTCGCCTCATAACTCCGTGCGGTATAACCCGCGGCTGCAGGCCGACCCAGGGCTCCAGCGTCCTCGGCTCGTCCGAGCGTTGGCGCTACCTTCGCCTCGTTCCACCCTCGCGGTCGATGCCCTGGGCGGCTGAGCCGCAAACTGTTATGCGGCCCTCCAGAGCATCGGCAGCGTCCGGGTAAACCAGCGCCGAAGCATGAATATGGCCCACCGCCGATGAGTCAGGGCGTAGCGCGAGATGAACCAGATGTTCGTACAGGCGGTATAAGAGCGCGAGCCGTCGTCATCCTCGTCCATGTCGGCGTAATCGGCGCCCCACATCCGCCCGTATCCGCAACGGTCGCACTCACAGCCCAGGCCGGTCCTCAGCGCCTCATCGTTCCAGTCGTGGGCCGCCACGCCGCACCAGAGCCGCATAACCCGCGCTTGCAGGCCGACCCCTGGCTCCGGCGTCCTCGCTTCGGTGTCGCTCATCGTCTCCCTCGCTCGTGTGACAGGTGGTGCCGCCAGAGGCGGCTGAATCGCCTTCCGTTATGTGTCCTTCCCGCCGCGCTTGAACCAAGACCTCCTAGAACGAATCCGTCTCGTAGCCGACGAGCTGAGCGCCAGCCTGCCGGAAGCATTCGATATCGCTTCCCTTTCGACCAAGGCGAAGCTCCCGTTCAAAGCTCTGACGCTGAGGGAGTCACTCATTCATCGAGCCTCTGAACTTGCGGACACCGCTCTGGACCTCATCGACAGTCGCAGGTTTATCCCCGCGACGATAATCGCCAGAGCCCTGATGGAGACAACTGGACTTCTCTACTGGCTGCATCACAGGGTCGAGAGCGCTGTCAAAGCGGGTCAAGTCGGCGACCTCGACGATTTCCTAATGCGCGGTCTGGTTGGCGACAAACTCGATGACGGCGAGGACGATATCGTGGCCCTGAATGCCATGAGCGGGATCGACCGAGTCTCGCGAGACGAAAAGGACCTCCCGGTGACGTTCCGCGAGATGTACGACTGGCTCTGCGAGTTCACTCACCCGAATTGGGGCGGGGTGATGGGTGCCTACAGCAAAGTGGACCGGCAGAACTGGCGGGTAACGTTTGGCAGTCGCCGGGACCCAAAGGACTGGGAGTTTCTGGAAGCACCACTACATCGCTCCCTCTGGGTTTTCAGGGATCGGTACAATGACATGGCTCGGTTCTTCCCGGCGTTCATAGCCCTCTGCGAGGAGGACCTCGAAAGCCAGGACACATAACCTGCCGCTGTAGGCCGACACGGGGCACCAGCGTTCTCAGTTCGTCCCAGCATCGGCGCTCCCGTAGCTTCGTCCACACATCCAGCCCTCAGCCCCGTGCGGCTAAGCGGCCCCCTGTTAGCCAGCTTTCGCATTGCCTCAGATCGACACATCGGGCAGAACGGTGATTCTCCAGCCCAACGTCATCGCGGACCGGATGATCTTCGGTGTCGTGATGATGGCGGGCGTCGCGCTCTTCGCCTTCCTCAATTCTGAGGCGTTCCACGCCGACTCAAGTCGCCACGTACGAGCACTGATTCGGCTCGGCTTCACCCCAAGCCAAATCGCCTTTGGGTTCGGGATGTTTAGCACTTTTATAGCAGTCGGCGTAGCGGTCAAACGAAGGGCTATCGCCCGCACAACACCCTCCGCTCTGGTGCTTAGCCCCGATAGGCTTGAAGTCGACGCCGAGGCGGGGGGCCCCAGAAGCCTAACATGGCATGAGGTTCGAGGCGCATCCGTTGTTCGGAAGTCTGCGAGCCTCAAGGTCCTGAGGATTGAAGCGAGTTCGGGTCCTCCCATCGTCGTCGAGCACTCACAGGTCCGGGGCGAGCTTGAGAGCGCCGAAAGAGCTATAGAGTCGTACCTGTCCCGCTACGGCCACCAAGCTGGCTAACCTGCCGCTGTAGGCCGACCCGGGGCGCCAGCGTCCTCGGCTCGTTCGGGCACCAGCGCTCCAGTAGCTTCGGCCCACTCTCCTGCCCTCAGCCCCGTGCGGCTAAGCGGCTATCTGTTAGGCAGCCTTCCAACATGGTTACTGCGCGCGCTATGCTCCTCGCCTGCTGTCTCTTCGTCGGGTGTAGTGCGGAGCGCGCAATCGAGTTTTGTGGAACCGGCTCCCCGGCCCCACTCCTCGTCATCGTGACGGACTGCGAGCCCGGCGCGGACTCAACGTTCTCGATCTGGGGCGTCGTTCGGGATACCACTAACGGCCTAATCGAGCCCGTGGTCGGGACCGTGTCGGCCCATCCGCCGTGGGTCGAAGTCGAGGCTGGCCGCCGGCAGCGGCACCATGCCGTGATTGAGTGGCCGAATGGATCGTTTAGGATCGACGGCGTCCGGGCAGACGAGGTGGTCTTTGCTACCGAGACAGGAGGTTGGGGGGTAGGATGGCGCGAGGAGGCATCGGACTTAATCTCGGCGTACTGCCAGTGAGAGTGCTCGGGCTGCCTAACTCGCCGCTGTAGGCCGACACGGGGCGCCAGCGCTCTCAGTTCGTCCAGCCGTCGGTGCTCCCGTAGATTCGTTCAAGCATTCCGCCCTCAGCCCCGTGCGGCTAAGCGGCCCTCCGTTCTGCCGCGCTCTCAACGAGACTGATGAAGGTGACTACCCGAACGTGGCTCAGGGTCTCGGCGCTCCACCTCATCGTCCTGCTCGCAGTCGCAGCTTCCGAGTTTCTGCTGACCCAGTACAAGGCCAGGAAGGCGTACGCCGAACTCGCCATCACTCACCCGGAACTCGCAGAGCTGATCAGTCTCGACATTAAGGGCACGGCCCTGACTCACTACGGGATGTTCGTGCTGGCGGCCCCGGTCTCGTATCTCGGCATTCCGGTCGAGGATTGGGTTTCGGGCTTGTGGGGTCCCAACACCCTCGGTCAGACGGTGGCGTCATTGATCGTCGTCGGTGTTTTCGTCGTGCTGAACAGCTTGCTGTGGGGCTATGTGATCGTAGCAGGTCGGGCGGCTATTCTTCGTAGGCGCCGCGCGGCAGAACCCGCCGCTGCAGGCCGACCGAGAGGGTCAGCGTGATCAAAACGTCCAAACGGCACCGCCAGTCATAGCTTCGTCCCACCGCCGTGCCGTCACCTCTCGGCGGCTGAGCGGCCCCCTGTTAGCTGCCTCTGGCAAGCATGAGTCCACTTCGCTCCCTAGCCTTGCGTGTTGGATTACGCCGAGTCGAGGCTGGCGACATCGCAATGTGGGAACGGGAGGCTGAGAAGGGCCGGATCATCCTTGCCGTCTCGGACCCACGCCGCACCATCCGCCTCTCCGCCGTCCAAGCTCTTGCCCGCATCGGTGACCGCGACTGCGTCAGCGCTCTTCGTCGCGCACTTCGAGACCGCTCTCGCTCTGTGGCGTTGGCGGCTGCCGCCGGCATCCGACGCGACGATCCGAAGGCCGCCGCCGCAACGGAAGAGTGGTGGCAAGCCGTCGATGCAAGCCCGCAGAAGCCGATGTCTGGAAAACTGATCGATACGTCCAAGATGACGCGTTTCGCCCAGTTCAAAGCTCAAGTGCTCGGCCAAGCGGGAAAGGGACGGTTCTATTGAACGATCCCAGTTCGCCAGCTAACCCGCGCTTGCAGGCCGACCGAGAGGGTCAGCGTCCTCGGCTCGTTCCAACAGCGCCGCCAGTTACAGCTTCGTCCCGCCGCTGCACCGTCACTCTCGGCGGCTGAAGCGCCCCCTGTTACCCGGCCCGCGTCCGCCGTCCGGTCCATGCCTCGCGCCTCCACCCTGCCTGCCTCGGGACAGCATCGGCCGAGGCCGAGCACCCGCGAGTCGGTCCGCGCTTCGACCGAGGCGGCTCCTGTCGGGGCTTCCTGCTCTGGGCTCCGACATCATTACTCCGCTCCGGGGTGGCCCGTCCCGGCCGCGCGCCGGGTAACCTGCCGCTGCAGGCCGACAAAGGGCGCCAGCGTTGTTGCCCCGCCGAGAGGCCGCCGCGTACGTTGCTCGCCCGTCACTCCGCGCTCGATGCCCTTTGCGGCTGAGCGGCCCCCTGTTCTACCGCGCTGTGCTCGATTGACACGAGTCGTTCTCCTCCTCGCGCTGGCGGTGTCCGGATGTGGGGGCGACCTCGGCACGGTCGAGGCGACAGTCGAGGCCGTCGAGGTCCGGCCCGCTCACGGCGGCCCGCGCATCGCCGCCGCCTACTCGTTCGAGTTCGACGGCCGCCGCTTCCTCGACGCGACCGACGTACCGCGCCGCCAGCGCAGGCCGGAGGTCGGCGACACCATCTCGGTCCGGGTCCGGTCCACCAACCCGCTGCGCACTGAGATCGCGTCGGTCCCGCCGTTTGAGCCCCGGCCACTCACGAGTTCGTCAGCCCGGTTCGAGGGTGACTCGGCGTTCGTGACGACGCCGGACTCGTCGTACTCCGTCCCCCGCACTCCGTAGGTCGGGCGCGGTAGAACCCGCCGCTGTAGGCCGACACGGGGCGTCAGCGTTCTCAGCTTCAGCGTAACGCGGTGTATCCTGTGCGCTGAATCACCTCCAAGCCCTCAGCCCCGTGCGGCTAAGCGGCCCCTCGTTCTACGGCCTTCACACCTCCTGCGGGCTGCCGTACGGCTCCGAATGAATTGCCGCCAGCTGCTCCTGCTGATCTCCATCACCCTCACT
>NZZG01000150.1 GCA_002698575.1 Pimelobacter sp. | reverse complement strand
ATCGCCTCCAGCAGGGCGGCCTGCGTCTTGGGCGGGGTGCGGTTGATCTCGTCGGCCAGCAAGAGCCCGGTGAAGATGGGGCCCCGGCGGAAGTCGAACTCCCCGCGACGCTGGTCGTAGATGAACGACCCCGTCAGGTCGGCGGGCAGCAGGTCGGGCGTGAACTGGGCGCGGGCGAAGTCCAGCCCGAGCACCTGCGCCAGCGACCGGGCCGTCAGGGTCTTGCCGAGCCCGGGCAGGTCCTCCACGAGGACGTGGCCCTTGGCCAGGAGAGCCGCCAGCACGAGGGCGAGCCGGTCGCGCTTGCCGACCACCGCTCGGCCGACCTCGTCCAGGATCCGGGTGCACAGGTCGGCGGCCTCGGAGGCCGCCAGAACGGGCGGGTGGTCGGTCATCACAGCTCCTCGATGGTGCGTAGGCAGAGATCGATGTCACGAGGCGAGAGGCGGCGGGCACCGCCGTCCAGCAGGCCCGTCACCCTCTCCCCCAGGTGGGCCCGGCCCTCGGGGCTGTCGAGCCCCACGCCGTGCGCGGCGCGCAGCGCCCGGTCGGCCAGCACCGTCAGTCGCCGCTGCAGGTGGTCGTCGGGATGCCGAGCCGTCTGGTGGCTCTCGAGCAGGCGCAGGTCCGCGAAGGTCGCGCTGTCGCGCCCCCGGGTCAACGGGTCGTCGCTCACCCGCGGCACCCACTCGAGGCGCAGGCCGGTGACGCTCTCCTCGACCAGGGTGAAGCCGCCCACCGCCAGGGCGGTGACGAGCAGGATGGCGACCGGATCGGGGTCCAGGGACAGGATCGTGGTCGCGATCCACACCCCCACACCCACCGCGAGCACGCCCGCCGTACGGCGGACCGCCCGTCGGCGCGTCACGACTGAGGCTCCGAGGTGGCGCTCCCGGACAGGGACGCGCGGATCCGGCGGAGCGCGTCGGCGGCGCCCTGGCGCTCGGCCTCGCCGAGGACGTGGTCGGAGAAGCGCGCGAGTCGGTAGCACTCGGCCAGGTCGGCGACCGCCTGCGCATCGGCTCGGACCGAGGCGAGGAGGCGCCGGACGAACTCGGTCGAGGTCTCCCAGTCCTCCCGCGGCACCCCGGCGGCAGCAGCCTGGGTCTCGAAGCGTTGCCACGCCTCGACGATCCCGTTGCGCGGGGTGCCCTCCCGCAGCGCGACGTCCTGCTCGGGGGCGTCGGCACGGATCGCGCCTGCGACCGCCTCCAGCGGGTCGACGAGGTCGAAGTCGTCGTCGAGGTCCTCCTGGAGGCGCGACCTCCCGGGCCGGGCCCGGCGACGTCTGAGGGCGAACACGGCCAGCAGCACGACCGCCACCAGCACGAGGGCGAGCAGGATCCCTCGCACGACCGGCCCCAGCCAGCGCAGGGCGTCGCCACTGCTGTCCGGCAGGGTGCCTCCATCGGTGTCGTCCTCGATGTCCGCCGGCTGCGTGGGGGTCTCGGACGGTTGGCTCGCCGAGATGCGGTCCGGGGTCGGGCCGACACCCTCGAACAGCTGGGTCGGACCGGTCGAGGCGGCCAGCGTCGCGACCAGGACCACGACCGCGCTCACCAGCGCGACGAGCACGACGGGAAGCAACGCTCGCTTCGTCGTCGCGGACATTCGCGCAACCTACCCGCGCAAGGCCCCCATAAAACGAGGAACCCCGCCCGCAGGTGCGGACGGGGCCTCGCTGCTCCCGAAGGGACGGGAAGTCGCGTCAGCCGACCAGATGATCGGGGCGAACGGCTCGGTGCCCAACGCCAGCGTGAGTCCGGCGATGCCCGAGTTGGCCTGGGCGTAGGAGAGCTCCTTGGCGAGGTCGCCGATGTTGTTGGACAGCGGCAACGGGGCCAGGCCCAGGGTGGACAGGGTGCCGATGGCCAGGCCGTCGGCGCTGACGAACGCCGAGCCGGAGTCTCCGGGGACGCCGGGAGTCACGGTGTAGAGCGGGTGGGTCCACCCGTCCGTGCCCGCGGTGTCGCCGAGGCTGATGCCGGTCTTGGGCGAGAGCGGGGTCAGGCCGAAACGCAGGCTGGAGTTGCCGTAGGACCAGACGCGGTCACCGGCCGCGGTGCCGTCGGTGTCGATGCCCGTGGGGCCACCCCAGAAGGGGATGCTCGGGTTGACCTTGCCCTTGTCGCCGTTGGAGACCTTGACGAGCGCGAAGTCGTTGTAGGCGCACGTGTTGGCGTCGGTCTCACCGTTGGCGCGCATCGTACGCCACGAGGAGTAGACCAGCGTGCCGGTGCCGACCTGGGTGCCGCTGGAGATCAGCGAGCCGGCCTTGTTGAAGGTGACCGTGGTGCCGAGCGGGACGGACTCGTTGAGGCAGCCGTCGGTGTCGGTGGCCTCGCCGAGACCGGCGCAGTGTGCGGCGTAGCCGACGTAGACGTTGTCGGAGGCGTCGGTGAAGACGAAGTTGGCGGTGCACTGGGCGCCGTCGGTGTACATCTGCACGCCCGGCGTGATGGCAGCGCTGGCGGCTGGCGCCCACGTGGGGGCGGCGGTGCTGGAGGCGGTCGTGCCGACCAGGGTGGTGCCCAGCGCGATGGCCGTGCCGAAGGCGAGCGTGGTCAGCTTCTTCAGGGGTGTCATGAGTTGAACCGAGTCCTCCTGGTGCGTTGCCGGCACTCCTGGGAGAGCGCGCGACAGTGATTGGGGTCACTCGATCAACGCCGATAGTCCGGAAGGGTTACGGGACTAGTCCGAAATAACTAGAGAATGACTAGACCGCCCCCGGGCGCGTGCCGGGGGCGGTCCAACCAGGGCTCTCAGTAGCTGGGCTGGCTCGGGTCGATCTGGTTGACCCACGCCACGATCCCGCCGCCGACGTGTACGGCCTCGTCGTACCCGGCGCCCTGGACGATCGCCAGCGTCTCGGCCGAGCGCACCCCCGACTTGCAGTGCATGACGATCTGCTTGCCGGAGTCCACCGACGGCAACTGCTCGAGGGCCGAGCCGTTGAGGAAGTCGCCCTTGGGGATCAGCACCGAGCCGGGGATCTTGTTGATCTCGTACTCGTTCGGCTCGCGCACGTCGACCAGCACGAAGTCCCGCGTGCCCTCCTCGCGCTCCTTGAGCATGTGCTCGAGCTGGGTGACCGAGATCGTCGAGCCGGCCGCGGCGTCGGCGGCCTCCTCGGAGATCGCGCCGCAGAAGGCGTCGTAGTCGATCAGCTCGGTAACGGTCGGGTTCTCGCCGCACAGCGCGCAGTTGGGGTCCTTGCGGACCTTCAGCTTGCGCCACTCGAGCTCGAGGGCCTCGTAGATGACGAGCCTGCCGACCGCGGGGTCACCGACGCCGGTGAGCACCTTGATCGCCTCGTTGACCTGGATCGAGCCGATGCTGGCGCACAGCACGCCCAGCACCCCGCCCTCGGCGCAGCTGGGGACCATGCCCGGCGGCGGCGGCTCGGGGTAGAGGCAGCGGTAGCAGGGGGCCTGGACCGACTCGCCGTTCTCGTCGGTCGCGTGCGGCCAGAAGACCGACGCCTGACCGTCGAAGCGGTAGATGGAGCCCCACACGTAAGGGATCTTCAAGAAGTACGCCGCGTCGTTGACCATGTAGCGCGTGGCGAAGTTGTCGGTGCCGTCGACGATGAGGTCGTAGCCCTCGAAGACCGACATCACGTTGTCGTTGTCGAGACGCTCGTTGTGCACCACCACGTCGACGTACGGGTTCGCCTCCTTGATGGAGTCACGAGCCGACTCGGCCTTGGGGCGTCCGATGTCGGACTGGCCGTGGATGATCTGGCGCTGCAGGTTGGACTCGTCGACCTCGTCGAACTCCGCGATCCCGATCGTGCCGACCCCTGCCGCGGCGAGGTAGAGCAGCGCCGGGCTGCCGAGGCCGCCGGCGCCGATCACGAGCACCTTCGCGTTCTTGAGCCGCTTCTGCCCGGTCATCCCGACGTCGGGGATGATCAGGTGGCGGCTGTAGCGGCGTACCTCGTCGATGGTCAGCTCATCGGCGGGCTCGACCAGCGCGGGAAAGCTCACGGTGGGTCACTCCTCTTCCAGGTGGGTGATCGGGGCGGGGCGGACAGCGGGTCCTGCCTCGTTGCTGGTGGAACGCAGCCCAGCACCGGGGTGTTCCCGGACTCCCTGCTCCATGCTCCATGGTGAGGCCCACCCCGGGCGGCAGCCGTCCCGTCATCCGGACCCGGGTGACCCGCGGGTAGGCTCGCGCCGTGTCCACTCCCACCTCCGACGTCGACGAGGTCCGCCCTCGTGGCGGGCGGCTCCCCCGGCGGGAGCGCCGCGCCCAGCTGCTCGAGTCCGCGCTCGGGGTCTTCGTCCGACAGGGCTACCACGCAGCGGCCATGGACGACATCGCCGAGAAGGCCGGGGTGTCCAAGCCGGTGCTCTACCAGCACTTCCCCGGCAAGCTCGACCTCTACCTCGCGCTCCTGGACACCTCGTGCGACGCGATCATCGACAACTGCCGCCAGGCACTGCTCTCCACGCACGACAACAAGCAGCGCGTCGGGGCCGCGATCGCTGCGTTCTACGACTACGTCGGCAGCGAGACCGGAGCCTTCCGCCTGGTCTTCGAGTCCGACCTCACCAACGAGCCCGCCGTGCGCCAGCACGTCGACCGGGTGACCACCGAGTGCGCCGAGCTGATCGCCGAGGTGATCGGCGACGACACCGGGCTGCCCCTGCAGGCCTCCCGGCTGCTGGCGGTCTCCCTCGTGGGAATGGCCCAGGTCAGCGCCCGGTTCTGGCTCTCGGAGCAGGGCGGGATCGACCGGGACCAAGCGACCGCGCTCGTCTCGGGCCTCGCCTGGCGAGGCATCCGTGGCTACCCGCTCACCGACGAGCACTGACCCGAACCGGATCCAGCCCCGACTCAGCCCAGCCCCGACTCAGCCCAGCGCCCCGCTCACCAGCACCCACCAGCACCACCAACGAACGGAGACTGACCGTGGAGGTCAAGATCGGCATCCAGTACGCCCCCCGTGAGCTCGTCGTGGAGACCGACGAGAGCGCCGAGACGGTCGAGAAGCTCCTCGCCGACGCGGTCGGCTCCGACGGCGTGCTCGCCCTCACCGACACGAAGGGACGCCGGGTCATCGTGCCCGGCAGCAAGGTCGCCTACCTCGAGATCGGCAGCAGCACCATCGGCGCCGTCGGCTTCCGCAGCTGACGGAGCCGGACCTCATGAGTGCGGCCCGGACGGCCACGACGGCCGCCGCAGCCCAGGCGCTGTGCTCGGAGCTGGGCGGTCTTGCCGCTCAGCCCCAGGAGGGCTCGCTGCCGAGCAGGGTGGACCTGCACCGGGTGTGGGTCTTCCGCACCAGGGTGGTCGTCCTCGACTACCTCGTGCACGGCGGCCCCGTCGCCTTCGACGTCGTTCCCGACGAGAGCGGACAGGCGTGGCGGGTCGTAGTGCATGCGCGCAACCCGGTCGACCGACCGCAGGTCGCCGCGCTCGGTCTGCCCCCGGCAGCCCGCCCGCACCGGTTCCGGGTGGGACCCCCGATCCCCACCACGGACGAGGCGCGAGGGGCCTCGCTGGCCGAGGTCGTCCTCGACCGCTGTCACGGCGTCCTCGACGCGCTCGCGGCCCTGGGGCCCGCGGCGCAGACACGGCGCCTGCTGGACGCCCTGGGGGTCTCCCAGCCCCTGGTGGTCGTCGACGTCGGCGCCAACCCCCTCGAGCTGCCGGCCTACACGCGCCTGCTGGGCATGGGCGTCTGCCGGGTCGTGGGCTTCGAGCCCCAGCCTGAGGCGTTCGCCCAGCTGCAGGGGCGCGACCCCGCTCGGGAGCAGTACTTCCCCCATGCCATCGGCAGTCCGGGCCGCCACGAGCTGCGGATCTACCAGGGCAGCGGGTTCGCCTCGACGTACGCCGTCGACCAGACGTCGATCGACTTCATCGCCAACGAACGCTGGCGCGACGGCACCCGCCTGCGCGAGACGATCGACCTGGAGCTCACCGCGCTCGACGACGTCCCCGACCTGCCCGCCTTCGACCTGCTGAAGATCGACGTGCAGGGCGGCGAGCTCGCCGTCTTCGAGTCCGGGCGCCGCTCGCTGGCCTCGGCGCTGTGCATCATCCCCGAGGTCAGCTTCTTCCCGTTGTACGACGGAGCACCGAGCTTCGCCGACGTGCACCAGGAGCTGGTGGCCCAGGGTTTCGCCCTGCACAAGTTCATGTTCCAGAAGTCCGTGCACCTGCACGGCTCGCAGTCCGACGAGGAGTCGCTGCGTGGCTCGCGCAGCCAGCTCATCGACGGCGACGCCGTCTACCTGCGCGACCTGCGCGGGCTCGCGGACTTCCCCAGCCTGCAGGTCGCCAAGCTGGTGCTGCTCGCGACGTACGTCTTCGACAGCCCCGACCTCGCGGTCCGTGGCCTCGACGAGCTGGTCCGTCGTGGCGAGGTGTCGAAGAAGGTCGTCAAGCAGTACGTCGGGCAGCGCTACGTCTGACCTGCCCTGACCTGCCCGACCTGAGCTGCTCCGGCGTCAGGCGTCCAGGCCGAGCTCGCCCATCCGCTCGAGGTGACGATCGGTGAGCCGGGTGAACATCCTGCCCAGCGCGGCCAGGTCCAGCCCCGGGCGGTCGACACCGCCGGTGAGCAGGGCCGTCAAGGAGTCCCGGTCGGCCGCGACCCGCTGCGCCTGGGTGAGGGCCTCCCCCATGATGCGCCGACCCCACAGGGCCAGCCGGCCGCCGAGCGGTGGGTCGGCCGCGATCAGCTCGCGCACCCGCCCCACGACGTACGTCGCGTGCCCGCCGTCGTCGTCGAGCGAGGCCACCACGAGGTCGCGGGTCTGCGGGTCCAGGAACGCGGCGATCTCGCGGTAGAAGTCGTTGGCCAACCCGTCGCCGACGAAGGCCTTCACCAGTCCCTCGAGCCAGTCGGAGGGTGCGGTGTGCCGGTGGAAGGAGTCGATGGCGACCCGGAACGGTGCCATCGCCTCGAACGGGTCGGCGCCCAGGTCGGTGATCCGCTGGTGCAGCGCGGCGACCTTGGTGAGCTCGACGCTGGCCATCGTGCCCAGGGCCAGCTTGTCCTGCAGCGTCGGAGCCAGCTTGGCGTCCTCGGCGAGGCGTTCGAAGGCGGAGATCTCGCCGTACGAGATCACGCCCAGCAGGTCCACCACGGCATCTCGGTAGCCGTCGTCGGCGAGCGCGTCGTTGGCGGCGAAGGCGCCGGATTCAGCCATGCTCGCACCCTACCGATACCCTGGGACCACGAGCGGCCGCCCTCTTCGGCGCCGTCAGGTGCAGAACGAGCCGGCCCTCGCCGTATGTGCGCGGTTGACGGTTCGACTGCTCGGCCGCACAGATCCGAACTCACTCGGCTGTCCGGCTGAACTGACGAAGACCGACGAAAGCGATCCTGTGACCGATCCTGAGACCAGCAACGACCCGTTCGACAACGAGACCGACGTCCCGGCCGACCCGGGCAACGCCCCGGCGAGCACCACCTTCCGCGACCTCGGTGTCCACCCCGAGATCTGCGACGCGCTGGAGCGCGGCGGCATCTTCACCCCCTTCGCCATCCAGGAGATGACCCTGTCGGTCGCCCTGGTCGGCACCGACCTCATCGGCCAGGCACGCACGGGCACGGGCAAGACGCTCGCCTTCGGCATCCCCGTCATCCAGCGCAGCGTCGCCCCGCACGACCCGGACTACGCCGAGATCCCGCAGGGCAAGCCGCAGGCGCTGATCGTCGCGCCGACCCGCGAGCTCGCACTGCAGGTCTCCAGCGACATGGAGCTCGCCAGCAAGGACCGCGGCCTGCGCGTCCTGACCGTCTACGGCGGGGTCGGGTACGACGGCCAGCTCGACGCCCTCGAGGCCGGCGTCGACATCGTGGTCGGTACTCCCGGCCGCCTGATCGACCTGGCCAACCGCAAGGCCCTCGACCTCGGCCACGTCCATGCCCTCGTGCTCGACGAGGCCGACGAGATGCTCGACCTCGGCTTCCTGCCCGACGTGGAGCGGCTGCTCCGGCTCACGCCCGAGACCCGGCAGACGATGCTGTTCTCGGCGACCATGCCCTCGGCGATCGTCTCGCTGGCGCGCACCCACATGCGGCACCCGATGAACATCCGCGCCGAGTCGTCGTACGACACCTCGATGGTGCCCGCGACCGCACAGTTCATCTACCAGGCCCACGACCTCGACAAGCCCGAGATCATCGGTCGCGTCCTGCAGGCCGAGGACGCCGAGAAGATCATCGTCTTCACCCGCACCAAGCGCCAGGCCCAGCGGATCGCCGAGGACCTCGCCGAGCGCGGCTTCCCGACCAGCCCCCTGCACGGTGACATGGCACAGGTGGCCCGCGAGAAGGCGCTCGCCAAGTTCCGCGAGGACAAGATCCGCGTGCTCGTCGCCACCGACGTCGCCGCGCGCGGCATCGACGTGCGCGGCGTCTCGCACGTCATCAACTACACCTGCCCCGAGGACGACAAGACCTACGTGCACCGGATCGGCCGCACGGGTCGCGCCGGCGCCTCGGGCACCGCGATCACCTTCGTCGACTGGGCGGACCTGCACCGCTGGAAGATGATCAACAAGACCCTCGACCTGCCGTTCGACGAGCCGCAGGAGACGTACTCGACCTCCGAGCACCTGTACCACGACCAGGGGATCGCCCCGGGCACGAAGGGCCGCATCGTCGACCCCGCACCCGTCGAGCGCAAGCCCCGTGAGGACCGCTCGGGTGGGGGTGAGCGGAAGCCGCGCTCCAGCAACCGCAACCGCAGCCGCACCCGCACGCGCGGCGGTCAGTCCGTCAGCGCCGGCTCGGGTGCCGCAGACACCAACGGTCCCGTGACCGCCGGCGAGGGCCAGGAGGTCCGCTCCGGCGGGTCCGAGGGCTCCGGCGGGTCCGGGACCCGCAACCGGCGTCGTCGTCGGCGCGGCGGTTCGGGGTCGGGC
This sequence comes from Pimelobacter sp., assembly GCA_002698575.1. Classification (GTDB taxonomy): domain Bacteria; phylum Actinomycetota; class Actinomycetes; order Propionibacteriales; family Nocardioidaceae; genus Nocardioides. The sequence continues at coordinate 234 of NZZG01000150.1, read as the reverse complement.
TCGGGCTCGTCGGCTGCCGGTGGGGACTCCGCCGGCTCCTGACGTCTCCCGTGGACGTCCCTGTTCCTGGGGTTGGTCCGTGGGGTGGTGGTGGGGCCGCGCGCATGGCCTATCTGTTCCTTCGGGTTGGGCTGGGTGGTTGCGGTGGTGAGCCCGCGCGCGTAGCCGACCTGCTCCCGCCGTCAAGGATCGCCTGCGGCGCCCGCTTCGCGGCGGCCTGCGGCCGTCCTTGAC
>NZZG01000149.1 GCA_002698575.1 Pimelobacter sp. | reverse complement strand
GGACGGCTCGCTCGATCGTCGGCGTGTCGCCGGACCTCACGGCGGTCGTGGCCGCCTGCGTGGTCGACGTGGCGAGCGCGTCCTGCGCGCGCACCGTGCCCTGCTCCACCGACAGGACCCGCCACATCCCGTCGCCTGAGGCCAGCAGGTCCTGCGACTCGACGTCGCTGGTGGGCACCGACCGGGTCACGACGAGCGTGCCCTGCTCGTAGTCGCCGCGCGTCTCGTCCAGCACGGTGGTGCGCAGCCCGAACATCCCCGGCACGAGGGTGACCAGCACCAGCCACCCCAGCAGCAGGGTCGCCACGGGCACCAGCACCTGGCGACACCCCAGGCGCGCCAGTCGACGCGAGCGCAGCTGCAGCTCCACGGCCCCCATGCCTCCGTCTGACGAACCAACCCGAGAGAGATCTGGTCGGGGCGGCCGCACGCCCCCCAGCAGTGCGGCTCGGCCCCGACCGATGGGTCAAAACTACGAGAGCGGCCTCCACGGACCGGGTACGCCGATCACACGACATCGCCACCGTTCGGTAACAGCGGCCTGCGCCCGGTCGAGGACAGGGCGCGGACAGGGGCGCGGGGTCAGGAGAAGAGGTCCCCCAGCCGCTCGACGCGGTCCAGCACCTCCCCGAAGGTCATCTGCTCCAGACCGAGCGGATCCTCGGCACCCTCGGCGACCTCGTCCCACGACACCGGCGCGGCGACATACGGCCGCTCGCGGCCGCGCAGGGAGTACGGCGCGATCGTCGTCTTCGAGCCGGCGTTCTGGGACCAGTCCAGGAAGACCTTGTCGCGGCGCCTCGCCTTGGTCATCGTCGCGGTGACGAGCCGGGGGTGCTCAGCCTGGAGCTCCTCGGCGATCTCCTTGGCCAGCGCCGTCGACTCCTCGGGCGGCAACCGGCCGGGCAGGGTCGCGTAGAGGTGCAGGCCCTTGCTACCGCTCAGCACCGGTCGCCCGACCAGGTCGCGCTCCTCCAGCTTGTCGCGCACCAGCAGCGCCACCTGGCAGCACTCGTGCAGGCCGGCCGGCTCGCCCGGGTCGAGGTCGACGACGATCCGGTCGGCGTTGCGCGGGCGACCGTTGCGTCCGACGCGCCACTGGTGCACGTGCAGCTCGATGGCGGCCAGGTTGGCCAGCCACGTCAGGGTGGCCAGGTCGTCGACCACGGGGAAGTCGAGGGTGCCGTCCTTGCGCTCCGCGGAGCGGCTGCCGGTCGTCGGGACACGGACGGTGCGTACCCACGACGGGGTGCCGGCGGGGGCGTTCTTCTCGAAGAAGCTCATGTCCTGCACGCCGTGCGGCCAGCGGATCCGCGTCACCGCCCGGTCGCGCAGGTGCACCAGCATCGTCGGCGCGATCCGGGCGTAGTAGTCGAGGACCTCGCCCTTGGTCGTCCCGGTTCGGGGATAGAGCACCTTGGCGAGGTTCTTGATCACCAGCGTGCGGCCCTCGACATCGACGCGCAGCTCCTCGTCGCCGGCTGCCATCACGCCTCCCCGTGATACTGGTCGTCGGGGGCCAGGTCGTCAGGGGTCAGGTCGTCGGGGGTCAGGTCGTGGCGCACCCCTTGGTACGACGGCTGACGCAGCCGCGTGTGTCCCCGGCCGTGCGTGTCCACGTCGACCACCAGCACCGGGTCGAGCCACCGGGTGCCCCGGGCGTCGATCGCCGGCACCGCGTCGTCGAAGGGACTGCTCGCGCGACCCAGGTCGGCCACCGCCTCGGCCAGCACCCGGCTCTGCTTCGGCCCGATCCCGCTGCCGACCCGGCCCCGGTAGTGCAGCCCCTCGGGGGTCATCTCCCCGACGACCAGCGCAGCCAGACGATCGCTGGTGCCCTCCTGCGGCCGCCAGCCGCCCACGACGTACGACAGCCGGTGCCGGTGGGCGAACTTCAGCCAGTGCGCGCTGCGCTCCCCGAAGCGGTACGGCGAGCTCAGCCGCTTGCTGACGATCCCCTCCAGTCCCTGGTCGAGCGTGACCTGGTGGAGCATCGCGCCGTCGTCGTACGCCGGTGGGACCTGCCACGTCGACCCCTCGAGGACCTCGGTGAGCAGGGCTCGGCGGGCCTCCAGGGGCTGCCCGGCGAGGTCGCGACCGTCGATCCGCAGCAGGTCGAAGACCATGAACGTCACGGGCACGGCCTCCACGAGGCGAGCGACCGTGCGGCTGTTGCGCACGTGCATCCGCTCCTGCAGCACCCGGAAGTCGGGGACCCCGGCGTCGTTGAGCGCGATCACCTCGCCGTCGACGAGCAGGTCGCGCTCCCCCAACGGCGAGGTGGCGACGTCCGGCCAGGCGGCCGTGACGTTGTTGTCGTTGCGGCTCGTCAGCCGCGCCTGCGAGCCTCGGGACGCGTCGACCTCGGCGAGCAGACGCATGCCGTCCCACTTGACCTCGTGGACCCACCCCTCCCGGGCGGGGACGTGGTCACCCTTGGTGGCGAGCATCGGACGCATGGGTACATCCTGTCCGATGGATTCTCGGTGTCCCACAGGTCACACTTGGTGTCCTGCCCAACCCCGGCGAGAGGCTTCCCCATGCGCGCGATCTGGAAGGGCGCTGTGTCCTTCGGTCTGGTCAGTGTCCCCGTCAAGCTGTACTCCGCGACCGAGAGCCACGACGTGTCCTTCCGGCAGGTCCACGCCAGTGACGGCGGACGCATCAAGTACCAGCGCGTCTGCGCGATCGACGGCGAGGAGGTCGCCTACGCCGACATCGCCAAGGGCTACGAGACCGAGGACGGCGAGATGGTCATCCTCACCGACGACGACCTGGCCGACCTGCCCTCGACGTCCTCGCGCGAGATCGCGGTCGAGAAGTTCGTCCCGACCGAGCAGATCGACCCGATGCTCTTCGAGAAGTCCTACTACCTGGAGCCGGAGAAGACGGGCGCCAAGCCGTACGCCCTGCTGCGGCAGGCCCTGCTCGACGCGGACCGGATGGCGGTGGTGACGGTCGCGCTGCGGCAACGTACGTCGGTCGCCGTGCTGCGCGTACGCTCCACCGAGGCCGGGGACGTGATCGTGATGCAGACGATGATGTGGCCCGACGAGATCCGCACCCCCGACTTCTCCATCGAGGCCGGCGAGGTGAAGGACTCCGAGGTCAAGATGGCCACGATGCTGGTCGACACGCTCGCCGGCGACTTCGATGCCACCGAGTTCGAGGACGACTACGCCGGCGCCGTCGAGGCGCTGGTCAAGGCCAAGATCGAGGGCGGGGAGATCAAGCGAACGCCCACCTCGACGAAGTCGTCGGGCGAGGTCGTCGACCTGCTGGCCGCGCTGCAACGTTCGGTGAAAGCCGCGCAGAGTGCCCGCGGTGAGAGCACGGCGGACGACGATGACGACGACGCGGACGAGGAGCCCACCGCGAAGAAGGCGGCGGCCGCGAATACCCCCGCCACGAAGAGCACCGCGAAGAAGACGGCGAATAAGTCCACCTCGAAGAAGGACGGAACCACGAAGGCGCCCGCCAAGAAGGCCACCGCGAAGAAGACGGCTGCCAAGAAGACCACCGCGAAGAAGGCCCCTGCCAAGAGGACGGCGGCCAAGAAGGCGAGCTAGCTACTAGCTCCTGTCCCGGGCGACCTGGCCGCTTGCCGCAGCCGAGTTGCTCGTCCGCTGGTCCAGCCGCCACATCACCGCATCCATCAGCCGCGGGGCGACGAGGCCCACGACCTCGCCGGCCACCCCGATCGGGATGTTCCAGACCACGGGACGGTCCTCCAGTGCGCGCACCACGCGTGCGGCCGCGTCCTCGGCGCTCATCGCCGGCATCCCGTCGTACGCCTCGGTGGGCGCGACCATCGCGGTGCGGACCAGGCCGAAACGCATGTTGGTGAAGGTGACGTTGTCGCCGTAGGCCTCGCGTGCCGCGATCCGCGACCACGTGTCGAGGGCCGTCTTGGACGCCAGGTAGGCCGAGAACTTCGGCGCCTTGAGCTGCACACCCCAGCTCAGGATGTTGACCACGTGGCCGAACCCCTGGGCCCGCATCGCGGGCAGCAGACCGAGCGTGAGCCGCACCGGTCCGAAGTAGTTGATCGCCATGGTGCGCTCGACGTCGTGGAAGCGGTCGTAGCTCAGGTCGAGGGACCGCCGGATCGAGCGACCGGCGTTGTTGACCAGGTAGTCGACGACGCCGTGCTCGGCCAGGACCCGCTCGACCAGCGCGTCGAGGGCCTCGGGGTCCGTGAGGTCGCAGACGTACGTCGTCGCGCGGCCGCCCGCCGACGTGACCTCGGCCACCCGGGCCAGCTCATCGGCCCGTCGGGCCACGAGCAGCACGCTCGCCCCGCGCCGGGCGACCGCGTGGGCGGTGGCCTCCCCGATGCCCGAGGACGCCCCGGTGACCAGCACGGTCCGCCCCGCCAGCGGGCTGGGGCCGCCCGGGTGCAGCAGGCGTCGGAGCCGGGCGCGCGGGGTCTGCAGCAGCATCAGTCGGTGACCCCGGAGGCCCCGGCCAGCAACGGCCACGGCCGGGCCTGCTCCAGCTGCGCCGAGAGGCTCAGCAGGACCTCCTCGCCGTCGGTCGGACCGACCAGCTGGACACCCACGGGAAGCCCGTCCGGCGCGAGGCCGCACGGCACGGCGGCGGCCGGGTTGCCGGCGACGTTCCACAGGGCGGCGTAGGCGATCGCGGGCATCGCCAGCAGCGACGAGGCCACGGTGCCGCGGCCGTCGATGACGCCCACCCGGGGTGGCCGGTGGGCGATGCTCGGGGTCAGCAGGACGTCCACGTCGTCGAAGACCCGGTTGGCCCTGGCCGAGACCCGCTCGCTGGCTCGCAGTGCCCACTGCGTGACCTTCGGGGTGACCCAGGACCCGAGCCGGTAGGTCTCGCGAGTGCGTCGCTCGAGACGGTCGTAGTGCTCCACGGCCTGCGCCTCGGAGCGGATGCCGGCGAAGAACTGCGGCACGAAGGCGGCCGTCGGGTCGGGGTAGCGCGGGTCGACCTCGCGGACGTGGTGCCCCAGCGTCGTGAGCAGCCGCGCGGTCTCCTCGACGGCGGCCACGTGCAGCGGGTCTGGCCGCACGCCCACCCCGACGGGTTTGACGGACCAGCCGATGCGCAGCCGACCGGGCTCGCGCAGCGCCGCTGCCTCGAACGACCCGGTCGGTCCGGCGCGGTACAGGTCGGTGTCGGTGTTGCCCTTGATCACGTCGTAGACGATCGCCGCGTCGCGCACGGTGCGCGCCAACGGCCCGACCGTGCCGAGGGCCCACCACAGGTGCTCGTGCGGCGCGGTGGTGACCCGGCCCCGCTGCGGCTTCAGGCCGAAGAGCCCGCACATCGCCGACGGGATCCGGATGGAGCCTCCGCCGTCACCGCCGATGCCGACCGGCACCATGCCCGAGGCCACCGCGGCCGCCGTACCGCCGCTGGAGCCGCCCGGTGTCCGGGTCGGGTCCCACGGGTTGCGGGTGATCCCGCGGGAGGCTCCCTCGGTGTAGGGGTAGGCGCCGAACTCCGGCATGGTCGTCTTGCCGACGATCACCGCGCCCGCCGCGCGCAGTCGCGCGACCAGCTCGGCGTCGGCCGCGGCCGGCGTGGTGTTGGCCTCGCCGCCGAACGTCGTCACGCAACCGGCGACGTCGACCTCCTCCTTGATCGCGATCGGCACCCCGTGCAGCGGGCCGGTCGTGTCCCGACCCTGTCCAAGGGCGACCGCCTCCTCGTGGGCGCGCTCGGCGAGCACCACGGAGAAGGCGTTGAGGCCGGGGTCGAGGGAGGCGATGCGGTCCAGCGCCTCGTCGACGACCACGCGTGGCGTCAGGTCGCCCTCGCTGGTCAGTCGGACGGTCTCGGCCACACTCGCGCTGCGAAGGTCGGTCACCGCGCCACCATAGAGGGTGAGCGGGGTCGGGTCTCCGGGTCAGCAGATCAGGCGAGGGACTCCAGCCACGCGTCGTGCAGGTCGGCGAAGCGACCCTCGCCGCTCCCGATGAGCTCGGCCGGCGAGCCGTCCTCGACGATCCGGCCGTGCTCCATCACCAGCACCCGGTCGGCGATCTCGACCGTGGAGAGCCGGTGGGCGATGATCACCGCGGTGCGCCCGGAGAGGACGGTCTGCAGCGCCTGCTGCACCAGTCGTTCGGACGGCACGTCGAGCGAGGAGGTCGCCTCGTCCAGGATCAGCACGGCGGGGTCGGCCAGGAACGCCCGGGCGAACGCGACGAGCTGGCGCTGTCCGGCGCTGAGCCGACCGCCCCGGTTGGCGACGTCGGTCTGGTAGCCGTCCGGCAGCGCCATGATGAAGTCGTGGGCTCCCAGCGCGGTGGCCGCCCGCTCGACCTCGGCCATCGACGCCTCCGGGCGTCCGAACCGGATGTTGTCGGCGATGGTGCCGGAGAAGAGGTAGTTCTCCTGGGTCACCATCACCACCCGCTCACGCAGGTCGTCGGCGGTGAGCCGCCGCAGGTCGACCCCGTCCAGGCGCACCGTGCCCTCGACCGGGTCGTAGAAGCGGGTGGCGAGCTTGGCCAGGGTGGTCTTGCCCGCTCCGGTCGTGCCGACCAGCGCGATGGTCTGCCCGGCCGGAACCGTCAGGTCGAGGCCGGGAATGACGTCGCGGCCCTCGGTGTAGCTGAAGCGCACGGCATCGAAGCTGACCTCGCCGTGGGTCTCCTGGAGCCGGTGCGGCTCCTCGGGCTCCGGGACGCCGGGCTCCTCGCGGAGCACGCCGGCGAGCTTGTCGAGGGCTGCCGAGGCCGACTGGAAGGTGTTGTAGAACTGCGAGATCTCCATCATCGGCTCGAAGAACTGGCGCAGGTAGAGCAGGGACGCCGCCAGCACCCCGACGGTCACGTCACCGTTGTAGGCCAGGTAGCCGCCGTACAGCAGCACCACGGCGATCGTGACGTTGCCGATGAGCTTGATGCCGGGCATGAAGAACGCGACGAGCCGGAAGGCGTGCAGGTTGGCGCGGCGGTACTGGTCGTTGACGTCGTCGAAGATCTCCTGGTTGCGCGGCTCGCGGCGGAAGGCCTGCACCGCCTGCACCCCACCCATCGACTCGACGAAGTGGACGATGACCAGCGCGACCTTCTCGCGGGTGATCCGGTAGCTGGCGCTGGAGGCCCGGCGGAACCAGTTGGTCAGCAGGAACAGGAACGGACCGCACGCCAGCGCGACCAGACCGAGCTTGAGGTCGAGGAAGAGCAGGATCCCGGCCGTGCCGACCAACGTCAGGGCCGCGGTGATCAGCCCGTCGAAGCCGGTCTCGAGCATCTCGTAGATCGCGTCGACGTCGGAGGTCTGCCGCGAGATCACCCGTCCCGACGTGTAGTCGTCGTGGAAGGCCGGGCTCAGCACCTGGAAGTGCCGGAAGACACGACGGCGGACCTCGTAGAGGACGTTCTGGCCGAGCAGCCCCGAGCGCACCAGGAAGAAGTTGCGCGCGACCGCCTGGGTGACCGCGGCCACCAGGACCAGGCACACCACGATCGTGAGCGGCGTCAGGTTGTCGTCGGTGCGGATCGGCGGGATGCCGGTGTCGATCCCCTCCTTGACGAGGTAGGGGATCGAGAGGCGAGCGGCGTTCTCCACGACCACGACGCCGATCAGCAGCCAGATCGCCCTGCGGTACGGCGCCAGCAGCTCGCGCAGCAGGGCCGCGGAGCCGCCGGAGAAGCGCACCGAGCGCTCGCGCTCTGCCGCCTCGTCGTCGTCGACCTGGGCGACGCCGCGCCAGCTGGGCTGGCGTCGCTCGTCGGCCCCGGGCTGGTCCTGGGGCGGGGTGTCGGTGCTCATGCGGTCACCGCCTCGTCGAGCTCGGACAGCTCGGCGTCCGCGGCCAGGAGCTCGCGGTAGGCAGGCACCTCGGCCAGCAGGACCCGGTGGTCGCCGACGTGGGTGATGGTGCCGTCCTGGAGCAGGGCGACGCGGTCGGCCAGCAGGACCGTGGAGGCGCGGTGCGCGACGACGAGCCCGGTCGTGGAGCCGAGCACGCTCTGCAGCGCGTCCTCGACCAGCTTCTCGGTGTGCACGTCGAGCGCGGAGAGGGTGTCGTCGAGGACCAGGACCTTGGGCCGCGCCAGGACGGCACGGACCAGCGCGAGTCGCTGCCGCTGCCCGCCGGACAGGGCCATCCCCTGCTCGCCGATGCGGGTGTCCAGGCCCCAGGGCAGGTCGCGGACGAAGCCGGCCTGGGCGATGTCGAGGGCTTCGTCGATGTCGGCGTCGCTGGCCTCGGAGCGTCCGAGGGTGACGTTCTCCCGGGCGCTCATCGAGAACAGGGTCGGCTCCTCGAACGCCGTCGCGACCAGCGAGCGCAGGTGCTTCAGGTCGAGCTCGCGGACGTCGGTCCCGTCGAGGGTGACGCGCCCCGCGGTGACGTCGTACAGACGCGGCACGAGCGAGGTGAGCACCGTCTTGCCGGAGCCGGTCGCTCCCACCAGGGCGATGGTCTCGCCCGGCGCGAGGTCGAGGTTGACATCGCGCAGCACCAGCTCGTCGGGGGCGTCGGGGAAGGCGAAGTCGACGTGCTCGAAACGCAGGTGACCGCGCGGCTCGGCGATCACCTCGCTGCCACCGACGATCGACGGCTCGGTGTCGAAGATCTCCAGGATGCGAGCGGCGCTGGTCATCGCCTCCTGGGCCATGGCCAGGATGACCCCCAGGGACGAGACCGGCCAGACCAGCGAGAGCAGCAGGGTGATGAAGGCGACCAGCTCACCGGGGGTGAGCGAGCCGCGGCCGACCCCGATCGAGCCCAGGAGCAGGACCACGGCGACGGCGAGGTTGGGGATGATCTCGAGGAAGGTCCAGAACTTGGCGGCCAGGCGGACCTTCACCATGCTGGTGTCGCGCAGCTTGTCGGCGGCCTCCTCGTACTGCAGGGAGACGTGCTCGCCGCGACCGAAGGACTTGATCACCCGGATCCCGACGGCGCCCTCCTCGGCGTGGGTGGCGAGGTCGCCCTGCTCGTCCTGCACCTGGCGCGAGATCACGACGTACCGCTTCTCGAAACGCATCGACAGCGCCACGATCGGCACGGCGGCGGCGCCGACGACGAGGCCGAGCGGCCAGTACATGTTGAGCAGCACGATGGTGACGACGATGACCTGCACGATGTTGATCAGCAGGAAGAGCATCCCGAAGCCGAAGAAGCGCCGGATGCCGCTGAGGTCGGTCGTCGCCCGCGAGAGCAGCTGGCCGGACTGCCAGCGGCTGTGGAAGCCCATCGGGAGCTCTTGGAGGCGCTCGTAGAGGTCGTGGCGCATGGCGGTCTCGACCCCGAGCACGGCGTTGGACTGCACCCAGCGCCGCCAGAAGATCAACGCTGCCTCGAGCACGCCGAGCCCGAGCGCCAGCAGGCCGAGCGGCAGCACGGCGCTGAGGTCGCGGTTGGTGATCGGGCCGTCGATGATCGCCTTGGTGACCAGCGGGATCGCGATCGTCAGACCCACCCCGGCCAGCGAGGTGAGCAGCATGATCGTCAACGCCAGGCGGTGCGGCTTGAGGTAGCCACGCAGCCGCCAGAGCGAGTGCACGCCTGCCGGTGGGTTGGAGTCGGGATCGGGACCGAGATCTGTTGCCATCAACAACGAGATTAGGTCGCGGCACCGACAACCGCGAATGAATAAGGTACCTCAGGCCGGGTGTGTGCAGGTCAGGCCAGCAGGCCCCGCACCACCCGCAGCGCCACCGACATCCGCGCCAGGTCGGCGTGCTCGTCGGAGCAGATCTCGCGCAGGGTGTCCGCCGCGCGGGAGACCACGACCTCGTCGGAGTCCTCCCATGCCGAGATCCGGGCGGCAGCGGAGTCGTCCGCGTCGGTCGTGGAGATCACCTGGGCGGTGAGCTGGGCGTGCACGGCGTGCAGGTCGTCGCGCAGGGTGGCGCGGGCCATCGTCTGCCAGCGGTCCTCGCGCGGCAGCGCGAGGATCCGCTGGACCAGCGTCGGCAGCCCGAGGCGCTCGGCCAGGGTGAAGTGCACCCGCGCGACGTCGGCCGGCTCGAGCTCCTCGCGCAGCGCGATCTCGATGACGTTGAGGAGCATGTACGCCGTCGGCAGCACCGCCACCCGCGAGGCCAGCTCGACCGGGACGTGGTTGTCGATCAGGCGCTCCAGCCGACCTTCGTACGCCGCCAGCTCGGCGCCGCTCATCAGGTCGGGCAACGCCTCCATGGTCGCCTGCATCGGTGCGGCGAAGCTGTCGACGAGCCCCTGCGAGTCCAGGGGCGGGCGGCGGTTGGTGACCAGCCAGCGCGAGCCACGCTCCACCAGGGTGCGCATCTCGACGCGCATGTGCGTCTGCACCGCTGCCGGGATCCGGTTGTCCTGGGCGCTGATCTCGTCACGCAGCGGCAGCGAGCCGAAGATCTCGCGGGACACGAAGTTCGCCCGGGTCAGCTCGGCGGCCGACGCGCCCGTCTCGAGGGCCAGCCGCGGCCAGTAGGTCATCCCGGCGCCGTTGACCAGGTCGTTGACGACCTGGGTCACGATGATCTCGCGACGCAGCGGGTGCTCGACGATGCGGTCGTCGAAGCCTTCGCGGATCGGCGTCGGGAAGTAGGCCCGCAGGTCCAGGTCGCAGTAGGGATCCTCCGGCAGGTCGGAGTCGAGGAGCTCGTCGGCGAGCACGATCTTGGTCCAGGCCATCAGCACCGACAGCTCGGGCGTGGTCAGCCCCTCGTGCCGGTCCAGGCGCCGCGCCACCTGCCGGCTCGAGGGCAGTCCCTCGAGCTCGCGGTTGATGATCCCCTCGGACTCCAGCCGCTTCATCCACGACTCGTGGACGTGCAGCAACGGCGCCGCGTTCGAGGCGGCGTTGCCGAGGGCGACGTTCTGCTCGTAGTTGTCCCGCAGCACCAGGGCGGCGACCTCGTCGGTCATCCTCGCCAGCACCGCGTTGCGCTGCTTGCCGGTCAGGTCGCCGGAGGCCACGACCCGGTCGAGCAGCACCTTGATGTTGACCTCGTGGTCGGAGGTGTCGACCCCGGCGGAGTTGTCGATGAAGTCGGTGTTGACCCGACCCCCGGTGCGGGCGTACTCGATCCGGCCCAGCTGGGTCAGCCCGAGGTTGCCTCCCTCCCCGATGCAGCGCACCCGCAGGTCGCCTCCGTTGACCCGGATGGCGTCGTTCGCCTTGTCCCCCGCGTCCCCGTGGGTCTCCCCCGCGGCCTTGACGTAGGTGCCGATCCCGCCGTTCCACAGCAGGTCCACCGGCGCGAGCAGGATCGCCCGCATCAGCTCGACCGGGGTCATCGCCGTGACGTCGGCACCGATCCCCAGGGCGCCGCGGATCGCGTCGTTGAGCCGGATCGACTTCGCCGAGCGGGGGAAGACACCGCCACCCTCGGAGATCGTCGAGGTGTCGTAGTCCTGCCAGCTCGAGCGCGGCAGCCCGAAGAGCCGCTGCCGCTCGGCGTACGACGCCGCGGCGTCGGGCCGCGGGTCGATGAAGATGTCGCGGTGGTCGAAGGCGGCGACGAGGCGGGTGTGCTCCGAGCAGAGCATGCCGTTGCCGAAGACGTCGCCGGACATGTCGCCCACGCCGACGCAGGTGAAGTCCTCGTTCTGGCAGTCGACGTCCATCTCGCGGAAGTGCCGCTGGACCGACACCCAGGCACCCCGGGCGGTGATGCCCATCGCCTTGTGGTCGTAGCCGACCGAGCCACCGCTGGCGAACGCGTCGCCGAGCCAGAAGCCGTAGTCCTGGGCGACGCCGTTGGCGATGTCGGAGAACGTCGCGGTGCCCTTGTCCGCTGCCACCACCAGGTAGGAGTCGTCTCCGTCGTGACGCACCACGCGGGGCGGCGGGACCGTCTCGCCCTCGACGAGGTTGTCGGTGACGTCGAGCAGGCCGGAGATGAACGTCGTGTAGCAGGCGATGCCCTCGGNCTGCCAGGCATCGCGGTCGGACGGGTCGGGCAGGTTCTTGGCGAAGAATCCGCCCTTGGCGCCCACCGGCACGATCACGGTGTTCTTGACCATCTGCGCCTTGACCAGGCCCAGCACCTCGGTGCGGAAGTCGTCGCGTCGGTCCGACCAGCGCAGTCCGCCGCGCGCGACCGAGCCGAAGCGCAGGTGCACGCCCTCGACGCGGGGCGAGTAGACGAAGATCTCGAACTTCGGTCGGGGTTCGGGCAGGTCCGGGATCGCCGACGGCTCGAGCTTGAAGCTGATGTAGCTCTTCGGCGCGCCGCTGCCGTCGGCCGAGCCGTCGGCCTGCTGGAAGTAGTTGGTGCGCAGGGTCGCCCGGACGTGGGTGAGGTAGGAGCGCAGGATCCTGTCGTGGTCCAGGCTCACGACGTCGTCGAGGGCGCCGTGCAGCCGCTCGACGAGGGCCTGCTCGTCCCGCGCACCCGAGGCGTCCGGGTCGAAGCGGGTCTCGAAGAGGTCCACCAGCATCCGGGTGATGTCGACGTTGCTGGCCAGCGCCTCCTCGATGTAGTCGAGGGCGAACGGCGAACCGCCCTGGCGCATGTACTTCGCGTAGGCCCGCAGCACCGTCGCCTGGCGCCACGTGATCCGGGCGGCGAGGACCAACGAGTTGAAGCCGTCGATCTCGGTGAACCCGTCCCACACCGCCCGCACGGCGTCCTGGAACAGGTCGCGCGCCTCCTCCGGCAGGCGACCGGGGTAGCGCAGGCCGAACTCGTAGACGTGGGAGGGGCGCCCGAGACCCGTCAGGGTGTAGGGCCGCTCGTCGACGACCTCGACCCCCATCGAGCTCAGCATCGGCAGGATCTGGGAGAGCGAGAGCGGCTCGCCGATCCGGTACAGCTTGAGGCGCGCCTCGCCGAGGCCGGCGTCGACCTCCTGGTAGAGCGAGTGGTCGAGGCCCTCCTCGCCGATGATGCCCTCGAGCCGACCGAGGTCGATCGAGGCCGTGCGCGGNGAGAAGTCCTCCTTGTNGGCCTCCGGGAACGAGTCGAGGTAGCGGCGACCCAGGATCGCGCCGACCTCCTCGCCGTACTCGGCGATCACGGCGGAGGTGAAGTCGTCGCGCCACGACCGGGACGCGTCGGTGAGNCGACGCTCCAGGTCGGCGGTGTCGATCGCCTCCACCGAGGTGATCGTCGAGCCCTTCGGCAGGTGGGCCACGAAGTGCACCCGCGCGGTCGTCGACTCGTTGATCCGCACGTTGAACTCCACCGAGTCCGCGGCGAGGCGTTCGGTGAGGATCTCGACGAACCGCTCACGCACGCTGGTGTTGTAGCGGTCGCGCGGCAGGTAGACGAGCACCGAGACGTAGCGGCCGTAGGTGTCCAGCCGCAGGAACATGCGTACGGCGCGCCGCTCGCGCGCCTGCATCGCCGCCTCCGCGAGCGGGGCCAGCTCCTCGACCGGGGTGTGGAAGAGGTCGTCGCGCGGGTAGGTCTCGAGGGTGTCGAGCAGGGCCTTGCCGGCGTGGCTCTGGGGGTCGAACCCACTGCGCGCGAGCACGGCCTGCGCCTTCTCGCGCACCAGCGGGATGCGCATGAGCGACTCGGTGTAGGCAGCGCTGGAGAAGAGGCCGAGGAAGCGGCGCTCACCGGTGACGTTGCCGTCGGCGTCGAAGGTCTTGACCCCGACGTAGTCCAGGTAGGCCGGGCGGTGCACCGTGGCGCGCGAGTTCGCCTTGGCCAGCACCAGCAGCGTGCGCTCGCGCGCCTTGGCCTTCACCGGGTCGGGCAGGCGCCCGAAGGACTCCGAGACGTGGCGGTCGGCGCGCAGGATGCCCAGGCCGCTCCCGGACACCGCCCGCAGCACGTCCTCCTCCACGCCGTCGACGTCGGCGCGCTGCAGGGCGTACTCGCGGTAGCCGAGGAAGGTGAAGTGGCCGTCGGCCAGCCACTCCAGGAGGTCGGCCGACTGCGCCAGCTCGTCGGCGTCGAGGGCGGGCGGGTCCTGCCGGATGTCGGCCACGATCTCGCCGACGCGCTCGTGCATCTTCGACCAGTCCTCGACGGCCTCGCGCACGTCGCGCAGGACGCGCTGCACGTCCTCGACGATGGACTCCTCACCCAGGTCGTCGCCGGTCCGTCCGATCTCGACGTGCATCCAGGACTCCCGGACCGCGTCGTCGGCGGGCTCCCGCGACCCGTCGGCGACGGGGGTCACCGACTGCAGCTCGCCGGTGATGTCACGCACNACGTCGAAGTTGGGGTGCACCACGAGGTGGACGTCGCGCAGCTGCCGGGAGAGCTCCATCGTGAGGGAGTCGACGAGGAAGGGCATGTCGTCGACGACGACCTCGACCACGGAGTGACCTCCGGCCGACCAGCCGTGCTCGCTCAGCGTCGGCGTGGACAGACGCACCTGCGCGGTGCCCTGCGGCCGCGACCGCGCCACCTTGTAGTGGGAGGCCAGCGCGCCGTACACGTCGGCCTCGGAGCGCTCGGTGAGGTCCTCCGGCGCCACGTAGCGGTAGTAGGCGCGCAGCAGGTCGCCGACCGCGTCGTGCGGGGGGCCACCACTGCCCCGACCCTGATGGGCCAGGTCGATCGCCTTGGAGAGGAGCTCGGACTTGTCGGAATCGTGCGTCGTCGTTGACACGCTGCCCACGTTAGGACCCAGCGCCCACCGTCACAACCGACTGCGCACCTCCCACAGCACCGGGTAGTACTGCAGACCCAACCGGCCGCGCAGGTACGCAGATCCACTCGAGCCACCGGTGCCCGACTTGGCGCCAATCATCCGCTCCACCATCACCACGTGCCGCGCCCGCCAGCTCGCGGCGAGCTCGTCGTGCTGCAGCAGGGCCTCTGCCAGCGCCCAGACCGCGGCGTACGACGACCGGTCGTGCGCCGTGCGTCGCACCGAGGTCGCGACCTGTTCGTCGTCGTCCGCCGGCAGACCGTGGGCCCGCAGCACCGCCAGGAACGCGTCCCACAGCGTCGGCTCGTCGAGGCGGCGCCGCAACCGGGCCTGCTCGTCGTCGGTGAGCCCGCGGAAGCGCTCGAGGTACGCCGGGTCCTTGGCACCGCTGACGAACTCCAGCTCACGGAACTGCACGCTCTGGAACCCGCTCGCCGGGGCCAGCCGCTGGCGGAACTCGAGGAAGTCCTGGGGCGTCATCGTCTCCAGCACGTCGACCTGCTGGACCAGGGTGCGCTCGATGACGTGCACCCGCTGGAGCAGGTGCTGGGCCCACCAGAGCCGCTCACCGGTGCGGTCGCCCAGCATGGCGTCGCGCGCGGCCGCGACCTCGTGCAGGAGCTGCTTGAACCACAGCTCGTAGACCTGGTGGATGGTGATGAACAGCAGCTCGTCGTGGGCGGGCGGGTCGGACTCGAGGTGCTGGGAGTCGAGCAGCTGGGGCAGGCGCAGGTAGCTGCCATAGGTCAGCTGGGAGCCCTGCTCGCCGAAGGAGACGAACGACTCGGGGGACTCGGGGGACTCGGGGTTCGCGGCCATTGCGGCACTCAACCAGACCGGCCGCTCGGGAGTCTCGCGCGGCGGCGCCGGTGACGATCGCGCAAAGCCGCCTCGGAACACGAGGCGGTGTGGCACTCTCCTGGCGTGACTCGGCACCGAATCCGCCTGGCCTTGAGCTTCGCGACCCCCCTCGTCGTCCTCTCGCTCGCAGCCTGCACGGCCCCGGATCCCTCGGCTGCAGGCTCCGACGTGGACGCCTCCTCGGAGACCCCCTCCGAAACCGCCGCCCCGACCCCCACACCTGCAGATCCGAGCACCGGGCCGGCCGCTCTGACCAAGCCGGAGGCGCGAGGTCTCGCCCGCTCTCTCGTCGAGGCCAGGACCGGCAGCTTCCGCAGCGTGACCCAGCTGTCTGGCGGGAGGATCGAGCGCACGGGTCAGTACGACCTCGCGCGGCTCGCGCACACGTTGCGCGCCGACTTCGACATCGGCAACGAGGCCTTCGCCGTCGACGCGGTCATCGTCGGCAACGACTTCTACTTCAAGTTCACCGAGGCCGACGCGAAGTCAAGCCGCTGCTGGTCCGGCTTCACCTACGGCGACCTCGGCGATCAGTTCGCGGACTCGGGCTTCCTCGTCCCCACCGAGGGCTCTCCCGGCATCCCTCCGGAGCTCGCGACGCTGGCTTTCGTCGAGGTCGACTCCGACGGGCAGGTCACCTCCGACCTCTACACGACGGCGTCCGTGATCGGCAGCCGCTTCGTCACCGCCCTGGCGATCGACCCGGACGCCGACAACCTCGCCCCCATCGACCTCACCGAGAACGGCGACGGGTCGCTCTCGTGGTCCACCAACCTGTCCGCCCTCCTGGACGCGGTCGTCGCGTCCGGCGCGGAGCCCGACCCCGCCATCGGGATGCTCTTCGATACCGAGTCCTCCATCGCCGCGGAGATCACAGGCGTCGGCGGTTCGGTGACCGTGCAAGCTCCTCCGGACCGACTGGTCGTGCGACCGACCGGCAACGACGCAGCCGACCAACGTGCCTTCGAGCAGTGCGACCGTGCGTGAGCGACTCCCCGGCGCGGTGGGCCTCTGCCTCGCCTCAGCCCTGGCCGTGACGGGCTGCACCTCGGGACAGGGACGTCCCGCCGAGGCGCCCGTGCCCCCCGCGCAGGTGAGCGATCCCCCGTCCGGCGCTGCCGACGAGGCCCCGGATCCGCGATCCCACTCCGCCCGATCCACAGACCAGATGAGCGGCGAGGAGCTGCGTACCGCCCGTCGGGTCATGGAGGACGCCGGCGAGGGCTCCTTCAGCACGTCGTTCGAGGCTCCCGGCGTCTACGTGCGTACCCGGGGCACCTTCGACCTCCGTCAGCCGGGCTACAGGACCACGACCGAGGTCTTCACCGATTCCTTCGGCGACTACACCTTCCGCGCCGTGTCCATCGACGACGTCACGTTCCTCCACTCGTCCCGGGCCACGCGAGCGTGCTGGGCCGCCTTCGAGGGCAGCGAGCTGCAGGTCCTGCAGGAACCGGGCGCCGCGGCAGCTCCGACGGGACCCATCGCTTACCACCCGTCCCTCCTCGTGCTGTTCGAGGCTCGCCGGGGAGTGCGCGGGTACGACGCCGACCTCGCGTTGGTCGGTTCGGTGCTCGGCGCGGGCATCGCCACGGCTCTGGGCATCGAGCCCGACCTGTCCACCAGGACTCCGGTCCAGCTCGAGGTGCTCGGCGACGGCGGCTATGCCTGGAGCGCCACGCTGGGCTCGATCGTCCGATCCGCTCGCAGGGCTGGCTCGGACGTCCCCCGCGAGACTGTCGAGGGACTGGCGGACAGCGAGATCAGCACCACGCTGCGGCCCGCGCGCACGGGCTACCCCATCCACCCTCCACCACGTGACATCGTCGTCGACTTCGACGCCGGCAACCCCGGACAGGCAGCACACGACGTGGCCGAGTGCCTCGGTGAGCAACCTTCGGGCAGCGCGCTCGAGGTACCGGCATGATGTCCTCATGAAGTTCCGTCACGAGCTGACCTACGACTCCCCGCCCGCCGACGTCTTCGCGATGCTCGCCGACCCCGCGTTCCGCGAGAAGGTCGCCGCAGCGCAGGAGGTCGTCTCGGCCGACATCACGCTGACGCCCAACGGCGAGGGCTTCGACCTGGTCAGCGACCAGGTGCAGAACACCTCCGGCCTCCCGGCGATCGCCAAGAAGATCGCCGGCGACACGACCCGGGCCGTGCTCACCGAGCACTGGGCCGACGCGAGCGGCGGATCGCTGGAGATCGACGCGCCCGGCAAGCCGACCTCGGCGAAGGGCACCATCGCCCTGCTCGAGTCGGGGTCGGGCACCAGCGAGGTCGTCGAGCTGGAGATCAAGGTGAAGGTGCCGCTGATCGGCGGCAAGCTCGAGGCCCTCATGGCCGACACCATCAAGTCCGGCATCGAGGTCGAGCAGACCGTGGGTGCCGCCTGGCTGGCAGGAGAACGCTGACATGTCCAAGACCATCACGCACGAGCTCACCTACGACGCGCCGGTCGAGGCCGTCACCGCGATGCTCGCGGACCCCGCCTTCCGCGAGGAGGTGTGCGCCTACCAGAGGTTCACCAAGTACGACGTCACGATCGACGTCGAGGGCGAGACCAAGAAGGTGAAGATCGACCAGTGGCAGCCCACCCAGGGCATGCCGTCGTTCGCGAAGAAGATCGTCGGCGACGAGACCAACATCGTCCAGGAGGAGTCCTGGACGAGCCCGACCCATGGCGACATCACGGTGACCATCCCCGGCAAGCCCGGTCAGATGTCCGGCACCGCCTCGATCGCCGCGTCCGGCGTCGGCACCGTCGAGACCGTGTCGCTGACCGTCAAGGTCAACATCCCGCTCGTCGGTGGCAAGCTCGAGGGCCTGATCGCCGACCTGCTCCTCAAGGCCCTGAAGGCCGAGAACAAGGTCGGGCGCGACTACCTGTCGCGCTGATCGGGGACCTCGTCGGCCGCCCGGGCCTCGTCCTGGGCGGCCTGTGCGTCCTCGGCCCGGCGCCGCAGCACGATCACGATGCCGAGCACCACGAACGGCCCGAAGGCCAGCAGCAACGTCAGCGCCTGCTCCACCGGGTGGAGTGCTCCCAGGTGGAGCGGGACGATGTCGGGCATTCCCTCATCATGCCTCAGGGGCAGGTGAGTCTCCTCACCGCGGGATCCGGAAGAGGCACCGCGGGGAGGCAGTTAGGAAGAACATGCCTGATCTCTTCGAGCCCCTGACCGTGAAGTCCTGGACCCTCGCCAACCGTCTGGTGATGGCCCCCTTGACCCGCAACCGCGCCGAGGGCACCGTCCCCGGCGACCTGCAGGTCGAGTACTACGCCCAGCGCGCGGGTGCCGGGCTGATCATCACCGAGGGCTCCCAGCCCAGCGCCCGTGGCCAGGGCTACCTCAACACCCCGGGCTTCCACTCCCCCGAGCAGCTCGCGGGATGGCGGCGGGTCGCTGACGCGGTGCACGCCGAGAACGGCCTGATCGTGGCGCAGCTGATGCACGCCGGTCGCATCTCCCACCCCGACAACACCGGTGGGCAGGAGATCGTGGCCCCGAGCGCGATCGCGGCCCCCAACGAGATGATCACCGCTGCCGGGCCCCAGCCCCACCCGGTCCCCCGGGCCCTGGAGACCGCGGAGGTCCCCGAGGCTGTCCAGGAGTACGTCACCGCGGCGCGCAACGCCATCGAGGCCGGCCTCGACGGCGTGGAGATCCATGCGGCCAACGGCTACCTGATCCACCAGTTCCTCGCCCCGGGAAGCAACCAGCGCACGGATGAGTACGGCGGCAGCCCCGCCAACCGCGCTCGCTTCGCCGTCGAGGTGACCCGAGCCGTGGTCGACGCGATCGGCGCCGACAAGGTGGGGATGCGCATCTCCCCCGCCCACAACATCCAGGGCGCCACCGAGGAGGACCCGGCCGACGTCGAGGCGACGTACACCGGTCTGGTGCGGGAGGTCGCCCCGCTCGGCCTGGCCTACCTCTCGATCCTCGCCGACCCGCATCTGGACCTCGTCCAGTCGCTGCGCCAGGAGTTCGGTGGTGTCGTGATCGTCAACGACGGCTTCGGCTCGGTAACGACGCGGGAGTCCGCCCAGGAGATCCTGGACAAGGACCTCGGGGACGCGGTTGCCGTCGGCCGGCTCTTCCTGGCCAACCCCGACCTCGAGAAGCGCTGGGCCACCGGCGCCGACCTCAACGAGCCGAACCCGGACACGTTCTACGGCGGCGGCGCCGAGGGCTACACCGACTACCCGAAGCTGGGCGACTGACGCAGGGCTCTTCGGGGTCGGGGCGGCGCCTGCTCCTCGGGGTCGGCCGGCTCCTCGGGGTGGGCCGGTTCCTCGGGGTGGGAGGCGCGCCCGCGCGCGTAGTCGACCCCTCTACGTGGTCGGTGAGGCGCCCGCGCGCGTAGTCGACCCCTCTACGTGGTCGGTGTGGCGCCCGCGCGCGTAGTCGACCGGGTCTCGCCGTCAAGGATCGCCTGCGGCGCCCGCTTCGCGGCACCTTCGGTGTCCTTGACTGCGAG
>NZZG01000148.1 GCA_002698575.1 Pimelobacter sp. | reverse complement strand
GGCCTGGGAATTTCTCCGCTCAAGCGGAGAAACTCCCGCTTCTGTCACGAAACTTCTTGCCAGAAGTGACAGTTTCGTACCACCAGCCGCCACCCGACGGCCCCGCCCTGCCCGCCCCCGCGGCGCGCCTCCAGCCAGCCCGCCGGCCAACCCCAACCGGCCAGCCCGCCGACCCGTCAGGCCCGCGACTGCACCTTGCGCGCGTGCACCCGCGGCTTGCGGCCCCGCGCNGCGCGCGGNCCGGTCGAGACCGTCACGGCGACCAGGTCGAGGCCCAGGCCTCGCAGGGTCTCGACCTCNCGGCGCAGCTGCTTCNTGGTGATCGTCTCGTCGACGTCGAGNACCGTNGGGCCNCCGATGTCGCCNAGGTCGCCCACNACGTCGAGCANGTCGTCGACGCTGCGCACGCTCGCGGCGAGCGTCACNCGCTCCTGGGGTGCGGTCTTNACGATCTCGGCCAGCTCCTGCTCGCCNGGGGCGTGGGGGGCCTTGCCGGCCGGCAGCACGAAGAGGCTGCGCACGTGGGGCAGGTCCTTGAGCCGCGCCTCGGTCGACCCGGAGCCCTGGCGGAGCTCGGCGAGCCCGGGCGCCGCGGAGACGCCGTACTCCACGTGCACGGTGGGACGCTTCGTGGTGGCGTCGAGCAGCAGGACGTCCTCGCCGCGGGCGGCCAGCAGCTCGGAGAGCAGGCCGGCGGTCCGGGCGTGCGCGTCGGGTCCGGCCTGAACGACGGTGAGCGTCCGGGCCGAGGTGACCTGCGGCAACAGCGGGGTGAGGGCGGTCGCTGCCTGGTCGGGTCGTACGGCGAGCCCGGGCACGCCGGCGACGTCCCCGGCGTCCGTGGCGGGGTCGCGTGCGGACAACGAGCCACGGAAGGCGCGTCGGGCGACGACGGCCTCGGCGGCCAGGATGAGGGCCAGCAGGAAGGCGAGCAGGGCGTCGCGCAGCGGCGTCGGTGCCGACGGCGAGGTCGGAGCGACGGCCGGCTCCACGACGGTGAGGCGCCACGAGGTCTTCTCCGACAGGGTGCGCAGCGAGCCGAGCAGCGCCTCGCGCTCCCGCTGCAGCGCCGCGAGGGCGAACGGGTCACCTCCCTCGCGGGTCGTCTCCTGCCGGTCGCGACCGAGCTCGGCCACGGCGTCGGTGACCGCCTGACGCTGCTCGGCCAGGTCGGCGGCCTGATCGGCGGCGACCTGGTCGATCAGCACGTCGGCCAGGGCGTCGGCGAGCTCGGCGGCCTCGCGCCCGGACGGGCCGGCGGCGGTGATGTCCACGAAGCCGGGCTCGGCGCCGAGGCTGGCCGAGACCTGGTCCACGGCGTCGTCGAGGGAGTCGTCGCGCCCGGCGCTCGCCAGGGCCCGGTCGACCACGCCGCGGCTGGTGGTCAGCCCACCGACGGTCTGGGCGTAGAACGCAACCTGGGTCGACGGGTCGCTGGTCTGGGTGTCGGGCAGCCGCACCTGGACGGTGGTGGTGGCGTCGTACTGCTCGGGAGCAGTGCTGCGCCAGGCGAAGACCCCGACCGCGACCAGCACGGCGACGCCGAGGACGACGTACCTGCGGGCCCAGACGCCGGCGGCGTGCTCGAGCAGATCCATGGTTCTCAGTGTCCTTTACGAAGCTCGCGGCGGACCGCGGCGTAGGCGGGTTTGGCCTTTCCCCTGGCCTTGAGGAACCCGAAGTTGGACTCCGGGTCGTCACGGCGCGACGACGAGTCGCGCAGGGAGTAGTAGAAGAGATGGTGCACGAAGTCGAGCGAGCGCGCCTCCCGGTGGGCCGAGACCAGCATCCTGCGGTGCCGCTTGGCCGAGACCGCACGGTCCGAGGTCCCGGTCGGGGCGCCGTACTCGGTGAGCCAGATCCCCTTGGCGCCGTCGCCGGCGCGCCGCATGATCGCGTGCAGGTCCTCGAGGCGGTGGAAGGTGTTCCAGGGCTGGTCGCCCGACGGCAGCGCGGGATAGCTGTACGGGTGGACCGAGACGGCGTCGAAGGCGTCGCGGTCGATGCCGGAGCGGTAGACGCCCTGGAGGAACGAGAGCGGTGAGATCTCGCGGCCGTTGCCCGCGTCGACGGCGGGGGCGAGGGCCCCGATCAGGATCGGCGCCCCGGGGTCGTGGCGCCGGATGCCGGGCGCGGTCGCCTCGACCAGGCGGGCGTAGCCGGCCGGGGAGGGCTTGGCGATCCAGAAGAGCCGCTGGTTGGGCTCGTTCCACAGCTCCCACGCGTCGATCTCGTCGCGGTAGCGCTTCGCGGCCGCGGCGACGAAGCGGGCGAACCCGGCGGGCTGGACGGCTCCGTTGGGCCTGCTCCCCCACCGCGGTCGGTAGCCGACGACCGCCAGGACGTCGAGCCCGGCCGCGTCGGCCGCGGCGAGGACCCGGTCGGTGTCCGCCCAGTGGTAGCCGCCCTTCTTGCGCGGCTGGATCCGGGCCCAGCTCACGTCGACGCGCAGCTGCTGGGCACCGAGCGCGCGGGCGCTCCTCAGGTCGGCGCGCAGCCGCTTCGTCGGCAGGTCGAGGAGCTCGAAGCCGGGGCTGATGCCGACCCGCAGCGCGGAGGCTCCGTCGGTCACGGCGGTGCTGCCTGCGTACGACGTGAGCGCGGTCGACGCGGTAGACGCGGTCGGCAGCGTGCGCGTCGCCCCACCGGCGCCGACGCGGACGGGGTCGCCGGGCAGCGCCAGGAACAAGGCCACGAACAGCGAGCCGAGCAGCACGCCGGACAGCGGCCGCGACCACCGGCTGGCCCCCCGGGTGCGCGTCGTGCTCGTCGTGCTCGTCATGGCCGCACCCGGGCGCGCAGGTCCCCGACCTTCTCGGCTGCGCGCGTGGCGCCGTCGAGCAGGGCGATGGACGAGGCGGAGCCGTGACGGACGTCGACGGTCTCGTAGGTGTCGCTGGACCACTGCCGCTTGGTCTGCGAGACGCCCAGGAGCTGGTCGACGCGTGTAAGTCCGTGCCCGGCCGCCCACTGGAAGGTGCTGCGCAGCAGCAGGTGGCCGGGGCTGAACTGCTCGCTGTCCGGGACGTAGCGGCTGATCCACAACGAGAGCGTGGAGGTCACCGGGGTGATCATCGCCAGCAGGAAGGTGATCGGCTGGTCGTCGAGGTAGCCGACCAGGGCCACGGCCTGCCCGCGCGCGATCTCCTCACGCAGGTAGGGCAGCACGAACGCCTCGTACGGCGGCTCCAGCAGGTGCTGGCGNNGCTTGGCGGCCTCGGCGACGTCGAAGGCCGTGCGGATGTNGGGCAGGAGCTTGTCGAAGAGGTCCACGTCGAGGGCGACCTCGACCGAGAAGGTGCGTCCGGCGTCGGCGAGGGCGGCGTCGGCGCGCTTGAGGACCTTGCGGAGGTTCTTCGAGCCGGGTCGGCGCACGTGCTCCAGCCCGTCGCCCTCGAGGTCGATGACCGGGCACGCGTCGCGCGGCTCGACCGTCGTACGGCGTCGCTGCCGGTCGAGGGCGANGAGCGGCGCCAGCGCGGGGGCGGCGGCGCGACTCTCGACCAGGTCGAGCACGCGGCGCGGACCGGCGACCCTCTCCCAGAGCAGACGCGCGGCGTCCTCGCGCTCGGGGAGCACCAGGGCCTCGGAGACGGTGCCGAGACCGTGGCCGAGCCACCGGAGGACCTCGACGGGNCCGACGCGGCGCGCGTGCAGCGGCGCCAGGGCGACCAGNCGGTCGCCGTCGCGCACGGTCGCGACCTGNAGCCGTCCCGGCCCCATGCCGCGCCACCAGGACAGGCAGTACGCCGAACGGACCAGGGGGCCGGCGCCGATGGCGTCGGCCAGGGCGTCCCACTCCGGCGCCAGCGACTCGGCAGCCGCGAGGTCGTCGATCACCTCGCAGGTCAGGCCGGTCGCGACCGGAGCAGCGGAGAAGCCCGGGCTCACGACGCCACCGCCGCCGGTCTCGTCGGCTGCGTCGCCGGAGACCCGGTCGAGCTGGTGGTCCGGCCACGAGTCGGCCGCACGGGCCAGGTGGTAGGCCAGGCGCGGGCCGCTCTGGTGGGCACCCATGGTCAGCCGCGGCAGGCGCAGCGCGTCGAGGCCGGGCTCCACCCGGCCGTTGAGGAACGTGAACGCCGCCGTGTAGCCGGCCTCCTCGACGGCCTCGCGCACCGCCGGGGTGTGGTGGCCGAACGGGTAGGCGAAGAGGTCGACGGGCGAGCCGGTGATGTTCTCGAGCTGGTCGCGGCAGCCGGCGACCTCGTCGCGCAACTCGCCGGCCGCCGAGGGGCCGCGGTCGGCCAGCGCGGCCAGCGACTGGTGGGTCCGGGTGTGCGCGGCCAGGTCGACGCCGTGGGCGACGGCCTCGACCAGCTCGGCGCNGGTCATCGTCGGCGCCGAGCCCGGCCACCAGGCNGGNGGNGCCCCCCAGGCGGTGCTGACGGTCATCAGGGTGCTCGGCACCTCGAGCTCGTGCAGGATCGGCAGGGCGTGCCGCGCGACACCGGCCAGGGCGTCGTCGAAGACCACAGCGGCCAGGCCGTCGACCGATTCGCCGCGCAAAGCGCGGCCGGTGAGCTCGCTGAGCGGCGCGAACCGGAAGCCGAGTCGCCGTACGACGTCGAGGTGGGTGCGCAGCTGGGCGGCGGTGACGCTCCACGGCCCGTCGACGGCCGATCCCGCGACGACGTCGTGGTAGGCCAGCACGACGCCCCCGCCGAGCGGGGAGCGGCGGGTGGCCAGGCGCCCGGCGGCGCCCAGCGGGCCGGAGAGCCGTCGTGCCCGGGCAGGCAGGCTCACGAGGCCCTCCCCACCCGCAGCCGCGCGCGCAGGCCGGGGCGCGGCGCGCGGCCACAGGCCTCCTGGAGGGTCTCGACCAGTCGGGCGGTGGAGATCGCGGCGTCGTACTCGCTCAGGAACCGGCGGCGGGCGGCTGCGCCCATCTCGGCGCGGCGGGCGGGGTCGCGGAGCAGGCCGCGCAGCGCCGCGACGAGCGCGTCGTCGTCGTCCTTGTCGACCAGCACCCCGCACGACTCCGGCACGGTGTCCGGCATCGCGGCGACCTTGAGGCCGACGACCGGCAGGCCGGCCGCCATGCCCTCGATCACCGCGTTGGGAGCCTGGTCGATCGTGCTGGGGAAGACGAACATCGCGCCGGCTCGCAGGACCTCCCACAACCGGCCGGAGCCGACGGTGACGTCGTGGACGCCGCGCACGTTGCGGCCCGGCGGCACGTCCTCGGAGGTGACGATCACGAGCTCGCACTCGTCGGCGAGGTGCTCCTGGTGGAGACGGTGCAGCCGCAGGGCTCCCTTGCGCTCGAGCTGGTGGCCGACGAAGACCAGCTGGGGCAGGCCCTCGGGGTGCACCGTGCCCGGCGCGGGGCCGTCGGCGAGGTCGGGGGCGACGATGCCGAAGGGGAACTGGCGCAGCCGCTCGGCCGGTACGCCGTAGTCCTCGCGCAACGAGCGGGCCACCCAGCCGGTGTTGGCCACGACGAGGGAGGCAGCCTCGTAGACCGGACGTTCGAAGCGTTGGGCGGCGCGCACCGCGGCCGGGGTGAAGCGGGTGGGCTCGCGGTACGGCAGCCGGTAGGCGTTGGTGACGTTGGTGGCATCGGTCGTCACCACCGACGGCATCGACGCGAGGACGTCCACGCTGCGCAGCCCGGCGTTGCCGGTGTAGACGTGCACCACGTCGACGTCGTGCATCCGGCGGCGCAGCTGCTTGCGCACCCAGGTGCTGAGCGCGAGCTGGGCGCGCAGGGGCTGCAGGTCCGCGTCGAGGCGACCCAGGCCGGGGATCGAGGCGCCGGCGACGCGGCGCAGTCGCGTGGGGGCGGGGACGTCGAGGAACTCCGCGTGCACGTCGGGGTGCGCGCCCAACGTGGCGCGCAGGTTGGCGTGCACGCTGCGGTGGCCACCGATGTTCTCGTTGACGAAGAGCACCCTCATGTCGACGATCCTGCCGCAGCGGCGGTCGCGGGCTCGGGACGTCGCCGCTCGCCGCCGAAGGGCGGGCGGTAGTCCCCGGCGGTGCGCGCGAGCACGGCGAGCAGTGCGGACGTCTGGTGGTCGAGCCGGTGGGCACGAGCCACCCGGTCCAGGCCGAGCAGCGCGTTCCTGGCCCGCAGCTCGGGGTCGCCGGCGAGGCGGTTGACGGCCTCGGCGAGGGCCGAAGCGTCGCGCGGCGCGACGACGATCCCGGCCCCGTCGAGGACCTCGGGGGATCCGCCGTGGTCGGTGGCGACGACGGGCAGGCCCAGGCTCATCGCCTCGAGCACGGCCAGCGGGCACGCCTCGGGATCGGTGCTGGCGCTGACCGCGATCGACCAGGTCCGCATCCGGGCCAGCGGGTCCTCGTCGTGGCCGAGCAGGCGCACCCGGGCGCTCAGACCGCGCTCGACGATGCTGCGGCCGAGGCCCGCGGCGTACTCGTCGTCCTTGGGCAGGTAGCCGCCGAGCATCTCGACGCGCACGCGTGCATCGAGCAGGGGTACGGCGTCGAGCAGCACCTCCTGGCCCTTCCAGGGGGTCAGCAGGGCGTTCAGCCCGACCACGATCTCGCGCCCCTCGGGCGCGGGGCCCTCGACCCACTCGTGCGCCGGGGCGACCGGGTAGGGGACCCCGTTGTGGACCACGTCGACGACCGGCCCGATGCCCGAGCGGGCCGAGACCGGGCGCAGCGGAGCCACGACGGCCTCCGAGACCCCCACGACGAGGGAGAGCGCACGGCGGCACCAGCGGTAGAGCAGCAGACGGTCCCGGGCGACGACCACGTCGTGGGCCAGCCACACCGCCGGCACCGAGGCGAGTCCGGCGAGCCGCACGGCCGGCAGCGAGAGCAGGGCGTTGGCCAGGACGACGTCCGCCGTCGACGCCTCCGAGCGCAGCACCCGCGCCGCACGCAGCCAGGCCAGCACCATCCGCAGGGCGGCGAGGAGTCGCGGGCCGGAGCCGAGCGTGAGGTCGGGGGTGGCCACGTGGCGTGCGCCGGTGGCGCGCACCTGGGCGGCCAGCGGGCCGGGCGGGCACAGGCAGGCGGCGTCCCATCCGGCGTCCACCGCGGCGGCGAGGGTCCGCAGCAGGACCCGCTCGGCGCCGGAGACCTGTCCGGTGCTCGTGACGGCGATCAGCCGTGAGGTCATGACGATCCAGCCTTTCGAGTGAGCTTGCCGAGCGGTACGTCGATGCCGGCGCCCGACATCAGTCCCCCGACCATCGCGACGGCGAGGTAGGCGATCACGGCCGCCGCGGCAGCCACGACCCAGGGCAGGACGATCAGGACCGTCCAGCCGGCGACCAGGCCGGCCGCGACGGCGACCGGGACGACCCCGAGCCCGCGCAGCCCGATCGGCCAGATCCGGGACTCGCGACGCACCAGCCACCACATCACCCCGACCACGAGGACCTCGACGGCCAGCGTCGCGGCCGCCGCGCCCTCGTAGGAGTAGCGCGGGATGAGCACGGCGTTGGCGCCCGCGTTGAGCACCAGGCCGACGAGCATCACGAGCGGGTAGGTCTTGTGCCGGCCGAGGGCGATCAGGCAGGTCAGGCCGAGGGTGGTGAAGAGCGTCAGGAACTGGGCGAGGATCAGCAGCCGGGTGGCGTGCTCGCCGACGGCGTACGGCGCGCCGTACAGCGCGGTGGTGAGCTGGGCCGGGAAGCCGACCAGTCCGACGACGGCCAGCCCGCCGACGAGTCCCAGCAGCAGCGCGCCCCGACGCATGGCGTCGCGGAAGGCGTCGAGGTCGTCGGGCCAGGAGCGCACCAGCAGCGTCAGCAACGGCACGGTCACCGCCGTGGCGGCGAAGTGGACGATGTCGATGAACTTGTACGACACGCCGTAGATGCCGACCGCGACGAAGTCGTCGAGGCGCGAGAGCATCACGGAGTCGACGCGGTAGTAGATGGTCGCCAGGCCGATGCCGAGGGTGAGCGGGATGCCCTCCTTGAGCAGCATCCGCCACACGACCAGGTCGACGTGCAGGCGCAGCGGGATGATCCGGTTGGCCGCGGGGATCTTGTAGGCCAGCACCACGACCTGGGCCACCACGGCGGGGATCGTGAAGTACAGGACGGTGCCGCCGGCGGTGGCGATGGCCGCGGTCAGGGCGAACTGGGCGACCTGTCCGCTGGCCCCGGCGATGCTGACCACGCCGAGCTTCATCCGGGACTGGAAGACCACGTCGAGCGCGGAGGACGGGGTCGCCAGGACGATGACGATGGCCGCGACCGCGGTGGCGTGCACGACCTCGGCGGGATAGCCGAGCAGGACGACGATGAGCATCACCAGCCCGTAGCCGACCACGCCCATCAGCGTGCGCAGGGCGATGTAGGTGCCGGCGAAGGAGCCCGGGTCGCTGCCGTCGGCGTCCAGCATGCCGCGCAGCGCGATCCGCCCGATGCCCATGTCGGTGACGACCGACATCAGGCCCAGGACGGTGAAGATGATCGTGAACCGGCCGAACTCGTCGAGCGAGAGGTGACGGGCGATGAGCAGGGTGCCGGCCCAGCCGAGGGCGGCCATCACCAGACGGCTGCCGATCAGCCAACTGGTGTTGGCGAGCAGCCCCGTCTCCTGCACGGGTCCCTGCGGGTCCTGCTCCCCCGGCTCCGGCGCGGAGCGCTGCAGGCGGGCACGGAGGTTGGTCAGCATGCGATCTCCAGCGGCCGGGGGGCCCCGGCGGAGGTGCCGGGCGCCTCGTCCTCGGTCACGGAGTCGTCGTCGAGCGGTGCCGCGTCGGCGTCGCCCGCGGCCGCGCCCGGGTCGTCGGTGAGCTCGGGAGCCTCCTCGGCCGCCGTACCGACGCCGAGCAGCACGCCCAGCAGGAGCCAGAAGTAGAAGTCGAGCGGAAAGATCTCGAGGTACGTCGAGACCGTCGAGGCCGCGGCGGCGCCGATGATCGAGGCGGCGATGCCCTGCGCCAGGGCCTGGTCGTTGCCGGAGGTACGGCGAGCCGCGTGCACGGCCGCGGCGATCGCGGTGGCGCCGAGGAGCAGCAGGAGCCACAGCCCGACCGGGCCGAGCTCGATGACGGTCTTCACGTACTGGTTGTCGGGCAGGTAGAGCTGCGTCCCGCCGCCGGCCGTGACGAGGTCGGCGGGGTCGGCACCGAGGGTGAACGACTTCTCGGCGGCCGAGCCCGTCGTACCGATCCCGTTGCCGAGCGGGGCGGTGAGCAGGCTGTCGAAGATGGTCTGCCAGCCGGTGGCGCGCTCGTCGAGGCTGCTGGAGGAGAAGTAGTCGGTGAGCACGGTCGCGGGCACGAAGAGCAGCACCAGCACGCCCGGCACCATCGCGTGGAAGAGACCGCGGAAGCGCCACACCATCAGCACGACCAGGCCCACGAGCAGCGCGAGCGTCGCGCCGCGCACGACGGAGGCCGCCATGCCGGCGACGAGCACGGGCGTGGTGGCGAGGAAGGCGAGGTTGCGGGTCCGTCGCCAGTCGGCCATCGCGACCGGCAGGCAGACCAGCAGCACCAGGCTGACGAAGAGCCCGAAGGAGAACGGCTGGGTGAAGGTCGAGAACGAGCGCAGCAGCGAGCCGGAGAAGCGGATCACGGTGTTGTACTCGTAGCCCATCTCGTTGAGCCGCACCGGTCCGATGACCTGTTGGGCGAGGCCGACGAGGGCGGTGACGACCCCGGCAGCCATCAGGATGCTCACGAGGCGGTCGCGGTCGCGGGCGCGGAACGGACAGCGCCACAGGATGATCGGCACGACGGCGTAGAAGTAGCTGATCTTGAAGCCCCAGAAGGCGATCAGCCCGCCGGTGCCGATCGCCGAGACCACGCCGAGGGCGACGAAGGCCAGGGCTGCGGGCACCCACACGGGCAGGTGGTCGGGTCCGCCGACGCGCGCCGAGGCGGGCGAGACCAGCGCGGCGAGGAAGGTGACGACGAGCAGCGCCTCCTTCCACGGCCCCAGGGACTCGCCGCCGGGCACGATCAGCAGCAGGCCGTCGAAGGGCAGCAGCGCCGCGAGGAGCAGCAGACCGCGCTGGGGTCGGTGGACGAGCGCGACCGAGACGTGGAGGAGGGCGAGCGCTCCCAGGACCAGCACCGTCGAGTCGACGATGAGATCGGGCGAGCCCGGTCCGGCGGTCACGATCCCCGGGTGAGCACCACGGCGGAGACCGTGCGCGCGATGATCTTGGCGTCGAGCCAGAGCGACCAGTTCTGGATGTAGTAGTTGTCGAAGCGCACCCGCTCCTCGATCGAGGTGTTGCCGCGCAGGCCGTTGACCTGCGCCCACCCGGTGAGGCCGACGGGCGCGCGGTGACGCTCGGCGTAGCGCGGGACCGTCTTCGAGAACTGCTCGACGAAGACGTCGCGCTCGGGGCGCGGCCCGACGATGCTCATGTCGCCGCGCACGACGTTGATCAGCTGCGGCAGCTCGTCGAGGGAGGCCTTGCGCAGGAACGCGCTGATCGGTCCGAGACCGGCGTGGCCGTTGACGGAGAAGACGGGCGTCGCGTCGGTCATCCCGAGATCGGCCGGACGGACCGAGCGGAACTTCAGCAGCGTGAAGCTGACGCCGTCGAGGCCGACACGGGTCTGGCGGAAGAGCACGCCGGGACCGTTCTCGAGCCGTACGGCGAGCGCGATCGCGCCCATCAGCGGCGCGAGGATCACCAGCGCACCGCCGGCGGCGGCGATGTCGAAGGCACGCTTGATCCGCCACGACCCGGAGCGCCAGGAGCTGCGGCGCACGCGGACCAGGGAGATCCCCCACAGCTGGTCCATGTCGCGGCTGCGGTGGTGGAGCTCGAAGAACCGCGGCACGCAGAAGATCTCGGTGGAGAGCCGGTCGCACGCACGCATCGTGGAGATCAGGTCGTCGTCGTGGCGTGCCTGGCGGGCCTGGTCGTCGGGGGCGGGCGCCCCGAAGGCCACCACCACCTCGCTGACACCGTCGCGCCGTACCCGGCTGGCGAGGTCGGCGTAGGAGCCCAGCAGCGGGACCGGCAGGGTCTCGGCGTCGGCCGGCGCCTGGCTGTCGAGGAAGCCGACCGGGCGCAGCCCGAACTCGGGGTGCTCGAGCATCGTCTCGGCGACCTGGCGTCCGATCTCGCCGGCGCCGAGGATCAGGGCGCGGTGCTCGACGAGGCCGCGACGACGGGCCTCGCGGACGGCGACGTAGGCGACGGCGCGCGCGATCGTGATCGCGGCGGCGACGGCCAGCGCCTGGAGGACCAGGCGCGAGGGGATCGGCTCCCCCGCGACGGCACGCGTCGCGAGCTGGGCGAAGCCGCCGACGAGCGCGGCGACGAGGAAGACCGGGAGGTCGTCGAGGGCCGAGAGCGTCAGGCGCGAGCGGTAGGCCCCGAGGCAGGTCAGCGTGACGGCGACACCGACGTACATCCCGAGCATCGTCAGCATCGGCGGGGTGGGGACCAGCAGGAGTGCGATCGTGACCGCGACGACGTCGCTGAGGATCAGGTAGGGGCGCGCGGTGCGCTTCCACCCACGTCCGGACCGGGCCTCGACGAGCTCCTCGAGCTCGGCGGAGGTGACCGCCGGACCTGTGGCGCGTGGCGCGCCTGCGCCGGTCAGCGACTGCTCGCTCCCGGCCGTGCCCAGGTCCTTCATCGTGGCTACACCCCCATGTTGTGACCGACGTCGGGAGTCGGCTCACGTGCCACGACGAGTCTGCCGAGAAGCGGGTAACGGCCGGGCTACATCGCTGCCACCGTCGGCCAACAAAACCACCCGCAGGCATGAGGCGGGTCACACCACCGGTGTGGGGTCAGAAGGTCGCGCGGATCTCCCCGACGGGCTTGCCGCCACCGAGCAGCACGGCCTCGCCGGTACGGCGTACGGCCTCGCCGTCGACCCCGTCCTCACGGTCGACACCGGAGCGGGCCAGCGCCGCGGCCATCAGCACCGGGCGGGCCCGGGCGGCGCCGTCGTCGGTCTTGAGCGCGAACGCGCGCCCGTCGGCCAGCGCGACGGCGTAGCAGGACTCGGCGCCGGCCTTGCCGATCGAGCCGGGCATCGCCGTCAGCAGCGTGCGCTCGTCGCGGCGACTGCCGGAGACCAGCTCGGGGTGGGTGCGGATCGCCGCGGCGATGCGGGCCTCGGGGCCGTCGGTGGCGGTGGCGATCGCGGCGAACGCGCGCGCCAGTCCGACCAGGGACGTCGACAGGAGCGGAGCCCCGCAGCCGTCGGTCGCGGAGACCTCGACCTCCTCGCCGGTGAGCTCGGCGAAGGTCTCGGCGATCGCGACCTGGAGCGGGTGGGTGGGGTCGAGGTAGGTCGCGGTGTCCCAGCCGTTCAGGACGCAGGTGGCGAGCATCGCGGAGTGCTTGCCCGAGCAGTTCATCGCGATCGGCGTGCGGGTGCCGCCGGCGGCGAGCACGGCCTCCTTGGCGACGTCGTCGAGCGGGAAGTCCGGCGGGGTCTGCAGGTCGGCCTCGCTGAGCCCGGCGCCGTGGAGGATCCGGCGAGCACCGTCGAGGTGCATCTGCTCCCCCGAGTGCGACGCGCAGGCCAGGGCGAGCAGGTCGGGCGGCAGGTCGAGGCCGAGCCGCACCATCGCCAGGGCCTGGACCGGCTTGTTGCACGAGCGCGGCAGGATCGCGCCGGTCACGTCGCCCACGGACCACGCGATGCTGCCGTCGGCTGCGAGGGCGACCACGGAGCCGTAGTGGTGACCCTCGACGAACCCCGAGCGGACGATCTCGGCGACGACCGGGCGACCGGCCGTCACTCGTGCCTTCCGAAGTCGTCTTCGTGGCGCTGGATGTCGTCCTCGCCGGTGTAGGCGCCCTGCTGGACCTCGATGATCTGCAGGTCCTCGGAGTGCTCGTTGGCGAGCCGGTGCATGGCACCCAGCGGCACGTCGATGCAGTCCCCCGGCCCCGCCTTGACGACCTCGTGGCCGACCGTGCAGGTCGCGATCCCGAAGATCACCACCCAGTGCTCGGAGCGGTGCTCGTGGGTCTGCAGCGAGAGCCGCTTGCCCGGGTGCACCACGATCCGCTTCACCTTGTAGCCCTGACCGTCCTCGATCACGTGCCAGCTGCCCCAGGGGCGGTCCTCCGACGTCACACTCATGCCCCGCAGGGTAGTGGTCCCCGCCCCAATCCCGTCCTTCCCCGTGACCACCCCCACAATCCGGGGCTGAACAGGCCGAGCCGAGCCCCCACGGTGGTCGAGGTGCGAGGAGCGCCAGCGCGGCCCCCACGGTGGTCGAGGTGCGAGGAGCGCCAGCGCGGCCCC
>NZZG01000147.1 GCA_002698575.1 Pimelobacter sp. | reverse complement strand
CGGTGACCGGTTCGCCGTCGCCGCGATCGACATGGGGGGTTCCTCGGGCCCCTTCGACCTGGGGATCAACGCCGTCGGGGTCGTCCAGGTCGACGATGCCGAGGCAGCCGCGGAGGGGTTGGCAGCGCTGCGCGCCTGCGGTGGCGAGGACGACGCCTTCGGCTGGTCGGTCGCGGGTGACTGGGCGGTCGTCGCCGAGACCGACGACATCGCGGCAGAGGTCACCGAGGCCGCCGCCGACGCGCCCCTGGCCGCCGACGACGACTTCCAGCGCTGGACCGGCGAGGCGGGCGATCCCGGGATCCTCACGGCCTACGTGGCGCCGGAGGCGGGGGACCTGCTGGCGGACGTGGCCGAGGTCTTCGGTGGCTTCGAGTCCGCCCTCAGCGGCGCCACGTGCCTGCCACCGCTCGGTGACGACCCCTTCGCTGACGACTCGCTTGGTGTCGACCCGTTCGGTGACGACCCGTTCGGCGGCGACTGCGATCCTTTCGCAGGACCCAGCACGGGGATGAGTGACCAGCTGGCGACCCTCGGCGACGACTTCGACGGCGCCGCGCTCACGATCAGGTTCGACGACGGCGGTCTCGAGCTCGAGTCGGCCGTGGGCTCGGCCGACGTCGAGGCAACCTCCGGCGTGGGCGACGGTGGCGACGACGTCGTCGTCACCCTTCCCGAGGACACCGCCGTGGCCTTCGGCCTGGGCTTCGAGGACGGGTGGTTCGACGCCATTGCCGAGTCCGCCGACGAGATGCTCGGCGACGGTGGCCTCGACGGTCTCCTCCTCCTTGCCGAGGAGGAGACCGGCCTGGACCTGCCCGACGACCTCGAGACCCTCGTGGGCGAGTCGGCCGCCCTCGCGCTCGGCGGCGACGCCGACCTCACCGGCTTCGAGGAGCCGGAGCCGCCCACCGACCTCGAGCTCGCACTGAAGGTCCAGGGGGACGCGGAGGAGATCGGCGACCTCGTCGACCGGCTGGTGACCACCTCGGGAGACGACTCCCTCGCCACGCTGCTCGGCTTCGACGCCGACGACGACTTCGTCGTGGCCGGCCCGTCGTCGGCCTACCGTGCCACCGTGCTCGAGGACGGCGGCCTCGGCGACACCGACGCCTACCAGGACGCCGTCGTCAACGGGGACGAGGCGGGTGCCGTGCTCTTCGTGAACTTCGACGCCGGTCCCTGGCTGACCGGCCTGCCGGACCTGCCGTCCGAGGTCGCAGACAACCTCGTCCCGCTCCGGGCGCTGGGCTTCTCGGCCTGGAACGAGGACGGCGTCGGCCACGCCGTGCTGCGGGTGACCACCGAGTAGCGCTCCTGGTCTCAGGCCCGGCCGACCTGGTCGACGATCGCGTCCGTGATCGCAACCAGGTCGGCCGGCGCCAGCTCGAGGTCCAGCCCGCGACGTCCGCCCGAGACGAGGATCGAGGCGTGAGCCAGGGCCGAGGTGTCGAGGACCGTGGGGTGCGCCCGTCGTTGACCGATCGGCGAGATCCCTCCCACGACGTACCCCGTCGCCCGTTCGGCTGTCGCAGGGTCGGCCATCACCGCCCGGCGCCCGCCGACGGCACGCGCGAGCGCCTTCAGGTCCAGCTGCCCGCTGACCGGCACGATCGCCACCGTCAGGGCACCGTCGACGCCGACCAGCAACGTCTTGAAGACCCGCTCGGCAGGGACGCCGAGGGCGGCAGCCGCCTCGAGCCCGAACGACGCGGCTCGCGGGTCGTGGTCGTAGCCACGCACCGTGAACTCGATGCCCGCCCTCGTCAGGGCGACGGTGGCGGGGGTGCCGCCGGGGCGCATCGTGGGCATGGGGTTGATGGTGGCATGCCAGCGGCGGGCCTGAGCAGGCGAGGAACGAGCCGTCGACGAAGCCCGGTGAGACGTACGTCGATCGTCCCCACCGCCGGCGCTCGGCTCACCGGATTTCGATGCGCGCGTCGCGAGCTCGTTCCTCGCTCGCGGCGCTTGCTCAATCTTCGCCCGCCACGGCATCCCGCTCGTTCCTCGCGGTGTGCCTGCGGGCTCAGTTCGGCGACCACCGGGTGCGCGCCACCTCGGTGGCCGGCAACGACGGGATCACGTTCATCGCCTTCAGCTCCGAGCGCAGCAGGTCGGTGACGAGCACGAGCCGGTCGGTCGCGTCGTCCGCCTCGAGCAGGGCCTGGCGGTCCTGGAGCGGGAGCGGGGCGCAGGCCGCCAGCGTCCAGGACAGGTACGTCGGGTCACGCGGCAGGGTGCCGCTGTAGGGGTCGGTCCGGATCTCGGTGAGCGCCATCCGGTAGGCGGTGAAGGTGGACCGTGCGCGCTCGAGGACGTCCTCATCCACCGACGGCGTCTGCTCGGGCTGCTCGGTCACGTGGCCGAGCGGGAACAGGTCGCCCCGGTCGAGGCGATCCAGCTTGATCCGCTCCAGGCCGACCGCGACGACGTCGAAGCTGCCGTCGTCGTGCGACTCGATCTCGGTCAGCTGGGCCTTGCAACCGATCCGGAACAACGACTGCGCGCCGTGGTCGCCGACCTCGTAGCCCTCCCGGATCGCCACCGAGCCGAAGACCCGCTCGGCCGGGTCGTCGATGCGCAGCAAGTGGTGGACCAGCGCCCGGTACCGGTCCTCGAACACGTGCAGGGGCACGCTGAGGCCGGGGAAGAGCACCGAGTTCAGCGGGAACATCGGCAGGGTCTCGGTCACGCGCCCAACCTACTGCCCGATCCGGCTCCGTCCAGCCAGTGTCGGCGATGCCGGAGGAGGAGGCACGACTTCGTAGACTGCACCCCATGATCCGCCGCATCGACCTGCGGGGCAACGCCCTCGCCGACTACCGCAGCGCCGTGCCGCGCGCGGACTTCGACATCGAGGCGGCGGTCCCGGCGGTGCATGACATCTGCGAGGCCGTGCGCACCCGCGGGCTCGAGGCGATCCTCGACTACAACGAGCGTTTCGACGGCGGCACGGCCGACGACGACATCCGGGTCCCGGCGGCGGCCATCGCCGGCGCGCTGGACGACCTGGACCCCGCCATCCGGGCCGGCCTCGAGGAGTCGATCCGACGCCTGCGTGTCACCTGCGCGGCCGAGCTCGAGCAGGACGCCCACACCGAGCTGGGACCCGGAGCCCGGGTGACCCACCGCAAGGTGCCGGTGGACCGGGTCGGGCTCTACGTGCCCGGCG
Organism: Pimelobacter sp.; assembly: GCA_002698575.1. GTDB lineage: Bacteria > Actinomycetota > Actinomycetes > Propionibacteriales > Nocardioidaceae > Nocardioides. The sequence goes on along the minus strand of NZZG01000147.1, from coordinate 29,149 downwards.
GACTGGCCCCCCTCGTCTCCAGCGTCCTGATGAACGTCGTGCCCGCCCAGACCGCCGGAGTGCCGTCCCTGGCGCTGGCCTCCCCGCCGCAGAAGGACTTCGGCGGGCTGCCGCACCCGACGATCCTGGCGGCGTGCGCCCTGCTGGGCGTCGACGAGGTGTACGCCGTGGGCGGGGCCCAGGCGATCGCGATGTTCGCCTACGGCATCGGACCCTGCCGCCGCGTCGACCTGGTCACCGGGCCGGGCAACATCTACGTGGTCACCGCGAAGCGACTCCTCAAGGGCCAGGTCGGGATCGACAGCGAGGCCGGTCCGACCGAGATCGCGATCCTGGCCGACGACACCGGCGACGCCGGCTTCGTGGCGGCCGACCTGATCAGCCAGGCGGAGCACGACCCGCTCGCGGCCTCCGTCCTGGTCACCACCTCGGAGCGTCTCGCCGACGAGGTGGACGTCGAGCTCGACAAGCAGGTCTACGCCACGCGCCACACCGAGCGCATCCGCACCGCGCTGACGGGCGCCCAGTCGAGCATCGTGCTGGTCGACGACCTCGACCAGGGCCTGGACGTCGTCAACGCCTACGCCGCCGAGCACCTCGAGATCCACACCGCCGACGCCTCGGCCGTCGCCGGGCGCGTGCGCAACGCCGGCGCGATCTTCGTCGGCCCGCACGCTCCGGTGAGCCTGGGCGACTACTGCGCTGGGTCCAACCACGTGCTGCCCAGTGGCGGCTGCGCGTGCCACTCCTCAGGGCTGTCGGTGCGCGCCTTCACCAAGTCGATCCACGTCGTCGACTACTCCCGCGACGCCCTGGCCGAGGTGGCCGACCACGTGGTCACCCTGGCCGAGGCCGAGGACCTGCCCGGCCACGGCGCCGCGATCAGCATCCGGTTCACGGACTGAGGCACGCCATGGTCTTCCCTCCTGTGCGGGAGGAGCTGCGCGGCATCGAGCCGTACGGCGCCCCCCAGCACCCCCTGGACCTGGTCCCGGTGCAGCTGAACACCAACGAGAATCCGTACGGTCCCTCCCAGGCGTGCGCCGCCGACATCGCGGCAGCGGCCGGTGCCGCGGCGGCATCGCTCAACCGTTACCCCGACCGGGAGCACGTCGAGCTGCGCACCGCGCTCGCGGCGTACCTCGCCCGCGACACGCCTCACCGGATCACGTCGGAGCAGGTGTGGGCGGCCAACGGCTCGAACGAGGTCATGCTGCAGCTGCTGCAGGCCTTCGGCGGACCCGGGCGGACGGCGGTGAGCTTCGCGCCGACGTACTCCATGTACCCCGAGTACGCCCGTGACACCCACACCCGGTGGGTGGCCGGCCGGCGCGCCGACGACTTCGGCCTCGACCTGGAGGCCGCGCGCGAGCTGGTGGAGGCCGAGCAGCCGCACGTGGTCTTCCTGCCCTCGCCCAACAACCCGACCGGTACCGCCCTGGCCCCCGAGGCGATCGGCGCGCTGTGCGAGCTGGTGGGGGAGCGCGGGATCGTCGTGGTCGACGAGGCGTACGGCGAGTTCCGCCGGGCCGGCTCGGCCTCGGCGCTCGAGCTGCTGCCGCTCCACCGCAACCTCGTGGTCACCCGCACCATGAGCAAGGCCTTCGCCGCAGCCGGACTGCGGCTGGGCTACCTGGCGGCGGACCCCGCCATCGCCGACGCCGTCCGGGTCGTCCGGCTGCCCTACCACCTGTCCTCGATCACCCAGGCGGTCGCGCTGGCGGCCCTGCGCCACGCGCCCGAGCTGCTGGCCGCCGTCGACAGCCTGCGCAGCGAGCGCGACGCCACGGTGACCTGGCTGCGCGACCTCGGGCTGGACGTGGCCGACTCCGACGCCAACTTCGTCCTCTTCGGCACCTTCGCCGACCGCCGGGCCGTCTGGGAGGGCCTGCTCGCACTCGGCGTGCTCATCCGCGAGACTGGCCCCGAGGGATGGCTGCGCGTCTCCATCGGCACGGCCGACGAGATGGCGGCCTTCCGGCAGGCCCTCAGCACCGTCATCCAGGACGCCACCCAGGACTCCAGCACGGACTCCAGCAAGGAGCAGTCATGAGCCGCACCGCCCGCATCGAGCGCCAGACCAGCGAGTCGAAGGTGATCGTCGAGGTCGACCTCGACGGCTCGGGGCGTCACGACATCTCCACCGGGGTCGGGTTCTACGACCACATGCTCACCGCGCTCGCCCGGCACGGACTCCTGGACCTCACCGTCCGGACCGAGGGCGACGTGCACATCGACGCCCACCACACCGTCGAGGACACCGCGATCGCCCTGGGCCAGGCGCTGCGCGAGGCCCTCGGTGACAAGGCCGGGGTGCGCCGCTTCGGTGACGCCACCGTGCCGCTCGACGAGGCGCTCGTGCAGGCGGTCGTCGATGTGTCCGGCCGTCCCTACTGCGTGCACACCGGCGAGCCCGAGGGCCAGGCCTACGTGCAGCTCGGCGGGTCCGGGGTGTCCTACCTCGGGTCGCTGACCCAGCACGTCTTCGAGTCGATCGCCTTCCACGGACACCTCGCCCTGCACGTGCGCGTGCTGGCCGGTCGCGAGCCGCACCACATCGTGGAGACGCAGTTCAAGGCCTTCGCCCGCGCCCTGCGCGACGCGATCGCGATCGACCCTCGCGAGACGGGCATCCCCTCCACCAAGGGTGCGCTTTGAGCCCTGCCCGCCCGCAGGTCGTCGTCCTCGACTACGGCTCGGGCAACGTCCGCTCGGTCGTGCGCGCGGTCGAGCGCGCCGGCGCCCGGGTCACGCTCACGCCCGACTTCGACACCGCGCTCGAGGCCGACGGGCTGGTCGTCCCCGGGGTCGGTGCGTACGCCGCCTGCATGGCGGGGCTGCGGGCGGTCAAGGGGGAGCGGATCATCGGACGTCGGCTCGCGGGCGGCCGACCGGTGCTCGGTATCTGTGTCGGCATGCAGGTGCTCTTCGACGCCGGCGTCGAGCACGGCGTCACCACCGAGGGCTGCTCCGAGTGGCCGGGGGTCGTCTCCCGTCTCCAGGCGCCCGTCGTGCCGCACATGGGGTGGAACACCGTCGAGGTCCCCGACGAGACCTCGTTGTTCAGCGGCATCGCGCACGAGCGCTTCTACTTCGTGCACTCCTACGGCGCGCGGGAGTGGGTGCTGGAGACCAACGACCGCACCCGTGCGCCGCTGGTCACGTGGGCCGAGCACGGCGGGGACCGCTTCGTCGCCGCCGTGGAGAACGGTCCGCTCAGCGCCACCCAGTTCCATCCCGAGAAGTCCGGCGACGCGGGAGCGGCGCTGCTGCGCAACTGGGTCGCGGCCCTGTGAGCAAGGAACGCGCCAGACGCCGCGAGGAACGCGAACGACAGGCGGCCATCGCCGAGGCGGCGCGGGTGGCCGCGGCCGAGAAGGCCGCGCGGAGTGCCCGGCGTCGCGAGATCCTGCTCGGGTGGGTCCCGCGCCCGGCCCCGGGGCCCAGCGGCACCCTCGCGGCTCGACGTCGGCGCAGCACCGGGATGGTGCTGGCAGCGGTCCTCGGGCTCAACGTCGTGGTCTTCCTGGCCTCGGACGGGTGGGAGCTGCGTTCGCTCGTGCTCCTGCTCAGCGTCCTGCTGACTCCCGTCGCCCTGTTGCTGCTCACCCAGACGTAGTCCCCGACCGAGTCCCGAAGTCCTAGAAATGAGTGTGGCGTGACCTACCTCCAGCTGCTGCCTGCCGTCGACATCACCGAGGGGCGTGCGGTCCAGCTCGCCCAGGGTGTGGCCGGCTCCGAGCGCGTGTACGGCGACCCGGTCGCGGCCGCGCGACGCTGGCTGGATGCCGGCGCCGAGTGGCTCCACCTCGTCGACCTCGACGCCGCGTTCGGCCGCGGCTCCAACCGCGAGCTGCAGGCCGAGATCGTCGGCGCGCTCGACATCCAGGTGGAGATGAGCGGCGGCATCCGCGACGACGAGTCCCTGGCCGCCGCCCTGGCGACCGGGTGCCGCCGCGTCAACATCGGCACGGCCGCCCTCGAGCAGCCCGAGTGGTGCGCCCAGGTGATCGCCGAGCATGGCGACCGGATCGCCATCGGCCTCGACGTGCGCGGGCGCACCCTGGCCGCGCGCGGCTGGACCCGCGACGGCGGCGACCTCTACGACGTCCTCGCCCGGCTCGACGCCGAGGGGTGTGCGCGCTACGTGGTCACCGACGTCAACAAGGACGGGATGCTGCAGGGCCCGAACCTCCAGCTGCTCCAGGACGTCTGCGCGGTCACCGACGCCCCGATCATCGCCTCCGGCGGCGTCACCGAGCTCGCCGACCTGGAGGCCCTGATGACCTTGGTGCGCAGTGACGGCAAGGGTGGCGTCGAGGGTGCGATCGCCGGCACCGCGCTCTACGAGGGTCGCTTCACCCTCGAGGACGCGCTGGCGCTGACCCTCCCGGCGGACCACCCGAACCGGGCGGCCGGGAGCGCGCAGTGAGCCTCGCCGTACGCGTCATCCCGTGCCTCGACGTCGACGGCGGGCGCGTGGTCAAGGGGATCAACTTCCTGGACCTGCGCGATGCCGGCGACCCGGTCGAGCTGGCGCGCACCTACGACGCCGAGGGCGCCGACGAGCTGACCTTCCTCGACATCTCCGCTTCCCACGAGGGGCGCGCCACCACGATGGAGATCGTCTCGCGCACCGCGGAGGAGGTCTTCATCCCGTTGACCGTGGGAGGCGGCATCAGCTCGGTCGACGACGTGGACCGGCTCCTGCGTGCGGGAGCCGACAAGATCGCGGTCAACACCGCCGCCATCCACCGCCCCGAGCTGGTCGCCGAGATCGCCGACCGCTTCGGCAACCAGGTCCTCGTGCTCTCCGTCGACGCTCGCCGCGTCACCGCCGGCGGAGCGAGCACCGACTCCGGCTGGGAGGTCACCACGCACGGTGGTCGCAAGTCCGCGGGTCTCGACGCGATCGAGTGGGCCCGGCGCGCCGCCGACCTGGGCGCCGGCGAGATCCTGCTCAACGCCATGGATGCCGACGGCACCCAGGACGGCTTCGACCTCGACCTGATCGCCGCCGTACGCCGTGAGGTCACCATCCCGGTGATCGCCTCGGGTGGTGCCGGCGCGGTCGAGCACTTCGCCCCCGCCGTCGACGCCGGCGCCGACGCGGTCCTGGCCGCGACGGTCTTCCACTTCGGCACGCTGCGGATCTCCGACGTCAAGGGGGCGCTGGCGAGGGCGGGGCACCCGGTGCGCTGAGGCCGGCGAGTCCCGCGATGTCGACGACGTGGCCTACGGTGAGGTTCCGGCCACCGGGGGCCAGGACGCGAGGAGTGCTGTGAGCAACACGACCGACCGCTCCGACGCGGATCTGCACGACACCGCTGTCGACACCGGCCTGCAGCACGGCAAGGGCCGCGGCTCGACCCGGGCCGGCTTCGCCGTCCTCTGGGTCGCGATCAAGCGCGAGCCCGGGGTCTTCGCCGTCTCCACCGCGGGCTCGGTCCTCTTCGGGGCGCTGACCGTGGCGGACGCCTGGGTGCTCGGCTGGTCGACCGACAACGTGGTGCTGCCGGCCTTCCGGGACGGTGAGGTCGGCGGTGGGCTGCTGTGGGCGATCCTGGGCCTGTTCCTGGGGGTGGCCATCCTGCGGGCCGTCGGCATCGTCGCGCGCCGCGTGGGCGCCGGCATCATGCAGTACCGGCTCCAGGCCAGCACGCGCCGTGCCGTCACCCGGCGCTACCTCGCGCTTCCCATGGAGTGGCACCAGAAGCACCCGACGGGGGAGCTGCTGTCCAACGCCAACTCCGACGTCGAGGCGGCATGGGGACCGATCGCGCCCTTGCCGATGGCGGTCGGCACCGTCGCGATGATGGTCATCGCCATCGGCCAGATGCTCGTGGCCGACCTCGTCCTGGCGATCGTCGGGCTGCTGATCTTCCCCGCGATCATCGCCACCAACGTGATCTACCAGCACCTCGCGCAGGGGTGGGCGACCCGGGCTCAGGAGCTGCGTGCCGAGGTCAGCGAGATCGCCCACGAGTCCTTCGACGGCGCCATGGTGGTCAAGACGCTCGGACGCGAGCCGCAGGAGACCGAACGCTTCGCCGCCAAGGCCCGGGAGCTGCGCGACGTCAACATCCGCGTCGGCCGGATCCGCGCTGCCTTCGACCCGATCCTCGCCGCCCTGCCCAACCTCGGGGTCCTGGTGGTCCTGGCCGTCGGCGTCTCGCGGGTGACCAGCGGCGCGGCCGCGGCCGGAGACGTGGTCACGGTCGCCTACCTGCTGACGATCGTCTCCTTCCCGATCCGCTCCATCGGCTGGCTGCTGGGCGAGTTCCCCCGCAGCGTGGTCGGTTACCGGCGGGTCGACGCCGTGCTCCGCACCACCGGCGAGATGCCGTACGGCGACCGTCCGGCGCCGGTGGGGACCGGGGGAGCCGAGCTCCGCGTCGAGGACCTCGGCTACGGCTACGAGCCCGACCAGCCCCTGCTCGACGGCCTCTCGTTCGTGGCCGAGCCCGGTCGCACCGTCGCCCTCGTCGGGGCGACGGCGTCGGGCAAGAGCACCATCACCACGCTGCTGACCCGCCTCGTCGACCCGCACACGGGCGTCATCACGATCGACGGTGCCGACCTGCGCGACCTGGAGCGTGGGGCGCTGGCCGAGCAGGTGGCGATCGTGCCGCAGTCCGCGTTCCTCTTCGACGACACGATCCGCGGCAACGTCACGCTCGGTGCCGACGTCTCGGACGACGACGTCTGGGCCGCCCTCCGGGTCGCCCAGGCCGACGGCTTCGTCGAGGCGCTGGCCGACGGGCTCTCGACCCGGCTGGGGGAGCGGGGTACCTCGCTCTCCGGCGGTCAGCGGCAGCGGATCTCGTTGGCGCGCGCCCTGGTGCGACGCCCCCGGCTGCTGATCCTCGACGATGCCACCTCGGCCGTCGACCCCGAGGTGGAGCAGCGGATCCTGGCCGGCCTGCGGCCTGACGGCGGCACAGGCGAGGGCGGGGGGACCACGCTCGTGGTGGTCGCCTACCGCAAGGCGACGATCGGGCTGGCCGACGAGGTGCTCCATCTCGAGGGTGGCCGGATCGCCGACCGGGGCACGCACGCCGACCTGCTGCGCCGCTCCCCGTCGTACGCCCGCCTCGTCAACGCCTACGAGCACTCCTCCGAGCAGGTCACCTGATGTCGACCGTCGAGCGTCCCTCCGAGCCCGGTGCGCAGGCCCCCGAGCCGCCCGCGACCTCGGGGCCGGGAGCGCGCAACCGGACCAACGACACCAGCCTGGCCACGGGCGAGGACCTGGGCGCGATGGCGACGATCCGGCGCGGCCTGCACTACTCGCCCGAGCTCAAGGACGGGATCCTCGGCACGCTCCTGCTGGCCGTGCTCGCCTCGGTGGGTCAGGTCATCGTGCCGATCGCGGTGCAGCAGACGCTCGACCGCGGCCTGAACGGGGACGGGGGACCCGACACCTCCTTCACGGTGCTGATGGGACTGGTCGCCGCCGGCGCGATCGCGGTCACGACCTGGGCGTCGTACGCCATGACGAGCCGGCTCTTCACCACCTCCGAGCGTGGCCTGGCCACGCTGCGGATCAAGGCGTTCCGCCACGTCCACGACCTGCCGCTGCTCACCCAGAACACCGAGCGTCGCGGTGCCCTGGTCTCCCGGGTGACCAGCGACGTGGACCAGGTGAGCCAGTTCCTCGTCTTCGGCGGACTGCTCTTCATCGTCAGTGTCGGCCAGATCCTGATCGCCACCGTGGTGATGCTCGTCTACTCCTGGCAGCTGACCCTCGTGGTGTGGGTCTGCTTCGCGCCGCTGTTCGGATCGCTGCGCTTCTTCCAGCGCAAGCTCTCCGAGGCCTACGGCATCGTCCGCCACCAGGTCGGGCTGATGCTCTCGGCCATCTCCGAGCCCGTCGTCGGCGCGGCCGTGGTCCGTTCCTACGCCGTGGAGGCCCGCACCCAGGCCCGGATCGACGAGGCAGTCGCCCGCCACCAGCGGGCCAGTGTGCGCGCCCAGGGCTACACGGCGTTCTCCTTCTCCCTCGGCGGGGTCTCCGCCGGGCTCGCCAACGCCGGCGTCCTGATCGTCGGCATCTGGCTCGGGTTCGCCGGTGACCTCACCTCCGGCACCGTGCTGGCCTTCGCGTTCCTCGTCACCCTGTTCGTGGGGCCGGTGCAGATGGGCACGCAGATCGTCACCGAGGCGCAGAACGCGATCGCCGGCTGGCGCCGGGTCCTCGGCATCCTCGACACCCCGGCCGACCTCGTCGACCCCGGCGCCGAGGGCCACGTGCTGCCGCGCGGACCGATCGACGTTCGCTTCGACGACGTCGGCTTCGCCTACCCGTCGGGACCACCGGTGCTGCGCGCCGTCGACCTGAGCATCGGGGCGGGTCGACGGATCGCGATCGTGGGCGAGACCGGCTCCGGCAAGTCCACCTTCGCCAAGCTCCTGACCCGACTGATGGACCCGACGACGGGCGCGGTGCTGCTCGACGGGATCGACGTGCGCGACATCTGTGAGACCTCACTGCGCAGCAGCGTGGTGCTGGTGCCCCAGGAGGGCTTCCTCTTCGACGACACGATCACCGCCAACGTGCGCTACGGGAGGCTGGGGGCGACGGAGGCGGCGATCCGTGCGAGCGCCGCCGAGCTCGGTCTCGACGACTGGCTCGCCGGGCTGCCGCGCGGCCTCGAGACGCGCGTCGGCCAGCGGGGCGAGTCGCTCTCGGCCGGGGAGCGTCAGCTCGTGGCGCTCCTGCGGGCCCACCTGGCCGATCCCGACCTGCTGGTGCTCGACGAGGCCACGAGCGCGGTCGACCCCCAGCTCGAGATGCGGATCGGACGTGCCCTCGAGCGGCTGATGTCCGGTCGGACCTCGGTCACCATCGCCCACCGGATGTCGACCGCGGAGAGCGCCGACGAGGTCGTCGTGGTCGACCGCGGTCGGATCGTCCAGCGCGGACCCCACCAGGTGCTCGTGGCCGAGCAGGGATCGGTCTACGCCGGCCTGCACCGCAGCTGGGCGGCACAGGCCGCCTCGTCGTGATGGCCGCCTCGTCATAATGGGCGCGTGACTGCCCTCGACCCCGCCATCGCCGCACGCCTCAAGCGCAGTCCCGACCCGGACGACCCCCTGGGCTGCGCGGGACGCGGCCTGGTCGCGGCCATCGCGCAGCAGCACGACACCGGGGAGGTGCTGATGATGGCCTGGATGGACGACGAGGCGCTCCACCGCACCTTGACCACCGGGCGAGCGACCTACTGGAGCCGCTCGCGCCAGGAGTACTGGGTCAAGGGCGACACGTCGGGCCACGTCCAGCGGGTCAAGGAGGTCCGCCTGGACTGCGACGGCGACACCCTGCTGGTGAAGGTCGACCAGGATGGCGCGGCCTGCCACACCGGCGCTCGCACCTGCTTCGACGACGGGTTGCTGGGTGCCTGAGGCCCGTGGCCGCCTCGTCCCGGTCGTCGTGGCCGGGCTCGGCTCCGGTGGGCTCGCCGCGATCGCGGGCAACCAGGACTGGGCGAGCATCGACCGCGGTGGCGACCCGACAGCGACCGCCTTCTCCTCGGCTGCCGCCTCGACCCTCGACGCCACCGCTCCGCCCGTGACGGCGCTGGCCCTCGTGCTGCTGGCGACCTGGGGCGTGGTCCTGGTCTCGCGGGGGCGTGCCCGCCTCGCCGTGGCCTGGCTCGGGCTGCTCGCCGCGCTCGGTGTCCTCGGGTTCGCGGTGGCGGCGTGGCTCGCGACCCCGGGGGACCTCGTCGACGTCAGGGCCAGTGTCGAGGTGGCGGCCTCGCACACCGCCTGGTCGTACGTCGGTGTGCTCGCCGCGCTGCTCGCGTCGGCGACCTCGGTGCTCGCCGTGCGCTCCGTGACGGGCTGGCCAGAGATGGGGCGTCGCTACGACGCGCCCGGGGACGGTGCCGCCGTGAGTCCGACCGTCGTACCGCTGGAGGAGCAGACCAACCTGGACCTCTGGCGCGCGATCGACGACGGACGGGACCCGACGACCACGACCGATGGCCCGGCCGACGGGGCCAGGCACTAGAGTTGGACCAGCCGCACTGACCCGCGGCATCGAGGTCGTACGTCACCGAAGGAGCACCATGTCTGACAACCACGGCAACACTCCCGCCGCCTGGACCGCGGTCGCGGTCGGGCTCCTCGGGTTCGCCGTGGGCGGCGCCGGGCTGATGCTGAGCCCGATCAGCTACCCGGTCTTCTGGGTCGGTGTCGCACTGGTCGGCGTGGCCGGGGTGCTGTTCGTGGTGATGGCCAAGATGGGCTTTCACGAGACCGGTCACTGACGCAGCCGATGAGCCAGGATCTCGTCGAGGCGCCGCCGCAGGAGACTGCGCGCGGACGACGGATGCTGGCGCCTCTCGCCACGATCGGTGGCCTGGGCCTCGCGACGCTCGCCCTGCACCTGCGTGACCCGCACGAGTCGGGGTCGTGGGGGCTGTGCCCGTCGGCAGCCCTCGGGTTCTGGTGCCCGGGATGCGGCGGGCTGCGCGGCGTCAACGACCTCACGGACCTGCGGGTCGTGGACGCGGCCTCGAGCAACCTGGTCCTGGTCCTCGCGATGCCGGTGATGATCTTCCTGCTGGGGCGCTGGGCGCTCGACTCGTGGTCGGGGCGCGTGCGCACTCCGATGGACCACCGCGTCAACGCGGTGCTCCTCACCCTCTCGCTGACCGCCCTGGCGGCCTTCACCGTGCTGCGCAACCTGCCCGCCGGGAGCTGGTTGGCTCCCTGACGGGCAGGCGTTGCGCTCCGCGACGGTCAGCGGGTCAGTTGACCTCGAAGTAGAAGTTCCCGGTCGCCAGCAGGATGATCTGCAGGACGCCGAAGAGCGTCCCGATGATCCCGAGCACGAGGCCGGCGGTCGCCAGGCCGCCGCCGGGCTGCCCGTTGGCCATCTCCTTCTTGGCGGTGTTGGACAGGAAGAGCGCCGCGGGTCCGAACAGGATGCCGCAGCACAGCAGGCTCAGGATCCCGGTCACCAACGACCAGATGGCCTTCTGGTTGGTGCCCTGCGGGACGGCGCCGTAGCCGCCTCCAGGAGCGCCGTACTCGGGGGGCGGCGGGGGCTGGTTGTAGCTCATCGTCGGCTTTCCTTCCGGTGGTGGGCTCGGTCTGCCCGGGCTCGCCTCAGACCCTATGGCCTGGCGTGCCAGACTTGCGGAGTTCGCGGGGAGGAATTTCCGACCGCGCTCGCAGTTCGTGCCCATCCGGCGCCAGTCCAAACCAGCCCAGTCCACCAGTCCAGTCCACCCGCCCAGCCTCAGCGAGGAGCAGTCGTGTCCGTGCTCGACGACATCGTCGACGGAGTCCGGATCGACCTCGCGCGACGCGAAGCCGACCGGCCGCTGGCCGACGTCCGCGCGGCGCTGGCCGACGCGCCGCCCCCACGTGACCCGATGCCACACCTGCGCGCACCCGGCTCGAGCGTCATCGCCGAGGTCAAGCGACGCAGTCCCAGCAAGGGCGACCTGGCCGAGATCCCCGACCCGGCCGCCCTCGCGGTCGAGTACGCCGCCGGCGGAGCCGCCGCGATCAGCGTCCTGACCGAGGAGCGCCGCTTCGGCGGCAGCCTCGCCGACCTGTACGCCGTGCGTGCGGCCGTCGACGTCCCCCTGCTGCGCAAGGACTTCATCGTCGAGACCTACCAGCTCGTCGAGGCCCGTGCCGCCGGAGCCGACCTCGCCCTGCTGATCGTGGCCGCCCTGGACGACGACCGGTTGCGCCGCCTGCACGACGAGGCGCGTGAGCTCGGCCTGACCGTGCTCGTCGAGGTGCACGACGAGCCCGAGACCGAGCGGGCCGTCGCCCTGGGCGCCGAGCTGATCGGCGTCAACGCGCGCAACCTCAAGACGCTGGCCGTCGACAACGACACCTTCGGGCGCCTGGTGCCCCTGCTCCCGGACGACCGCGTCGCGGTCGCCGAGTCGGGCATCACCGACCGGGACGACGTGGCGCGCTTCGTCGCTCAGGGCGCCCGGGCGGTGCTGGTCGGCGAGGCCCTGGTCAAGGACGGAGCCCCGCGGGCAGCGGTGGCCGGCATGACGGGACTGACAGGACTCACGACAGGAGCGCAGGCATGACGGCTGGCGGCGTGCAGGACACGACCATCGACGCCTTCGGGGCGGACGAGAGGGGCTGGTTCGGCGACTTCGGCGGGCGGTTCATGCCCGAGGCGCTGATCGCCGCCCTCGACGAGCTCACCGACGCCTGGCACGACGCTGCCGCGGACCCGGCCTTCGGCGCCGAGTTCGACGCCATCCTGCGCGACTACGCCAACCTGCCCAGCCCGCTCTACCTCGCCGAGCGCCTCAGCGAGCAGGTCGGGGTCCGGGTGCTGCTGAAGCGGGAGGACCTCAACCACACCGGCGCCCACAAGATCCGCAACGTCCTGGGCCAGGCGCTGCTGACCAAGCGGATGGGCAAGCAGCGCGTGATCGCCGAGACCGGCGCCGGCCAGCACGGTGTCGCCAGCGCGACCGCGGCCGCGTACTTCGGGCTCGACTGCACCGTCTACATGGGCGCCGTCGACGCGAAGCGTCAGGCCCTCAACGTCGCCCGCATGCAGCTGCTGGGCGCCACGGTGGTCACCGTCGACTCCGGCAGCGCCACGCTCAAGGACGCGATCAACGAGGCGCTGCGCGACTGGGTCGCCAGCGTCGACCACACCGCCTACCTGTTCGGCACCGCCGCTGGTCCGCACCCGTTCCCCAGCATGGTGCGCGACTTCGCGCGGGGGATCGGGGACGAGGCCCGGGCCCAGTGCCTGGCGCAGATCGGCCGGCTGCCCGATGCCATCGCGGCGTGCGTGGGCGGGGGGTCCAACGCGATCGGGCTCTTCCAGGCCTTCCTCGCGGACCCGGACGTGCGGGTCTGGGGCTACGAGCCGGGCGGGGACGGCGTCGAGACGGGTCGCCACGCCGCGACCATCCACGCCGGCGACAGCGGCGTGCTCCACGGGGCCCGCACCTTCGTGCTGCAGGACGAGGACGGTCAGACCGTCGAGTCGCACTCCATCTCGGCCGGGCTGGACTACCCCGGTGTCGGGCCGCAGCACGCCCACCTGGCCCGGGTGGGGCGGGCGTCGTACACGCCGGTCACCGACACCGAGGCGATGGAGGCCATGGCCCTGCTCAGTCGCACCGAGGGCATCATCCCCGCGATCGAGAGTGCCCACGCGATCGCGGGTGCCCTGCGTGACGCGCCGCGGCTCCTCGCCGAATGCGGTCCCGACGCCACCATCCTGATCAACCTCTCCGGTCGCGGCGACAAGGACATGGAGACCGCCCTGGAGTGGTTCTCCCTGGGGCAGCCCCAGGGAGAGACGGGCGGGCCGGCCTCGTGAGCAGCCACAGCGTGGCGAACGCCTTCGAGAAGGCGCGCGCCGACGGCCGTGCCGCGCTGGTGGGGTACCTGCCGGCCGGGTTCCCGGACGTCGCGGGCGGCATCGAGGCCCTGCAGGCCATGGTCGCGGCCGGGTGCGACGTCATCGAGGTGGGGCTTCCCTACAGCGACCCCGTGATGGACGGACCGACGGTCCAGGCCGCGGCTCAGCAGGCGCTCGAGGCCGGGTTCCGCACCACCGACGTCCTGCGCACGGTCGAGGCCGTGGCCGCCACCGGCACCCCGACGCTGGTGATGACCTACTGGAACCCCGTCGAGCGGTACGGCGTGGAGCGCTTCGCCGCCGACCTCGCCGGTGCCGGGGGAGCGGGGCTGATCACTCCCGACCTCACCCCCGACTTCGCTCCCGAGTGGATCGCCGCAGCCGATGCGCACGACCTGGACAAGGTCTTCCTCGTCGCCCCGTCGTCGACCGAGGAACGCCTCGCGATGACCGTCGCCCAGTGTCGCGGGTTCGTCTACGCCACGGCCGTCATGGGGGTCACCGGTGCCCGAGCGAGCAGCAGCGAGCTCGCCGGCCCGCTCGTCGCGCGCACCAAGGCGGTGACCGACCTGCCCGTCGGGGTCGGCCTCGGGATCAGCAACGGGGACCAGGCCGCCGAGGTCGCCTCGTACGCCGATGCCGCCATCGTCGGCTCCGCCTTCGTCCGCACGCTCCTAGACCACCCCGACGACCGGGCCGCCGGGCTGCGGGCGCTGTCGGCGCTGACCGAGGACCTGGCCGAGGGAGTGCGTCGCGGTGCGTGACCCCCGGGCCCGCTCAGGACGCCCCGGGCTCCCCGGGAGGCGGAGGCTGGTCGTCGCCGCGGCGACCCTGCTGCTGGCGCTGACGGCGTGCGGCGGCGAGGCCGACGTTCCGTTCTCCGGGCGTCCCCTCGACTCCCCGTACACCGTGCCCGACGTCGACCTGGTCGACACCGACGGTGACGCCTTCTCGCTCGCTGCCGACACCGACAAGCGGCTGACCATGGTCTTCTTCGGCTACACCCGGTGCGAGGACGTCTGCCCGGCGGTGCTGAGCCACCTCGCCTCGGCCCTGACGCGCCTCGACGACGACGACCGCTCCCAGGTCGACGTCGTGATGGTCACCAGCGACCCCGACCACGACACGCCGCAGGTCATCCGCGACTACCTGGACACCTTCGACCGCTCCTTCATCGGCGCCACCTCCGACTTCGACACGATCGTCGAGGTGGGCCGCTCCCTCGCGGTGGGGATCGACCGCGACGACCCTGGTGGACACACGACCCAGGTCCTCGGGGTCGACACCGCCGACGAGGCCCCGATCTACTGGAGTCAGGACACCACTCCGGCCCAGTTCGCCTCCGACATCCACACGCTCCTCGAGGACTCCTGACGTGACCCTGACCAGCCTCTCCGGCCTCACCGGGCTCTCCGGACTCTCCGCCCTGCCGGGACTGACCGCGCTGTCGATCCCCAGCCCCTCCTCGGGAGTCTGGTACCTGGGCAGCATCCCGATCCGCGGCTACGCCTTGTCGATCATCCTGGGCATCATCGTCGCCATCTACATCGGCGAGCGACGCTGGATCGCCCGCGGTGGGCGTGCCGGAGACGTGCAGGACCTCGCGGTGTGGGCGATCCCGTTCGGCCTCGTCGGTGCCCGGCTCTACCACGTGGCCACCGACTCGGGCCTGTACTTCGGCGAGGGCAAGTCCCCGATCGAGGCGCTCTACGTCTGGCAGGGCGGGCTGGGCATCTGGGGTGCCGTCGCCCTGGGCGCCGTCGGCATCTACGTCGGTGCTCGACGCAAGGGGATCAAGCTGCTGCCGATGCTGGACTCCCTGGCCCCGGGCGTGATCGTCGCCCAGGCGATCGGCCGCTGGGGCAACTGGTTCAACCAGGAGCTCTACGGCAAGCCGACCGACCTCCCCTGGGGCCTCGAGATCGACCCGGAGAACTATCCCGGCGGTCTCGACTTCCCAGCGGGCACGACGTTCCACCCGACCTTCCTGTACGAGTTCCTGTGGAGCCTGGGCGTCTTCGCGATCCTGGTCTGGGCCGACCGGCGCTTCAAGCTCGGGTTCGGCCGGGTGATGGCGCTCTACGTCATGGGCTACACCCTGGGTCGCGGCTGGATCGAGGACCTGCGCATCGACTCCGTCGAGCTCAGCGACGTCGGGGGCCTGCGCTTCAACGTGTGGACCTCGATCGTGCTCTTCGTTTCGGCAGCGGCCTACTTCGTGTGGAGCAGCAAGCGCCACCCCGGGCGCGAGGACGACGTCTTCCGGCCCGGTTTCGGTCCCGACGCCGAGCCGACCGGCGATGAGGTCGCCGCCGAGGTGGACGCCACCGAGGTGGACGCCGCGGACGCCGAGGACGCCGAGGACGACGAGACCCGGGTCTCGGCGCAGGGCGACCCACCCGCGGGCTCCGGCGTCGACTCGGACGTGGAGCCCGAGCGCACCTGACGCAGGACCGGCGAGGTGTCCATCACCGGGGTTCGGGGCCACGCCCGAAGTAACCCGGTGGTAATCTCGGGCTTCCGCCGCGTGGGCCAACGTTGTCCCCTGCGACCCACCGTTGCCGCCGGTCCGCCCCATCAGGGGCAGCACGGCCGCAACCGACGCCGACGGGAGAACACCAGTGCCGTATCCGCACGCGTTCCCGCCAGTCCAAGGGCTCTATGACCCGGCCAACGAGCACGATGCCTGCGGTGTCGCCTTCGTCGCCACGCTGACCGGAGAGGCCTCCCACGACATCGTGGCCAAGGCCCTCACGGCGCTGCGCAACCTCGACCACCGTGGTGCTGCGGGCGCCGAGCCCAACTCCGGTGACGGAGCGGGAATCCTCATGCAGGTCCCCGACGCGTTCCTGCGCGACGTCGCGGCCGATGCCGGCTTCGAGCTGCCCGCCCCCGCGTCGTACGCCGTCGGGATGGCCTTCCTGCCCGGTGACGCCGACCACGTCGCCGCGACCCGCGCGCGGGTCGAGGAGATCGCCGCGGAGGAGGGCCTCAGCGTCGTCGGCTGGCGCGAGGTCCCCACCGATCCCGAGATCCTCGGAGCGGCCGCGCGCTCGGTGATGCCGGTCTTCAGCCAGCTCTTCGTCGCCTCCTCCGGCCAGCGGCTGACCGGGATGGGCCTGGAGCGTCTGGCGTTCTGCCTGCGCAAGCGCGCCGAGCGCGAGACCGACGTGTACTTCCCGTCGCTGTCCTCGCGCACGCTCGCCTACAAGGGCATGCTCACCACCGACCAGCTCGACAACTTCTTTCCCGACCTCGTCGACGAGCGGGTCGCCTCGGCGATGGCCGTGGTGCACTCGCGCTTCTCGACCAACACGTTCCCGAGCTGGCCGCTGTCCCACCCGTTCCGGTTCATCGCCCACAACGGTGAGATCAACACGGTCAAGGGCAACCGCAACTGGATGCGGGCTCGTGAGGCGCTGCTCGACTCCGACCTCATCCCCGGCGAGCTGGAGCGTCTCTACCCGATCTGCACCGAGGGTGCCTCCGACTCCGCATCCTTCGACGAGGTGCTCGAGCTGCTGCACATGGGCGGGCGCAGCCTGCCCCACGCCGTGCTGATGATGATCCCGGAGGCGTGGGAGAACCACACCGAGATGGACCAGCAGCGCCGCGACTTCTACTCCTTCCACTCCGCGATGATGGAGCCGTGGGACGGACCCGCCTGCGTGGTCTTCACCGACGGCTCCCAGATCGGTGCGGTGCTCGACCGCAACGGCCTGCGGCCCTCGCGCTACTGGGTCACCGACGACGGCCTGGTCGTGCTGGCCTCCGAGGTCGGCGTCCTCGACCTCGACCCGGCCTCGATCGTCCGCAAGGGCCGGCTGCAGCCGGGCCGGATGTTCCTCGTCGACACCGAGGAGCACCGGATCATCGAGGACGAGGAGGTCAAGTCCGAGCTCGCCGAGGAGCACCCCTACGGCGAGTGGCTGCACGCCGGGCTGATCCACCTCAACGACATCACCGACCGCGAGCACATCGTGCACACCCACGCCTCGGTGACGCGGCGCCAGCAGATCTTCGGCTACACCGAGGAAGAGCTGCGGGTCCTGCTCACCCCGATGGCCAACACCGCGGGGGAGCCGCTCGGCTCGATGGGCACCGACACCCCCATCGCCGCGCTCAGCGACAAGCCCCGGCTGCTGTTCGACTACTTCACCCAGCTCTTCGCCCAGGTGACCAACCCGCCGCTGGACGCGATCCGCGAGGAGCTCGTCACCTCGCTCAACGGCACGATCGGGCCGGAGGCCAACCTCCTGGAGCCCACGCCGGCGTCGTGCCGCCAGGTCGTGCTGCCGTTCCCGGTCATCTCCAACGACGACCTGGCCAAGATCCGCCACATCAACCGTGACGGCGACATGCCCGGGTTCATCACCCACGTCTCCCGCGGCCTGTACGACGTCTCGGGCGGCGGCGCCGCCCTGGCGAGTCGGATCACCGAGATCTGCGAGGAGGTCAGCGCCGCGATCGCCGAGGGTGCGCGCGTGATCGTGCTCTCCGACCGGCACGCCGACGCCGACCTGGCACCGATCCCGTCGCTGCTGATGACCGCGGCGGTCCACCACCACCTCGTGCGCGAGAAGACCCGCACCCAGGTGGGGCTGCTCATCGAGGCCGGCGACGTCCGCGAGGTGCACCACGTGGCCCTGCTGGTCGGCTTCGGCGCGGCCGCGGTCAACCCGTACCTGGCGATGGAGTCGGTCGAGGACCTGGCTCGCGAGGGCTACTACGTCAAGGCAGAGCCCGAGGCGGCCGTCGCGAACCTGATCAAGGCACTGGGCAAGGGGGTGCTCAAGGTGATGTCCAAGATGGGCGTCTCCACCGTGGCCTCCTACACCGGTGCCCAGATCTTCGAGGCCGTCGGCCTCTCCCAGGAGGTCGTCGACGCCTACTTCACCGGCACGACGTCCAAGCTGGGCGGGATCGACCTCGACACCATCGCCGAGGAGGTCGCCCGGCGCCACGCCACGGCGTACCCCCGTGGTGGCGTGCTGCCCACCCACCGCGAGCTCGAGATCGGCGGGGAGTACCAGTGGCGCCGCGACGGCGAGCCGCACCTGTTCAACCCCGAGACCGTCTTCCGCCTCCAGCACTCCACGCGCGCCCAGCGCTACGACATCTTCAAGCAGTACACCTCCGCGGTCGACGACCAGTCGTCGGCGCTGATGACGCTGCGCGGGATGTTCCGCTTCAAGGGCGCCGAGCTCACCGGCCGCGACCCGATCGCGATCGAGGAGGTCGAGCCGGTCTCGGAGATCGTCAAGCGCTTCTCCACCGGTGCGATGTCCTACGGCTCCATCTCGAAGGAGGCGCACGAGACGCTCGCGATCGCGATGAACCGGCTCGGTGCGAAGTCCAACACCGGTGAGGGCGGCGAGGACCCCGAGCGGCTCTACGACCCCGAGCGGCGCAGCTCGATCAAGCAGGTGGCCTCGGGTCGTTTCGGGGTGACGTCGGAGTACCTCACCAACGCCGACGACATCCAGATCAAGATGGCGCAGGGCGCGAAGCCCGGCGAGGGTGGCCAGCTGCCCGGCAACAAGGTCTACCCGTGGGTGGCCAAGACCCGGCACTCCACGCCGGGCGTGGGCTTGATCAGCCCGCCGCCGCACCACGACATCTACTCGATCGAGGACCTCGCGCAGCTGATCCACGACCTCAAGAACGCCAACCCGTCGGCGCGCGTCCACGTCAAGCTCGTCTCCGAGGTCGGCGTCGGCACCGTCGCGACCGGCGTCTCGAAGGCGCACGCCGACGTGGTGCTCATCTCGGGCCACGACGGCGGCACGGGCGCCTCGCCGCTGACCTCGCTCAAGCACGCCGGAGGCCCCTGGGAGCTCGGTCTGGCCGAGACGCAGCAGACGCTGCTCCTCAACGGGCTGCGCGACCGGATCGTCGTACAGGCCGACGGTCAGCTCAAGACCGGCCGCGACGTCGTCATCGCGGCGCTGCTGGGTGCCGAGGAGTTCGGCTTCGCGACCGCCCCGCTGGTCGTGTCCGGCTGCATCCTGATGCGGGTCTGCCACCTCGACACCTGCCCGGTGGGCGTCGCCACGCAGAACCCCGTGCTGCGCGAGCGCTACAGCGGCAAGGCCGAGTACGTCGTGACCTTCTTCGAGTACATCGCCCAGGAGGTCCGCGAGATCCTGGCGGAGCTGGGCTACCGCTCGATCGAGGAGGCGGTCGGCGATGTCGCGAGCCTCGACATGGGCACCGCGGTCAAGCACTGGAAGGCCTCGGGCCTCGACCTGAGCCCGATCCTGCACCAGGTCGACACCGACGCCTTCCCCGACCAGGACCGCCGCAACACCAAGGGCCAGGACCACGGCCTCGAGCGGTCCCTGGACGTCACCGAGCTGGTGCCGCTGGCCGAGCCCGCGCTCGAGCGTGGCGAGAAGGTGCGCGCCGAGGTGAAGGTGCGCAACGTCAACCGCACGGTCGGCACGATCCTCGGCCACGAGCTCACCAAGAAGTACGGCGGGGAGGGACTGCCCGACAACACGATCGACATCACGTTGACCGGCTCGGCCGGGCAGTCGTTCGGGGCGTTCCTGCCCCGGGGGATCACCCTGCGCCTGGAGGGCGACGCCAACGACTACGTCGGCAAGGGTCTCTCCGGCGGGCGCATCGTCGTACGACCCGACCGGGCCGCGACGTTCGAGAGCAACCAGCAGATCATCGCCGGCAACACGATCGCCTACGGTGCGACCGCCGGCCAGATCTTCCTCCGGGGCGGGGTCGGCGAGCGCTTCGCGGTCCGCAACTCGGGGGCCTGGGTCGTCACCGAGGGCGTGGGCGACCACGGCTGCGAGTACATGACGGGCGGGCGCGTCGTCGTCCTCGGCAAGACCGGGCGCAACTTCGGAGCCGGCATGTCCGGCGGTGTCGCCTGGGTCCTGGACCTGAAGGAGTTCCGGGTCAACAAGGAGCTCGTCGAGCTCGGCCCGGTCCACGGCGATGCGGCCGACGAGCTGCAGCTGATGGTGCGCGAGCACCTCGAGGAGACCGGGTCCCAGGTGGCCGAGGAGCTGTTGGCCGACTGGGAGTCGTCGCTGGGACGCTTCACCGAGGTGATGCCCCGCGACTACCGGATCGTGCTGGAGGCCAAGGCCAAGGCCGAGTCCGAGGGACTGGACGAGAACGAGACCGCTCACGCGATGATGGAGGCGCTCCATGGCTGACCCCAAGGGATTCCTGAAGGAAGGGCGCGAGGTCGCGACCCGTCGACCGGTCGAGGAGCGGATCCACGACTGGAACGAGGTCTATCCCGACGGCATCGGCCGCGCGCTGCTGCCGATCATCACCCCGCAGGCCGGACGCTGCATGGACTGCGGCATCCCGTTCTGCCACCAGGGGTGTCCGCTGGGCAACATCATCCCCGAGTGGAACGACCTGGTCTGGCGCGACGACTGGGAAGGCGCCATCGAGCGTCTGCACGCCACCAACAACTTCCCGGAGTTCACCGGTCGGTTGTGTCCCGCCCCCTGCGAGACGGCGTGCGTGCTGGGCATCAACCAGGACCCGGTGACGATCAAGAACGTCGAGGTCTCGATCATCGACAAGGCCTGGGAGTCGGGCTACGTGCGCCCGCAGGCGCCGGAGTGGCTCTCGGGTCGCACCGTCGCGGTCGTGGGGTCCGGCCCGGCCGGACTGGCCGCCGCCCAGCAGCTCACCCGCGCCGGACACACGGTCGCCGTCTACGAGCGGGCCGACCAGATCGGCGGGCTGATGCGCTACGGCATCCCCGAGTTCAAGATGGAGAAGAAACACCTCGACCGTCGCCTGGACCAGATGAAGCGCGAGGGCACCGTCTTCCGTGCCGGCATCGACGTGGGCTCAGAGTCCTCCGGCCTCAGCGGCACCAAGCTCCGCGAGCGCTACGACGCCGTGGTGCTGGCGATGGGCGCCACCGAGGCGCGCGACCTGCCGATCACGGGCCGGGAGCTCGGCGGCATCCACCAGGCGATGGAGTTCCTGCCGCAGGCCAACCGGGCCGCGCTCGGTCTCGAGCAGCTCGACGGCCAGGAGCAGATCATGGCCACCGACAAGGACGTCGTGATCATCGGCGGCGGCGACACCGGTGCCGACTGCCTCGGCACCTCCACCCGGCACGGTGCACGCTCGGTCACGCAGCTCGAGATCATGCCCGAGCCGCCGGAGAGCCGCCCTGCCGGGCAGCCGTGGCCGACGTACCCGATGACGTTCCGGGTCTCCTCGGCCCACGAGGAGGGCGGCGACCGCGTGTACGCCGTGTCCACCAAGGAGTTCCTCGGCGACCAGGACGGCAACGTCCGCGCGCTGCTCCTCGTCGACGTCGTCTTCGAGGGCGGCAAGCTCACCGAGATCGAGGGCACCGAGCGGGAGATCCCGGCCCAGCTGGTGCTCTTCGCGATGGGCTTCGTCGGGCCCGAGAAGCCCGGCATCGTCGAGCAGCTCGGCGTCGACCTCGACGAGCGCGGCAACGTCGCGCGCGACAAGGACTACATGACCTCGGTCCCCGGGGTCTTCTCCGCCGGCGACTGCGGCCGTGGTCAGTCACTGATCGTGTGGGCCATCGCGGAGGGTCGGGCCGCTGCCGCCGCGGTCGACCAGCACCTCACCGGCTCCACCACGCTGCCGAGGCCGATCCCGCCGACGGCGAGGCCGTTGGTGGTTTAGAACGTTCCAATCCGCGCTAGGGTGAAGCACGTGCGGAGAGCAAAGATCGTGTGCACCCTGGGCCCAGCGACGAGTTCCGAGCGGAGGATCCGCGAGCTCGTGTACGCCGGGATGGATGTCGCCCGGCTCAACATGAGCCACGGCACCCACGCCGACCACGCCGAGACCTACCGCCTGGTGCGCGAGGCGGCGGACGCCTCCGGGCACGGGGTGGGGATCTTCGCCGACCTGCAGGGCCCCAAGATCAGGCTCGCGACCTTCGCCGAGGGCCACGCGGTGCTGAGCCGCGGTCAACGGTGGACGATCACCACGCGCGACGTGCCCGGCGACGGCGAGGTCGCCGGCACGACGTACCAGGGCCTGCCCGGCGACGTGAACCCCGGCGACCCGATCCTCATCGACGACGGCAAGGTCCGGCTCCGGGTCGTGGCGGTCGAGGACACTGACGTCGTGACCGAGGTGCTCGTCGGTGGCCCGGTGAGCAACAACAAGGGCATCAACCTCCCGGGCGTGGCGGTGTCGGTCCCGGCGCTGTCGACCAAGGACATCGCCGACCTGCGCTTCGCCCTGAGCCTCAGCGTCGACTTCATCGCCCTGAGCTTCGTGCGCAACGCCGCCGACGCCGAGGACGTGCGCGCGATCATGCGGGAGGAGGGCGTCCTGCTGCCGGTGATCGCCAAGATCGAGAAGCCCCAGGCGATCGACAACCTCGACGAGGTTGTCGGCGCCTTCGACGGTTTCATGGTGGCGCGCGGCGACCTCGGCGTGGAGTGCCCGCTGGAGGACGTGCCGTTCCTGCAGAAGAAGGTCGTCGACAAGGCCCGCCTCAACGCCAAGCCGGTGATCGTGGCCACCCAGATGCTGGAGTCGATGATCACCAACCCGGCGCCGACGCGGGCCGAGGCCAGCGACGTCGCCAACGCGGTGCTGGACGGTGCCGACGCGGTGATGCTGTCGGGCGAGACCAGCGTGGGCGACCACCCGATCCACACCGTGGAGACGATGGCTCGGATCATCTCCGCGACCGAGCAGCACGCTCTCGAGCCGTCCGACCTCGGACAGTTCGAGGCGATCGACTGGGACCCGCACACGCGCGGCGGCGTGATCGCCAAGGCCGCCGAGGAGGTGGCCACCCGCGTGGGCGCGAAGTACATCGTGGCCTTCACCCAGAGCGGTGACTCGGCCAAGCGGCTCTCGCGCCTGCGCAGCAAGGTGCCCGTGCTGGCCTTCACGCCGGAGAACAAGGTCCGTTCGCAGCTGTCGCTGAGCTGGGGCGTCGAGACCTTCCGCACCTACGCCGTCGAGCACACCGACCAGATGGTGCGCCAGGTCGACGAGCAGCTGCTGCAGATCGGACGGGTCAAGGAGGGCGACCTGGTCGTCATCGTCGCCGGGAGCCCGCCGGGCATCCCCGGCTCGACCAACGCGCTGCGCATCCACCAGATGGGCGACGCGATCAACGGCGTGGCACCGGCCTACCGTCAGCCCTGATCCCCGCTGCTCTCCGACCGCCCGGCAGCGTCGTTCGCAGCATCGTTCGCTGAGTACCCCGGGTGGGATTCGAACCCACACTGGATGGTGTTTGAGACCATTGTCTCTGCCGTTGGACTACCGGGGCTGATGCGGACGAAACCCTAGCCGATCACCACCCTCACCTGCGGCGCCGACTACCCTGGGCGGGTGAACGACACCCCCACCCCCGCAGCGTCCCCGAGTCCGACCACGGCCGCGAGACGCACCGTCGTCATCGCCGAGGACGAGACGTTGATCCGGATGGACCTCGCCGAGATGCTCACCGAGGAGGGGTACGACGTCGTCGGTCAGGCCGGCGACGGGGCCAGGGCGATCGAGCTGGCGACCGAGCACCGCCCCGACCTGGTGATCCTCGACGTCAAGATGCCGGTCCTCGACGGCATCGCGGCCGCGGAGGCGATCGCTGCCAAGCGGATCGCGCCGGTCGTGATCCTGACGGCCTTCTCGCAGCGCGAGCTCGTCGAGCGGGCCCGCGACGCGGGGGCGATGGCCTACCTGGTCAAGCCGTTCACCCAGTCCGACCTGGTGCCGGCGATCGAGATGGCGGTCTCGCGCTTCGCCGAGCTCGCCCAGCTTGAGAGCGAGGTGCACGACCTCCAGGAGCGCCTCGAGACCCGCAAGTCGGTCGACCGGGCGAAGGGGGTGCTGCAGGAGAAGCTGTCGCTCTCCGAGCCGGAGGCCTTCCGCTGGATCCAGAAGACCGCGATGGACCTGCGCCTGTCGATGCGCCAGGTCGCCGAGGGCGTGGTGACCCACGGCCCGGAGATCGCCGGGGGATCGTGAGCCACGCGCGCGAACGACGTGGTCGAGGTCCGGCAGGTCTCGACACGGTCACGAGGTAGTTAAGCCCTCGTTGCGCTCCGACCGGCTTTGCCGATGTGCTGCTCAGCGGCCGAACGTGCCCCTAGACTGCTGAGTCGCCGCCCAGCCGGGCGCGGAGGAGGAGAACCACGTGAAGCCATGCACGAGGCCACCCGGTATTCGTAGACGAACGACTGTTGTGGGTGCCTTGCTGGGCATGCTGCTCGCGCCCCTGGCGCTGCTGATGGGCGCCCCGCCTGCCAACGCGGTGGTGCTCTGCCTGGCCCAGGCCGACCAGACCGGCTGCGTCACGGGCACGGTGGGCAACCGCGCCAACCCCGTCGAAGGGGTCGAGGTCACGCTGCTCGATGCCGACGGGGTCGAGGTCGACTCGCTGACCACCGAGGCCGACGGCAAGTTCAGCTTCCAGGTCACCGAGGCCGGTGACTACCTCGTGAGCGTCGGGGAGCTCCCCGACGGGCTGGAGGTGCGCCCGCCCGCCGAGCGCTTCCAGGGCCCGGACGGCTCGATCAAGGTCACCGTCGCGCTCGGAGGCTCGGTGAGTCCGGACCTCAACGTACGATCTGTCGACTTCGACGCCGGGGGTGACAGCTTCGGGGACCAGATCATCCAGAGCATCGCCCAGGGCCTGCGTCTCGGGCTGCTGCTGGCCCTGGCCTCGGTCGGTCTGTCCCTGATCTACGGCACCACGGGGCTGTCCAACTTCGCCCACGCCGAGCAGGTGACCCTCGGCGGCATGGTCGCCTACGGGCTGTGCAACGTCGCCGGCATCAACCTGTGGGTGGGCATCGTGCTCACCACGTTGATCTGTGGGTTCAGCGGCTTCCTTCAGGACTTCGTGATGTGGAAGCCGTTGCGGAAACGGGGCCTCGGGCTCACCCAGATGATGATCGTGACGATCGGGCTGTCGCTGGCCGCGCAGTACGCGTTCCAGTACTTCGTCGGTGCCTCCCAGCAGAAGGTCGTGGTCCGCAACTTCGACGTCGTCGAGCTCGGCCCGATCCGGCTGACCGGGATGTCCTTCGTGGCCATGGGCGTCGCCCTGGTGGCGATCGGCATCGTCGGCTACGTCCTGCTCTACACGAGGGTGGGGCAGGCCACCCGGGCCGTGTCGGACAACCCGGCCCTCGCCGCCGCGTCCGGCATCGACGTCGACAAGATCATCCGGATGGTCTGGATCGTGGCCGCGGGCCTCGCCGGGCTCGGTGGTGTCTTCTACGCACTCGTGGTCAGCAACGGCATCCGGTGGGACACCGGCATGCAGATCCTGCTGCTGCTCTTCGCCGCAGTGACCCTCGGGGGGCTCGGCACCGCCTTTGGCGCCTTCGTCGGGGCCATCATCATCGGGCTGGTGGTCGAGCTGGCCGGACCGCTCGGCGCCCCGGGCGACCTCAAGTACGCCGTCGCCCTCGTCATCCTCATCGTCCTGCTGATGGTCAGGCCCCAGGGCCTGCTCGGTCGAGCAGCACGGGTCGGCTGAAGGAGCCCACATGGACACCATTCTGAGCATCCTCAACGCCACGATGCGCGAGGCGATCGCGCCCAACACCGCCGCGGTCGCGATCGCGGTCATCGGCCTGAACATCCACTTCGGCTTCACCGGCCTGCTCAACATCGGTCAGGCCGGCTACATGCTGCTGGGCGCCTACGGCATGGCGATCTCGATCACCTACGACATCCCGCTGCTGTTCGCGGTGCTGATCGGCTTCGTGGTGAGCTTCGTCTTCTCGCTGATCCTCGGGTTACCGACGCTCAAGCTGCGAGGCGACTACCTGGCGATCGTGACGATCTCGGCCGCCGAGATCGTCCGGTACTCCGGACGACTAGCGGCCTTCGAGGACTTCACCGGAGGCTCCCAGGGCATCTTCGGCAAGGACTACCAAGGGCCGTTCATCTCGCTGTCGTTCCTCGGCTCGGGTCGCCTGACCCTGCTGGAGTTCAACTACACCGACGTCGCCGACGGTGCGCGGTGGGTCCAGGTCCTCGGCCTGGTCGTGCTGATCGGCGCCATCGTGGGCGCGGTGGTGCTGCTCCGGAGCCTGAAGGCCGCCGGGGGAGCCGTGCTGGCCCCGACGTCGTCGACGCTGCGCCGCGCCCTGGTCGCGGTCGCCCTGGTGCTGGGGGCGATCCTGACCGTGGTGGTGCCGGCGTACGCCGACCGGGACACCGCCACGGACATCTTCAGTCGCGTGGTGGCGTTCGTGATCTTCTCGAGCCTGATGCTCGCGGTGCTGTTCGGCGGCCAGGCCGCCTACGCCGCCTGGAAGACGTCCAAGGGTCGCAAGGCCGTGCTGGCCGGCGTGCTGATCCTGGTGGCCGTGCTCGGCATCTTCTTCACCTTCCCCAAGACCTACGACCGCACCGGTGTCGACGGCTGGTGGGTGCGGATGATCGCCTGGTTCATCGTCGGACTGTCGTGCGCGGTGGTCTTCCTGCTGGTGCGCAGCCCCTGGGGCCGGCTCCTGCGCGGGGTGCGTGAGGACGAGGACGCGATGCGCAGCCTCGGAAAGAACGTCTTCGCGATCAAGATGCAGGCGCTCATCATCGGCGGCATGTTCGGCTCGCTGGGCGGCATGGTCTACGTCCTGACCGGCACGGTGCAGGCCGACTCCATGGGTCGCTCGCTGACGTTCTTCGCCTACACCGCGCTGCTGCTCGGCGGTGCGGCGACCATCTTCGGTCCGGTGCTCGGCACGATCATCTTCTTCTCGGCCCGCATCCTGATCCGCGAGGCGTCCGGCGCCTACATCCCGGACGCGATCATGACCAACTCGCAGACCGAGCAGTTCTCCTACGTGGTGGTGGGCGTCGGCCTGATGCTGCTGGTGATCTTCCGACCACAAGGGATATTGGGCAACAAGAGGGAGCTCCGGTTCAATGTCTGAGACAACCGTCGGCATGGCCGACCCCGCCGTACGCCGTCGGCTCATGGCCGACGTGGCCCAGGAGCCCGGCTCCGCCAAGCCGGACCCGATCCTCCAGGTCGACAACATCACCCGCCGCTTCGGCGGCATCACTGCGGTCGACGTCAACCACCTCGAGGTCCAGCGCGGCATGATCACCGCCCTGATCGGACCGAACGGTGCCGGGAAGACCACGTTCTTCAACCTGATCACGGGCTTCGACAAGCCGAGCAGCGCCGGCAAGGGGGCCCACTGGTCCTTCGACGGTGCCACGCTCGACAAGACGGGCGCCTCCGCGGTGGCCAAGTCGGGGATGGTGCGCACCTTCCAGCTCACCAAGGCACTGAGCCGGATGACGGTCATGGACAACATGCTCCTCGGGGCCAAGGACCAGCGCGGCGAGAGCCTGCTGCGCTGCATGTTCCGACCGATCTGGTCCTCGCAGGAGCGCGAGGTCGAGGAGAAGGCCGCGGGTCTGCTGGAGCGGTTCAAGCTGCTCGAGAAGAAGGACGACTACGCCGGAAGCCTGTCGGGTGGTCAGCGCAAGCTGCTCGAGATGGCGCGAGCGCTGATGAGCGACCCGAAGATGATCATGCTCGACGAGCCGATGGCCGGGGTGAACCCGGCGCTGACCCAGTCCCTGCTGGGTCACATCCAGGCACTGCGCGACGAGGGCACCACCGTGCTGTTCGTCGAGCACGACATGCACGTCGTCCAGCACATCTCCGACTGGGTCGTGGTCATGGCCGAGGGCCAGGTCGTCGCCGAGGGCCCGGCCGACACCGTGATGGCCAACCCCGCCGTGATCGACGCCTACCTCGGCGCCCACCACGACACCGACCTGGGCGATGACGACCTGCTCGACGAGAGCGCCGACCTCGGACCCATGTCCGAGACCGCCGCCGAGGCAGGCGCGCCGTCCCAGGAGAGCACCGACGAAGGGAAGCACGCATGAGCAGCTCACCCACGGGCCAGCAGCCGGTCGTCGAGGCCAAGGACCTCGTCGCCGGCTACCTCCCCGGCGTCAACATCCTCAACGGGTGCAGCCTGACGGCCTACCCGGGCGAGATGATCGGCATCATCGGTCCCAACGGTGCCGGCAAGTCGACCCTGCTCAAGGCGATGTTCGGCCTGGTCAAGATCCACTCCGGTGAGGTGCGGCTGGGGGAGCGCGACATCACCAACATGAAGGCCAACCAGCTCGTGCAGATGGGCGTCGGCTTCGTTCCGCAGAACAACAACGTCTTCCCCTCGCTCACCATCGAGGAGAACCTGCGGATGGGGCTCTTCCTGCGCCCCAAGAAGCTCAAGGAGCGGCTCGCGGCGACCTGGGACCTCTTCCCCAACCTGCACGAGCGCAAGGACCGCAGTGCCGGAGCGCTCTCCGGTGGTGAGCGGCAGTCGCTGGCCATGGCGCGCGCCCTGATGATGGAGCCCTCCGTGCTGCTCCTCGACGAGCCGTCGGCCGGGTTGTCGCCGGTCCGCCAGGACGAGACCTTCATCCGCACCCGCCGGATCAACAAGACGGGGGTCTGCGTCGTGATGGTCGAGCAGAACGCCCGCCGCTGCCTGCAGGTCTGCGACCGCGGGTACGTGCTCGACCAGGGTCGCGACGCCTACACCGGCACCGGACGCGAGCTGGCCAACGACCCGAAGGTCATCGAGCTGTACCTCGGGACGCTGGCCAAGGAGGTCGGCGCCGAGTAGGCGCGGGTTCCTGGGGTTGGTCCTGGTGGTTGCGGTGGTGGAGGTAGCGGGACCGCGCGCGTAGCCGACCTGCTCCCGCCGTCAAGGATCGAGCTTCGCTCGCCCGCTTCGCGGCGGCCTGCGGCCGTCCTTGACTGCGGGACCCGGTAGG